>DAITMW010000372.1:0-6729 GCA_036834945.1 Steroidobacteraceae bacterium
GCCTATATCGCGGTGGATTGTCACCGCCTCGACGATTTACGTCCCTACGCGTTCCGGACCGATGATTTCGGCAAGACATGGGTTCCGATCACGGACGGAATCCCGGCCGATGCCTACGTGCACGTCGTTCGCGCCGATCCCGACAAGGCCGGCCTGTTGTATGCCGGGACTGAAAACGGTGTGTTCGTTTCCTTCAACGACGGTGCGCATTGGCAGCCGCTGCAGCTCAACCTGCCGCGAACCCCGGTGCACGATCTGGTCGTTCATGCCAACGATCTGGCCGTCGCAACCCACGGGCGGTCGTTCTGGATCCTGGACGACCTGAGTCCGGTGCGCCAATGGTCGGATGAGATCCGCAACCAGGACGCGCATCTGTTCAGCCCGCGCGCAACCTTGCGGATTCAATATTCGGGCCGCGGCGACATGACCGGAGGCCCCAGCGGCGCCAACCCGCCTGCGGGTGTCCTGGTCAGCTACTACCTGAAGAGCGGTGCCGCCGAGAAGGCCGAGAAGCCGGACGATGACGCCAAGCCCGCCGACAAGGACAAAAAGTCTTCGCACAAGGAAGCGCCATCCCGTGTGAAGTTGGAATTCCTCGATGCCAACGACAAGGTCATCCGCACCTTCCCGGTTGCGAGGAAGGCTGACGACGACGAGAAAGGCGACGATGACGACGACAGCCCGGCCGCGAAAGTCCCCAAGGTCAGCGCCAACGCCGGCTTCAACCGCTTCGTTTGGGATATGAAGTACGAAGCGGCCACGCGCGTGCCGAAGTCGGCAATGTGGAGCGCCACACTCGATGGCCCGGTCGCACTACCTGGCCATTACAAAGTACGCCTGACCGTGGATGGCAAGAGCCAGACCCGCGAGTTCGATCTGCTGCCCGATCCGCGTCTGACGGTCACGGTGCAGGACCTGAAGAAACAGTTCGACCTGCGCATGTCCATCCACGACCAGCTCGAGCAAGTGCAGGATGCCGTCCTGGAGATCCGCAACCTCCACGACAAGCTGACGGCCGTGCGCAAGGACATCAAGGGCAAGAAGGACGAGGCGCAAGTCACCCAGGCGGCCGACTCGCTCGAGCAGAAAGTCGCCACCGTCGAGGACAAGCTCATCCAGCGTAAGGCGGTCGCCAACGAGGACCCCCTCAACTTCCCGATCCGCCTCAACAACATGCTGGCCTCGTTGAACCAGGCGGTCAGCCACGGGGATACCGCGCCCAACCAGCCGCAGTACACCGAGTTCAACGAGCTCCAGCAGAAGGCAACCGAGTACCTGGGTGAGTGGAACCAACTCAAGACCCACGACCTGGCCGCCTTCAACTCGCTCATCCGCAAGGAGAAGCTGCCGGCCATCGCGCTCGCCGCGCGCTGACCGCCCCGCAGCCATCCGGCTCACCGTCGCGCGCGCCGCGCCGGTGAGCCGGTTGAATTCCGGTTTTGTCTTGACTTAGACTAAGCCCAGCCGAAAAGAGAAGAGCAGGTTGGTATCCCTGCCCTCGTCGCCAGACGAGTCGAGGCTCTCCCGCACCCAGAAGGCGGGACCTTCCACGGCGCGATCTTAGACCCCTCAGGGTCGGAAGAATGCGCGTGGCAATTGTTTTCTGATCTCTAGCGCGCGCTCCCTTCCCCTGATGCAGATGCTGAAGGAGAGCGTTACATGTCCTCGAATACCGTGTCAGGCGACGGCGCCCCCCGCGCGCCCAACCGCTCCCGCTCACTCCTGCTGACGGCCATAATTCTAGCAGCCGTGTTCGCGGCAGTTTTCCTCTGGCGCACCGCGAGAATGTCGAATGCCTATGCGGCAGGCGGTGCCAGCGCGCGGCCCGTTCAGGTCATGGCATTCACCGTTCACCCCGAGAGCCTGGCGCAGTCGGTGGAGGCGGTGGGGTCGTTGGAAGCGGTGCAGCAGGTCATCCTCGCTCCGGAAGTGCCCGGCCGGGTGATCGAGATCCACTTCGAGGCGGGTGCCCGGATCCAGAAAGGCATGCCCCTGGTGCGATTGTACGACGAGCCGGAGGCCGCCGATCACGCCCAAGCCGTGGCGGCCGAGGAGTTTGCCCGGTTGCAATTCGATCGCTCCAACGAGCTGAAGCCGACGGGCGCCGAGTCACGCCTGACCTTACAGCAACATACGGCGCAGTACGACCAGGCGCGGGCTACCGTCCAACAGACCGCCGCCCGCCTGTACCAGAAAACCATTCGCGCGCCGTTCTCGGGCAGCATCGGCATCCGGCGTGTCAACCTGGGACAGTACGTCAACGCGGGGGACCCGATCGCAAGCCTGGTCGCGTTGGATCCGCTATATGTCGATTTCACCCTGCCGCAGCAGGACCTTGCGAAATTGGCGGTCGGAGGGCAGGTCAGCGTGCACGGTGACGCCTTTCCCGGACGGACCTTCCAGGCGCGCATCAACGCCATCGATCCGATGGTGGGCTCGGATACTCGCAACGTGTCGGTCCAGGCGACCTTGTCCAATCCGGACGAGCTGTTGCGACCGGGCATGTACGTAACCGCGGCGGTGCAACTGCCTCCACGGCCCGACACGATCGTCGTCCCTTCGACGGCGATCAACCCAAGTGCCTCGGGAGATACGGTCTTCGTGGTTCGTCAAGGGAAGGCCGAGCTCACACCGGTCACCACCGGCGCGCACGTCGGGACACGTGTCGTTGTTGAAAGCGGGCTGGCCGCGGGTGATGTGGTGATCGCGGACGGACAGCTCCGCGTTCAACCGGGTGCCCCCGTGAGTGTGTCGACGACCGAAGCCACGGCACGGTGACTGTCATGAGATTCACCGATCTTTTCATCCGTCAGCCCATACTCGCTATCGTGGTGAGCCTGGCCATCCTGCTGGCCGGCACGGCCGCGTTTTTCGGGCTCTCCGTCCAGCAATACCCCAGCCTGCAAAGTGCCACCATCACCATCGACACCGACTTTCCGGGCGCTACCCAGGAGGTCATGCAGGGGTTCGTCACCACTCCGATCGCGCAATCCATTGCCACCGCGAGCGGTATCGACTACCTGTCCTCCACCTCCATCCAGGGCCATAGCCAGATCAAGGCCAAACTCGTCCTCAATGCGGACATCGATCGCGCCATGGCGGAGGTCCTGGCCAAAGTCCAGCAGGTCAAGTATCGCCTGCCGCAGGGGGCCTTCGATCCGGTCATCGCGAAGATCACCGATGGCGCCTCCGGCGTTCAATACATCTCGTTCAAGAGCAGTCGACTGACCATCCCCGAAATCACCGACTTCGTCACGCGGGTCGCACAACCGATGTTGACCTCCATACCAGGAGTCGCAGCGGCGAACATTGGAGGAGGGCAACCGCTGGCCATGCGTGTCTGGATCGATCCGGACAAGCTGGCGGCGAGGGGATTGACCGCGGGGGATGTATCTGCGGCATTGCGCGCGAACAACGTGCAGGCGGCGCCTGGGCAGTTACGCGGAGGCGGGACTCTAACCAACATCACCGCTTCGACCGACCTGCGCGACGTTGAAGATTTCCGTGCCATGATCATCCGCAAGGGCCGTGACGGGCTGGTTCGTCTCAGGGACGTCGCGACGATCGAGCTCGGTGGCGAGAACTACAACACCCAATCGCGCGATGACGGCGAGCGCGTCGTGTCCATTGCCATCATGCCTACCCCGGATGGCAATCCGCTGGACATTGTCCGGACGTCCATGGCCCGGCTCGCGGAGATCCGCAAGGCGGCTCCGCCGGGTCTCGAAGTGAAGAGCACCTTCGATGTCGGTCATTTCGTCGACGCGGCGATCCGGGAGGTGGAACACACCCTGCTCGAGGCGATCGGCATCGTCGTGATTGTCATCTTCCTGTTTCTGGGCTCCATGCGCGCCGTCGTGATCCCCGTGATCACCATTCCGTTGTCCATCATTGGGACCGGTGCCCTGATGTTGGCCTTCGGCTTTTCCATCAACCTGCTGACCTTGCTGGCCATGGTGCTGGCCATCGGCCTGGTCGTCGATGACGCGATCGTGGTTGTGGAGAACATCCACCGTCATATCGAAGAGGGACGCTCTCCGCTGGATGCGGCGCTCATCGGCGCCCACGAGATCGTAGGCCCGATCATTGCCATGACCATCACGTTGGCCGCGGTCTACGCACCCATCGGTTTCATGGGCGGCCTGACGGGGAGCCTGTTCCGCGAATTCGCGTTCACCCTGGCCGGCTCAGTGGTCGTCTCGGGGGCGATTGCGTTGACGCTGTCTCCGATGATGAGCTCACGCCTGCTGGCGCCCAAGGCGGCCGAGGGCCGTTTCGCCAAAGCGGTGGAGCATCGCTTCGAAATGCTAGCGCATTCCTACCGTCGTGCCGTCGAGACGACGCTGAGGAATCGTCCGGTCATATTGTTGCTCGCCGCCTCCATACTGGTGGCCATCCTGGTCCTGTTCTTCGGCAGTCGTCGGGAGCTTGCGCCGCAGGAGGATCAGGGTTATGTCTTCACCACCGTGCGAGCACCGCAGTACGCCAGCGTGGAGTACACATCGAGGGCGACGCAGCAGGTGGATGCGATATTCAAGTCCTTGAAGGAGTTCGAGAACAGTTGGTTTTCGGACGGCACCGACGGGCAGAACAACGCCTTCGGCGGCGTCGTGTTGAAGGACTGGGCCACCAGACAGCGCACGGCCAACGACATCCAGAACATGTTGTACGGAGCCGTGAGCTCCATACACGAAGCCTATATCACTCCATTCCAACCCACGCCGCTCCCGGCCGCGAGCGGCAACGGCCTGCCATTCCAGATGGTGTTGCGCTCGCCAGCCGATTTCAGGGTCATCTACCAGCAGATGGAGACTTTGAAGCAGGCGGCCTGGCGCAGTGGCCTGTTTGCCTTTGTGGACAGCGATCTGGCTTTCGACAGTCCGTCCGCGCACCTGGCGATCGATACGGCCAAGGCCGGGGACCTGGGCGTTTCCATGCAGGCGATCGCCGATACCCTGGCGATCCTCGTCGGCGAGAACTACGTCAACCGGTTCAACTACTACGAGCGCTCGTACGAGGTGATTCCGCAGGTCCGCGAGGCGGATCGGCTCAACCCCGAGAATCTCGGCAGGTACTACGTGCGTACCGGTTCGGGCGCGATGATTCCCCTGTCCACACTCATTCATATCGAGAACCGGCCTCAACCCAACCGCTTGCCGCAATTCAACCAGATGAACGCGGCGACACTGTCAGCGGTCCTGCGACCGGGTGTGACCATGGGGGAGGCTGTGGGATTGCTGAGCGCGCAGCCGCTGTCGCCGGGCATGCAGATCGACTGGACGGCTGACAGCCGTCAGTACGTGATGGAGGGCAACCGGCTGACCATCTCCTTCGGCCTGGCGCTGGTGGTCATCTTCCTGGTGTTGGCGGCCCAGTACGGCAGCTTCCGCGATCCGATTGTGATTCTGATCACCGTGCCACTGGCTGTCTGCGGTGCTCTGCTGCCCCTGTACCTGGGTTACACGACGCTCAACATCTACACCCAGATCGGACTGGTGACGCTGATCGGCCTCATCTCCAAGCACGGCATCCTGATGGTGGCCTTCGCCAACCAGATTCAGCAGGCAAAAGGACTCGACCGGCGCGCAGCCATTCTCGAGGCCGCGGCGGTCCGTATGCGCCCGATCCTGATGACGACGGCCGCGATGGTGACCGGACTTCTTCCACTGCTGCTCGCTGGCGGTGCGGGCGCCGCGAGTCGCTTCGCCATCGGTGTCGTCGTCGTGATGGGAATGGTGGTCGGTACCGGCTTCACGCTGTTCGTGCTGCCGACGTTCTATCACCTGTTGGCCAGGGACCACCGGGCCCATCAACCGGGGGCCGCGAGCCTCGCAGGAGCGCCGACATGTTGAAGCCTGCAGTGCTGTTCGGGTTGATCATTCCATTGGCCGGCTGCGCGGCAGGGCCCGACTACCATGCGCCGGCGCTCCCTGCATCCTCCACCGATCCGTTCGTTACAACGGCCCCAGGGACACTCTCCGGCGCCGAGCCCCGCCAGCAGTGGTGGCATCTCTATCAGAGCCCGGAGCTGGACGCCCTGGTCGAGCAGGGGTTCGCGGCCAACACCGATCTGCGTGCGGCCAGCGCCAATCTACAGGCTGCCGAGGCCGTGCTTTCCGAGGCCCGTACGGCGCTTTTGCCAGCGACCGTCTTGCAGGCAGGCGCGACCTACGGCAAGAACCAGCAACCGCTGTTCATTCCCAAGAATGAGCTGACCTATCAAGGCGGGGTGGAAATCTCCTACCAACTCGACTTGTTTGGCCGCGTAAGGCGCTCCATCGAAGCCGCACGCGCCGATGCGGCCGCACAGGTATTCGCTCGCAATGCCGTAATGGTCAGTGTTGCGGCCGCGGTTACTGACGCATACGTCTCAGCCTGCACGGCAGCGGAAGCGATCGAGGTCGTCAGATCATCCGTCGGTCTGGCAACCAACAGCGCTCGTATGGTAGAGGCCCAGCAGCACGCCGGGTCGGCTTCCAGTCTCGACCTGGATCGTTCTCAGGTGGCCTTGGAGCGTGCGAGGGCGTCCCTGGCACCCTTGGTGAGCCAGAGGCAATCCGCGCTGTTCGAGCTGGCGGCGTTGCTGGGAAAGCCACCCGCGGGTGTGCCGGAGGTTGCCGCCAAGTGTGAGCGAGCACCTCTCCCGCAGGCACCGATCGCTATAGGCGATGGCGCCAGCCTGTTGAAACGACGTCCCGACGTGGCTGAGTCAGAGCGGCGGCTCGCGGC
>DAITMW010000373.1:0-6684 GCA_036834945.1 Steroidobacteraceae bacterium
CCGCTACCGATGCCGACGGCATCCTCTGGCTGACACTCGACAAGCCCGGGACCTCGGCGAACGTGCTCTCGAGCGGAGTTCTCATCGAGTTGGACGGCATCCTCCGCCCCCTGCAGCAAAATCCACCGCGCGGAATAGTCGTGCTCTCCGGCAAGAAAAGCGGATTCATAGCCGGCGCCGATATCAAGGAATTCACCGGTGTCACCGACGCCGAAAGCGGCTACCGCCTCATCCACGCCGGGCAACAGGTGCTCGACCGACTCGAAGCACTCGACTGTCCCACCGTAGCTGCGATCAACGGCTTTGCCCTCGGTGGCGGCCTGGAGTTGGCACTCGCGTGCCGCTACCGTGTTGCCGTGGGCGACGATCGTTTATCCCTCGGATTGCCCGAGGTGCTGTTGGGAATTCATCCGGGTTTCGGCGGTACCGTGCGTACCGTTCGCATTGCCGGTGTACGCCCCGCGATGGAGATGATGCTCACCGGTAAGCCGGTGCGCGCGGACAAGGCCCTGCGCCTCGGCCTCGTCGACAAACTCGTCCCGGACGCGGAGCAACTGCAGGCCGTTGCTCGCGACCTCATTACACATCGACCGCCCCCGCGACGGGCTCCATTCGCCGAGCGGGTGTTGAGCTCGGGCCTGGTCCGGCCCTTCATTCGTCGCGCTCTGCTCGCGCAAGTCGCAGCGAAGGCGCGGCGCGACCACTACCCTGCTCCCTACGCGATCATCGACCTGTGGTCCCGGTTTGGTGCCCGGGGCACGGAGGCCTTCGAAGGCGAAGCGCGCTCCATTGCGCATCTCTTCACGACCGAAACCTCGCGCAACCTCGTGCGAGTGTTCCTCCTTCAGGATCGCCTCAAAGCGCTTGGAGGCAAAAGTCCCGCCGAAATCAAACACGTTCATGTCGTCGGCGCCGGCGTGATGGGAGGCGACATCGCGGCCTGGTCCGCCTTACGCGGCTTCACGGTCACTCTCCAGGACCAGAGCCTCGCATTGATCGAGCCCGCTTTGCAGCGCGCGCAGGACCTGTTCAAGAAGCGCCTGCGAGATCCAACAAAGGTTACAGCAGCGAGTGGGCGCCTGCGCGCTGATGTCGACGGGACCGGCGTGCCGCAGGCGGATGTCGTGATCGAGGCCATCTTCGAAAAGCTCGAGGTGAAAAAAGATCTGTACGCGCGCCTCGAGCCCCGCATGAAACCGACGGCACTGCTCGCGACCAACACCTCGAGCATCATGTTGGAGCCGCTCGCCGCGGGCCTGGCCCGGCCCGCGCAGCTGGTCGGCCTGCACTTCTTCAACCCGGTCGCTCAGATGCAACTCATCGAGATCGTGCAGGCGCAAGGCACCGACCCGGCGGTTGCACAGGCTGCCACGGCTTTCGCGCGCAAGCTCGACAAGCTCCCGGTACCCTGCAAGAGCGCTCCCGGGTTTATTGTCAACCGCGTGCTGATGCCTTACCTGCACGAGGCCATGTTCGCAGCGCAGGAAGGAGTACCTCCGGTCGTCATCGACAAGGCCGCCGTGGACTTCGGCATGCCGATGGGTCCCATCGAGCTTGCGGATGTCGTCGGACTCAACGTCGCTGCCGACGTCGGAGAAATCGTGGCCCGCGAGCTCGGTCGTCCCGTGCCCGACCTGACGAAGCTGCGTGATCTCGTGGCAGCGGGAAAGCTCGGCCGCAAGAGCGGCGAAGGCTTCTATGTCTGGAAGGACGGCAAGCCGCAAAAGCCCGCGGCGGCGGGCGTGTCTGCTCCACCTGATCTCATCGACAGACTGATTCTCGTCCTCGTGAATGAGTGTGTGGCCTGCCTGCGGGAGCGAGTTGTTGAGGACCCCGACCTCGTCGATGCGGCCGTCATTTTCGGGACGGGCTTCGCCCCCTTCCGCGGCGGCCCGCTGGCGTACGCACGCAGCCGCGGTGTCGCTTCGGTCGTGACGCGGCTGGAGGAGCTGGCCACCCGCTACGGCCCCCGTTTTCAGCCGGATTCCGGCTGGCCGCTGGTCACCACGGATGCAAAAACGTGAACGGCATTACGATGCGACCAAAGCCCTGTGCTACCATGAAAACAGCAATAAAGACGAGTATCGCATCACATTGATTCAGGTCCGTGGACATGGTTGAGGAGCGCGAAGCCAGCGTTCAACTGCTCAAGACTCTCGCGCCCCTCGATGGCTTGAAGCGCGATAACCTGGCCGCGCTCGCGAAGAAAGTCAGCATCCGCAAGCTGTCCGCGGGGCGCCCCCTCTTCAAGGAGGGCGATACCGACAAGCGCACCATCTGGCTCGTGACCGGCATGGTCGAAGTCAGCGAGGACGGTCGGACAGTAGCCATGATCCGTGGTGGTACGCGCGAGGCGCGCACTCCGCTGTACCCGCAGCTCCCGCGAAAGGTGACGGCCCGAGCCACGGAAGAAATCAGCTACCTGTCGATCGACAGTGAGCTGCTCGATGTCATGATCACCTGGGATCAGACCGGCACCTACGAAGTCGCCGAGCTGCAGGCGCAAATGGAAAGCGCCGGCGGCGACGACTGGATGACCACGCTCCTGCAGACGAAGGCATTCCATCGCATTCCTCCGGCCAACATCCAGGCCATCTTCATGCGCCTCGAGCGCCGCCCCTGCAACGCCGGCGAAGTCATCATCAAACAGGGCGACGAGGGTGATTTCTTCTACATCATCGTGAACGGCAAGTGCATCGTGACCCGCGAGACGCCGCTCAATCGCGATGGCATCAAGCTGGCCGAGCTCGGTGTGGGTGATACGTTCGGCGAGGAAGCGTTGATTGCCGAAGCCAAGCGCAACGCGACCGTCACCATGACGACGGACGGCGTGTTGATGCGCCTCAACAAGCAGGATTTCCGCGAGCTCATGAACGAGCCGCTGTTGCAATGGGTCGGCAACGAGCAGGCGCGTGAGATCATCGCGAAGGGTGGCCGCTGGCTCGATGTGCGGCTGCCGAGTGAGCACCAGAACCTCTCGATCGACGGGTCGCTCAACATCCCGCTGTACTTCATCCGATTGAAGCTGTCCGCACTCGATCGCAACATCCCGTACATCGTGTACTGCGATACGGGCCGGCGCAGCTCCGCCGCGGCCTATATCCTCGTCGAGCGTGGCTTCGATGCGTACGTACTGACTGGGGGATTGACCAATAGCGGCGCTACCCTGCGCCGATCGGCGTGACGCCCCGCAAGGCGCCTTACATCGTGTGGGTGGCTTTGTCGCCTGACAGCGCGCCGGCGAGATAAGTCTCGATCTTCTTCTGCGTCTGACCGCGATCCTGCTCGCTGAACTGCACACCGATACCGGCGGTCCGCTTGCCCTGTGCGCCCTTCGGCGTCACCCAGATCACCCGGCCGGCGACGGGCAGCTTCTCGTCCTCACCCATGAGGTTCAACAGCATGAAGACTTCGTCGCCCAGGCGGTAGTTGCTGTTGGTCGGAATGAACAGGCCACCGTTTTTCACAAACGGCATATAGGCAAGATACAAGGCGCTTTTGTCCTTGATCGTCAGGGTCAGAAGACCCGGCTTGTTCCCGCCCGCTCTCACGTTCTCAACCTCGTCCCAAGGGCCGCGCGCCCTGCTGCAAAGCGTCTCAGTATGGCCTCGAGGGCCAATCCCCGGTTGATCGGCGAATCGAGCGAGGACTTGAGCTCACGCACGCCGTCCACCAGCTCGAACAGATCCTCTATATTCAAAACCGCCGGACGCCCCGCTGAGTAGGGGGCAGCGCCCACTTTTGTAAAAAAGCCGTCACTTCCACAGTCTGCACGGATCCGTTCCGTGAGCCAATTCTCAATGCAGCGCAGGCGTAGCGGGAGGTCGGCCCGCGCCCACTTCTCCGCGGTCGCCACCGGGTCGCTTGAGCCGCTGATCGCCTCCTCCAGCCCGCGCCTCACTTCCTCGCCCACCTGGACGACCGCCTTGGGGTCGACGTCCGCAGCCAGCATTGGAGCCTCCCCAAGGGTATCCAATACCGCGCCCCAGTTACCGGCCCCCTTGGCGGACTCGAGCCAGGAAACGGCTTCCTTGCGATCCGGAGCCCGCAACCTGAGCCGTTGGCAGCGGCTCAGTATCGTCGCCGGCAGCCGCGAGGGTTGCGTGACCACGAGGATCAGCAGGGTACGTGGCGGAGGCTCCTCGAGGGTCTTGAGCAGAGCGTTGGCCGCAAAGCGATTTAACGTATCGGCCGGGGTGATGATGGCGACCTTGTAGGCCCCCTGGTGCGCGGTCAGGGACAGCTCGGCGGACAGGTCCCTCACCTGCTCGATGCGGATCTGGCGGGAGTCCTCGATGGGCTGCAGGACGAGCAGATCCGGGTGCTGCGCGGAGGCGACCCGGTGACAGCTCGGACAGGCCCCGCACGGTGCGCCGGGGTTGCTCTGACACAGAACCAGACGGGCAGCCCATTGGGCGAGCCAATCCCCACCCGCGCCCGGGGCCTCGTGAATGAGCAAGGCATGCGGCATCCGGCCGGCCTGGTGGGCCGCGGCCAAGGTCTCCATCTCCGTGTTGAGCCAGGACGGATTTGCCATCTTCTACAGCCCTTCCAGAACGGCGGTGACCTGCTTTTCGACGGCGGGAAGCGCCGCCGCGGCGTCGATGATGCGGATTCTATCGGGTTCGCCGGCCGCCAGTTCCAGGTAGGCCGCGCGCACCTTCTCGAAAAAGGCCTCCGCCTCGGCTTCAAACCGATCGGCCGCGACTCCCGAGCGCTGCCGCGCCCGCTTCAACCCTGCCGCGGGCGGAAGATCCAACAGCAGGGTGCAGTCGGGCTTCAACTCACCCAGCACCGACTTCGCGAGCGTTTCAATCAACTCGGAACTGACACCACGGCCGGCCCCCTGGTAAGCCCGGGTGGCGTCGACAAACCGATCGCAGACGACCCATTCGCCACGGGCGAGTGCCGGGCGGATCAGATTCTCTACATGGATACCCCGTGCCGAGAACATCAGCAGCGTCTCCGTTACCGGAGACAACTGCTCGTTGCCGCGCTCGAGCACCACCTGCCGCACGCGCTCAGCGAGCGGCGTGCCGCCAGGTTCGCGAGTCAGGCATGCGGTAATTCCCCGCGCCTTCAGCCAGTCACACACGATACGAGCGACGGTCGACTTTCCCGCCCCTTCGATTCCTTCGAGCGTGATGAAGCGCCCTGCCCTCATCGCGGTCCCGGCGCGAGGGCGCTGGTGCGTGTTGGCTTTTGAGCCGCCGGGGCTGGCCGTTGGGCCCCCGCCCCCTGGTTACGCAGATGTTCCAGATACTCTTTCACCGCGACATTATGCTCTTCGAGCGTCTTGGAGAAATGGTGGCCGCCGTTTCCCGTCGCCACGAAGTACAGCTCGCCCGTTTCCTGGGGGTGCATGGCGGCAAGGATGGCCTCGCGACTGGGAAGCGCAATTGGCGTCGGAGGCAGCCCGGCTCGCGTGTAAGAGTTATATGGCGTGTCGGTGGTGAGATCGCGGGTATGGACGTAGCCATCATAGCTCTCGCCCAGACCGTAAATCACAGTGGGGTCCGACTGCAGCCGCATCCCTTTGCGCAGACGCGCGACAAAGACGCCTGCGATACGCGGACGCTCGGTGGGGACACCCGTTTCCTTCTCGACGATCGACGCGAGAATCAGTGCCTGGTAGGGAGTGTCGAATGGCAAGTCCGGACCGCGTTGCGGCCATGCGGTGTCGAGCAGCCTCTGCATCGCATTGTAGGCCAGCAGCAGGATGTCCCGGTCGGTCGTCCTGGCCGAGAATCGATAGGTGTCGGGGAAGAAACGGCCCTCGGGAAACTCGCCGGGATGTCCCAGGGCAGCCATGACGTCCGCAGCGCTCTTTCCCGCCAACGTGTGGGTTATCGCGGCATGTTGATCGAGCTCGCGCCGGAAGTCGGCGAAAGTCGATCCCTCGACGACCGTGAGCTGCTCGAGCACGACCCGCCCCTGCTCGAACATTTCGAGGATCTGCGCGGGACTGGCTCCTGCCGGTATTTCGTACATGCCGAAGTGGACGTTGGGACGATGGCCGCGCAGGCGCAGGTACAATGCAACCGCGCGTTCGTTCTTCAATACGCCCTGGCGCGCGAGTTGCGTCAGAACCCCGCGGACACTGGCGCCTTGTTCGATCTCGATCCTCACCGCCTGCTGTGCCGGTCCCGGGGCGAAGAACTCTCGTTGCAGACCGTAGTAAGCAGTCACGGCAGTGCCCACGAGCAACACCAACAAAACCAGAAGGTAGGTCAATATGCGACCGCGAGAGTTCCCGATCATGACACCGGGCTCTCCAGCAAGGGTCGGAGCAGCTCCTGGAGGCGGCGTGTGATCGGACCGGGTCGCAAGGAGCGACCATCGAGCGCACGCACCGGCCAAATGCCGATTCGCGCGTTGGTCAGGAAGATTTCATCCGCATCACGCAAGTCATCGGCATCGAGAACGGACTCGCTCGTCGGAATGCCCGCGCGCGGTGCTTCGCCGAGAACGACGCGTCGCATTACGCCCGCCACGCCGCAGACGTCCACACGCGGCGTACGCAAGCCAGATCCATCCACAATAAACACGTTGCTCATGGTTCCTGACACCAGCATGCCGGAGCTGCTGAACAGAAGAGCATCCGCAATCGCGGGGTCCGTCCATTCCCCGCGCGCCAGGACCTGCTCCAGCCGGTTGCAATGCTTCAGTCCCGCCAGCGCCGGA
>DAITMW010000374.1:0-6676 GCA_036834945.1 Steroidobacteraceae bacterium
GCCAGTGCCGGTAGAAGCGACTGCGCCTCACCTTCACATGCGTCAGCCACCGCGGCCTCGATCACCGGCCAAGCGGTGCGCTTGGACTTCGCAATGAGCTGCCGGCCCGTCTTACTCAATTCGATCGTCCGAACGCGCCTGTCGTCCGCCAGTTGCGCGGACCGCACCCAACCGTCCGACTCGAGCTTGTCCAGCAAACGGGTTACGCCAGGCTGACTGACACCCACAGCTGCGGTGAGGTCACCCACACTCATCGGGCCGAGACGATCCAGCGCCGCGAGGAGGGGAAAGTGCGATGCCGGCAGGTCGGCTCCCGCCGCCTCGAGCAGGACCTGCGTCTGCGACTGCAGGCGCTCGCCGAGCCGCTTCAGCCGCGTGCCCAGCGTCAGGTAACCCAGATCCTTGACGACATCGTCTATCATATAACTAATTATATACCTTGTGATGCAATTTTACAAGACCCTGGCCAGCCGCCGAATCCCCTCCAGAATCTGACTCTCCGTCACCCGGGAATAGCCCAACAACACGCCGGTCCGGGTCGGACGCTTCAGGTAGTAAGGCGAAACAGGGTAGACACCGACTCCACGCGAGCTCGCGGCCGTGATCAGCGCTCCCTCGTCGATGCGCGCCGCAGGCCACAACACGACATGGGCGCCAGCCGCCGCGCCGGTGACTTGCACGGCGTCGCCGAGATACCTGTTCACCGCGCCGAGCAACACATCGCGCCGGGCAGCATTTCTGCGCCGCACGCGACGCAGATAGCGCTCGTACATCCCACAGGAAATGAACTCCGCCAGGGTGGCCTGCTCGAGGCTCGGGGTATGTCGGTCGCAGAGCCATTTCCCGGCCGAGAACGCATTCACCAGACCCTTCGGCACCACCAGGTAGCCTATCCGCAAGGCGGAGAAGATCGTGCGGGAAAATGTACCGACATAGATCACGCGCGAGTCGCGATCCAAACCCTGGAGCGACTCGAGTGCCTGTCCCTCATAGCGAAACTCGCCGTCGTAGTCGTCCTCGACGATCACCGCGTCCCGCCGGGCGGCCCATTCCAACAAGGCAACCCTGCGGGTCAACGGGAGAATGGCCCCTGACGGAAACTGGTGCGACGGCGTCACAAACACCAACCTGGCACCGGCCGGCAAGTGTGCCGGGTCGAGCCCCTGGTCGTCGACGGATACCGGTAGAAGCCGCGCGCCCGCGGCTCGCAACACCTCGGTAGTGCCCTGGTAGCCGGGGTCCTCGATCGCGACCCGGTCACCCGGTTGCAGCAGGACCCGCGCGATCAGATCCAACGCCTGCTGCGAGCCATTCACGACGATCACCTGCGAAGGATCGCAATTGACCGCGCGGGATCGCCGCAAATGAGCGCAGATGGCCTCGCGCAGACCGCTGGTTCCGCCGGCGTGCCCGTAATCGAGCTCCGCCGCCGACACCTTGCGGGCGCACTTGAGCAGCAGGCGGCGCCACATCGCGAACGGAAAGGTCGCCAGGTCACTGCGCCCGTACGCGAAGTCATAGGGAAGTGCCGGCGTGCGCCGTGCTGGAACGTTGACCTTCGACCATGCCGAGGCGGCTGCCTTCCCGAATCGAGCGAGCCGCACCTTGGTCGACGCTTCGGAAATCGTGGGCCTGGCAGGAACGAGCGCGGCGGACACATACGTCCCGGAGCCCGTCCGTCCCGAAGCGAAACCCTCCGCGAGCAGTTGGTCATAGGCGAGCAGCACGACGGTCCGGGATATTCCAAGCTGCTGCGCGAGCTCTCGCGTGGAGGGCAGTCTTTCACCACTCTTGAACGCGCCGGAAAGTATCGCCTTGCGCAGGCCGGTATAAACCTGCCGGAAAAGAGGCCCCGCCTGGGCGGAAAGTGGTATCACTGATTGCACGAAAAGTGGTCCTTCTCAGCAGCCACTGGTTGCGGCAACCTTGCAACCTCCATCCACGACGTCATCGTGTCAAGTACCGATTTGCGCGTAAAACTCGCGTCCTGCCTGGGACTGCTCGCCCTGCTGGTCTCCACCACCTCACTTGCCGAGAACATCCCCAGCCGCCAGGCCATGGATGAAGCGTGGTGGACGGGGCCGCTGCTGGCTGCCTCCGCATCCACCCTGCCGCAGGGACATTTCCTGGTCGAGCCCTACCTCTTTGACGTAATCACCTACGGTCGTCACGACGAGCAGGGCAATCGAGTCAGTGTCCCGCATGGCAACGATTTCGGGTCGCAGTCTTACATCCTCTACGGCGTAACCGACAGGATCTCGGCGGGAGTGATTCCGCGCTTTGGCTACCAGAAGAGCAGTGAGGGACCGAGCAGCTCGGGCGTCCAGGTGGGTGACCTCACGTTGCAGGGACAGTATCGCCTCACGCAATTCCAGGAAGGCAGCTGGGTCCCGACCATGTCGTTCGTCGTGGGAGAAACCGTGCCCACGGGAAAATACGACCGACTCGACCAACATCCCGGGGACGGCTCCGGTGCGGGAGCGTATACCACCATCCTGTCGCTCTATACCCAGGACTACTTCTGGCTGAGCACCGGGCGGATTCTACGAATGCGTCTCGACCTGTCCTATGCGCTTTCCAACAAGGTCGGGCTGCAGGGCGTCAGTGTCTACGGAACCCACGCCGGCTTTGCCGGACACGCGCAGCCGGGCGACTCGTTTACAGCGGACCTGAGCTGGGAATACAGCATGACGCGCAACTGGGTGCTGGCGTTGGATGTCGTTTACGAGCACGACGCCAGTACGACGGTCACCGGGAGCTACGCCACCGACAGCAGGATACCTGTATCAGCGGAGTCGGGCGACAGCTGGTCCGTCGGCTTCGCACCCGCCGTGGAATACAACTTCAACGCGAGAATCGGCATCATCGCGGGCGCGCGATTCATTCCAATCGGCCGTAACTCGAGCATCACGGTCACGCCCGTCGCCGCCGTCAATATGGTCTTTTAGACCGCACGCCAGAGAGCCAGCCAACCCTCCACCGGGCGGCGATGCTCGAGCCTGATGCAGGTCTTGCGCAGTAGTGTGATGTCGAAGTGGTTTTCGGACGCCAACCGCTGAAGATAAGGGACGGTATGCGCGTACCGCCCCATGACACCGAGCCTGTACCCTTCGGAACTGTCGCAAGCTTCGACACTGAACGCGAACAGTCCGCCCGGTCGCAAGACCCGCCGTATCGCGGGGATCACCGCATCCAGCTTGCCGACATAAATGAACACATCTGCGGCGGTCACCACATCGTAGTGACTCTGCGGCGCCTGACTCAACGCCGCGGTGAGGTCGGCGCAATGCAACTCCGTGTAGACACCACGGGCGCGAGCCAACTCAATCATGTTCGGGGCCAGATCGACACCCGTCAGCGTCCTGCTCGACGCGGCAATCTCCGTGCCCACCAGGCCGGTCCCACAGCCCAGATCGAGAACATCCCAGGGACAACCCGGCCCCTCCTCAGCGGTGCGCAAGGCGTCAACCATTTCCCTTGGAATGGCGTACCCCAGCTTGTCGACCAACTCGCGGTCAAAGGTCATCGCGCTGGCGTCGAACAACTGGCGAACGTAACCATCGACCGGGTGGGCGGGATTCGAACCCCGCAGGGCTGACAGGAGGTGGCGGGCCATGATCTCGCCGGGCTGCTCGTGCAGCACCTTCTCGAGACACTCGCCTGCCGGGTCGAACAGCCGCGAATTCAGCAGCCGGATCGCAATTGTCAGGTATCGCTGCGCAACCGACTGCCCGGGCTCGCTCGATTGCCGCAACAGCTCGACGCCAGCAGCGGCCGCGCCGGTGGCCGCGAGACCGGCCGCGCCCAGTATCAGCGCCTCGGAAAATCCGGGGCGCAGCCGCAGCGCTTCACGGGCACTGCGGAGCGCCTCGTCGAATCGGCCCGTTTCCAACTGGGCGCTGCCCAGGTTGTAGCGGGCCTCCGCGGAGTCCGGACTTTCCTTCACTGACTGCTCGAACGCAGCGAGTGCTCCCACCGAGTCGCCCAGTTTCCATCGTACGGCACCCAACCGCATGTGCAGCCCGACAGGAGCCATTCCGCGTGCAACCCGTAGAGCGCTTTCGAAACAGTCACGTGCCTCCTCCAGCCTGCCACGGTCCTGGAGCAACTCGCCCAGATTGCGGTGAGCTTCCGCGTAGGACGGGTCGATGCGCAATGCATCCCTGAAGGCGGATTCGGCTTCGTCGGGACGCACGAGATCCCTCAGGGCCATTCCGAGATGAAAGTGGGCGGGCGCCAGGTTGGGGTCCAACGCCAGAGCCCGTTTGAGAGCGCTGACCGCCGCGGCCGGATGACCATTGGCGAGCTCCCCCAAAGCAACGTCGTAGTGCGGCGCGACCGTCATATCCGCGCTATCTTACCAATCCACCCGTCGGGAGAAGCCCCATGGTCCAGCGATTCGGCGATCAGCACTTTTCCGGCGACTTCTTCACGACTCTGCGCTTCGAGGGCGAGATCTTCGATTGCGAGGTGCAGGGTGAGATTCCTCGAGAAATTCGCGGCACGTTTTATCGGCTGGGCGGCGATTGGCTATACCCCCCGAAGTATCCCTATGACGCCCCGTTCAGTGCCGACGGATATATCTCCATGTTCCGGTTCTCGGATGGGCGCGTGGACTACAAGGGTCGCTTCGTGCGCACGCCGCGCTACCTTGCCAACCGGAAGGCCGGAAAGCAGCTCTTCGGCCTCTATCGCAACCGAGCAGCGGACGATCCGTCGGTTCGCTCATTGAGCAGCACGGTAGCCAACACCACGCCGGTGGTGCACGCCGGCCGTTTGTTCGCGACGAAAGAAGACGGAAGGCCTTTCGAGATCGACCCGCACACCCTGGAGACCCGGGGAGAGTGGGACTTCCAAGGCCGATACAAAAGCCTGACATTCACCGCCCACCCCAAGATCGACCCGGTGACCGGGGAGATGATCTGCTTCGGCTACGAGGCCACCGGCGAAGCCTCCACGGACGTGTTCGTCTACTTCATCGATCCATCGGGACAGGTGACTCGCGAGGTGCGCCTGCAGGCGCCCTATGTGAGCGAAATGCACGACATGGCCATCACCCGGACCCATGTCATCCTCCCCATGTACCCCCTGACCACGGACAAGGAATGGCTGGCCGCGGGCAACCTGCATTGGTACTGGGACGAACGGCTCCCCGGCTATCTGTGCGTGCTACCCCGTGATGGCGATGCGCAAGACGCACGATGGATCAAGGGCCCACCGCATGCCATGGTCCATACCCTCAACGCCACGACGGAGGGGAACCGCCTCGTGTTGGACGGCACTGTATCGGACGCGAACCCTTTCCCCTTTTTCCCCTATCGTACCGGCACACCGTGGACACCCCAAACTGGCGCGAGCACCGTTCGCCGCTGGATCGTCGACCTCGCCTCCAAACAGGATGGCTGGGAGGAGCAACGCCCCTTTCCCATGGCACCCGGCGGCTTACCGCGCATGGACGATCGCTTCATATCGATGCCATACCGGTATGGCTACATGGGCTACTCGGACCCAACACGCCCACTCGATGCACGGCTGGCGGCCGGACGCGCCTTCCCGCTGACGAACTGCCTCGGCCGTTATGACATGAGCAGCGGCAAGCTCGATACGCTATTCGTCGGTGGCGAGGGCACTCTGCAAGAGGCGTGTTTCGTGCCAAAAAACAGCAAGGCGCCGGAAGGCGACGGTTACCTGGTCGGGGTCTACAGCAACCTGGCCGAGGCGCGCTCGGAACTCCTCGTGATCGATGCGCCGCGGATGCAGGAGTTGGCACGCGTAATCCTGCCCTTCCGCGTCAGCGAGCAGGTGCACGGAGTCTGGGCATCCCACGAAGACCTGCCGTTCGAGACCTGACACAACTCTCGACGGGTGTTATAGTCCTCGGGCCACGATGGACAGCACTGCCAGCAACCGTCGGCCATTGAAGACCCGGTCCGCCCTATGGGCGCAGTCGGTTGCACGAACCCTGGCGCGCACGGCAATCACGCCGAACCAGATATCGGTTGCCAGTGCAGTCGTCGCCGCCATCGGCGCGGCGGCCCTGCTGACTCTGACTCCTCCCTGGTCGCTCCTCGCCTGCGCGGCCTGCATCCAACTCAGATTGTTGTGCAACATGCTGGACGGCATGGTGGCCGTGGAGGGCGGCAAAGGCACCGCGACAGGAGCCCTTTACAACGAGTTTCCCGACAGGATCGCGGACTCGCTGTTCATCGTCGCCGTCGGATACACCGTCTCCATTGCCTGGCTCGGGTGGTGTAGCGCGCTACTGGCCGCCTTCACCGCCTACATCCGCGCGATCGGCGGAGCCCTGGGGTTGCCCCAGGATTTTCGCGGCCCGATGGCAAAGCCGCATCGGATGGCGGTCCTCACCGGAGGTTGTCTCATCGGGGCCCTCGAGGCGACGACCTGGCATTCACACCTGGCGCTGCTCGTGGCGGAGTGGATTGTCGGCGTCGGTAGCCTCATCACCTGCGTGACACGAACCCGCGCTATAGCGCGGAAGCTGCGAACGAAGTCCACCTGACAGAATGAATCCGGTGAGCGCATTGTTGTTCGGGTTCACCAAGGCCCTCGTGGGCGCCCATCCGCGCTGGCAGGGCTGCGCGCCCTCGGCAGAGCAGAGTGTCTACTTCGCAAACCACACCAGTCACATCGACACCCTCGCGATCTGGGCGGCACT
>DAITMW010000375.1:0-6610 GCA_036834945.1 Steroidobacteraceae bacterium
GGAGTAGTGATGCCAAACAACACGGCGGAAGCAAGGGCGCACACTACGCCGGAATGCATCGCGCGCGCTGTTCGGCGGCTAGCGCTCACTACGGGAGCTCAGCCAACAGCGCTGCCGCTGTCGGTTATATCGCATGCACTTCCGACTCCGTCCGCTCGGCGGCAGTCGCGGCCGGAGGCTCGAGTGCAGCAAGCGCAGCGGGCGCCGGGATCTGCGACGGCTGATCCCGCTCGAGCGTCACACACGACCCCGGGTACGACGAATCAATGGTGAGACTCAACCCGTGAAGCTTCGCCACCGCCGCCACGAGACTCAACCCAAGCCCGCTACCCGGCGTGTGCCGGCTCTTTTCCAGCCGATGAAACCGCCGCAACACGGCCTCGCGCTCGTGTGGCGGAATCCCGGGTCCGTTGTCGGATACGGCAACCCCGATCCGCCCCTTGTAGTAGAAAGTCCTCACCGCCACGCAGCCACCGGTCGGGCTGAACTTGATGGCGTTGTCGACGAGGTTGCTGATCGCCTCGAACATGAGACTCGGATCGCCCGACATCTGGGTCAGCGACGGAGAATCCGTATCGAAGGACAGCTGGATGCCTCGTTCTTCCGCCACGGGCGCATGGAACTCGACCACATCCGCGGCAATGCGGCCCAGGTCGATTCTCGTGAAGCCGGCACGCCGTGCTCCGTCCTCGACCTCGGCAATGCGCAGCAGCGCACTGAACGTTCCGAGAACGGCCTTCGTCTCCGCGATCGCCTCATCCACGGCTCGCGCATACTCTTCGCTCGAGGTCGTTCGCCGGCGGGCGCGTTCCAACCCTCCGAGCAATCGTGTCAACGGCGTACGCAAATCGTGCGCGATATCGTCGGTGACGCCCTTCACCTCGCGCATCAGCCGCTCGATGTCATCCAACATCCCGTTCACGAGATAAACGAGCCTGTCGAGATCGCCCGCGCCGCGACGTGTGGGCAGGCGCTCCTTGAGGTTTCCCGTAACGATGCGCTCGACCGCGCCCGTAATGCCGTTGATCTGTCGCACGGCGCCGAAACCGGTGATCATCGCCCCCGCGATACCGATCCCAAACACCATGACGCCACCCCAGGCCATGGCATCCAACAACAGGTGTTTGAATCCGTAGATCTCGTTGACGTTGTAGCTGAGAATCAGGATGTCGCCGTTGGCCATCCGATAGCCGACACCGCGGAACGGCGCATCCTTGCCGTTGCGCTCGAGCTTGTATTCGAAATAACGCCCGAACGCGACCGGCCGTTTCGGCAGCGCCCGCAGATTCCCGGCGATGTAGCGTCCCGAGGAGTCGAACAGCCCGAAGGGCCGCCACGCACCCAGATCACGCTCCGCGTGAGTCTGAAGGCGCTGCACGATCTCCCCCGGTGCGGTGAGATACGTCGCGGAATCCCGCGCGATCCAATGATCCACCGAGCTGTTGAGGTAGGTCGCCGCCTGCCAATAGAGAAAGCAGAAGAACACCGCCGACGAGACTCCGAACAGTGCCAGGAACAGCACCGACAAGCGGAAACTCGTCGTACGGGGTAGATCAGTCAGGCGCACGCAGAATGTATCCCGAGCCGCGCACCGTGTGGATCATGGACGGCAGCCCTCCTTCGTCGAGCTTCCGGCGCAGCTTACCCATGTGGACGTCGATGACGTTGGTCCTCTGATCGTACCGGTAAGACCAGACCTCCTCGAACAGCATGGTACGGGTGATCACCTGTCCGGGGTGGTGCATCAGGTACTCGAGGAGTCGGTACTCCCGGGGCAGCAGATCGATGACGCGCCCGTCACGCTTGACCTCCCGCTTGAGCAGGTCCACCTCGAGATTCCCGACCCGGAGCATGGTCTCGCGATCTGGAACGGCCCTGCGCCGGAGCAGAACCTCGATCCGGGCCGTCAGCTCGAGAGACTCGAAGGGCTTCGTCAGGTAATCGTCCCCGCCCGCGCGGAGCCCGCGAACGCGCTCGTCCACGGCGGACAAGGCACTGAGTATCAATACAGGTGCATCGACGCTGAGGCCACGAAGGGTAGACAGAACGGTGAGCCCGTCCATCCCGCCGGGGAGCATCCGGTCCAGCACGATCGCCGAATACCGGTCCGCTACCGCGCGGTCCAGGGCATCCTGCCCGGTATACGCGCATTCCACCTCAAAGCCATGGTCACCCAACGCCGCGGCGATTTCCGCGGCGGTCTGAGCATCGTCCTCTACGACCAGGACCCTCGTCACGTGATCTCCTCCGGTTAGGCACCGAAACTCACATGATATACCGGAGGGGAGGCTGGACAGCCCCGTAAAACCGATTTTAGGGGGCCGGTGGCGACCCGGCCTTCCGCAGGTGCAAGCTGGTGCGCCGCAATACCGCGGCGCACCAGCCGAAGGTCATGCCGTCTTCAGCTCCGCCGGGTTGATCGGGAGCTTGCGGACCCGCTTGCCGGTCGCCGCGAACACCGCGTTCGCGAGCGCGGCAATGACCGGGGGCAGCGCCGGCTCGCCGAGCCCCGTGGGCGGGAAGTTCGTCGGCAGGAAATGCACGTCGATCTGGGCCGCCTGGTTCATGCGCAGGAGCGGGAACTCGTGGAAGTTGGTGTTGGTCACCTGACCGTTCTCGATGTTGATGGCGAGCCCGAGCGCCTGGCCCGTGCCATCCAACACACCCCCCTGCACCTGGTTGAGCGCGCCGCTCGGATTGACGATCGGGCTGCCCACGTCGGCGACGACCCAGACCTTGTCGACCCTCACACCGCCCTCCTCGTCGACGGTCGCCTTCACGACCTCGGCGAAATAACCCAGGTGGCAGTAGTAGCAGGCAAAGCCCATGCCGGTCCGCTTCCCCGACGTAGCACCGGCCTTGTTGGCGCCACCCTGCCGCGCCAACGCGTGCAAGCCGGCCTTATCCCAACCTGACCTCTCGCGCACCGCCTCGATCACCCCACGGAAGCGCCCCGTGTCGTACGGAGGCATCGGACCGAACGGTCCGGGCGGCACCGTGATGACACGCGGCTCGCCGAGGATGGCGAGGTTGAACTCCATCGGGTCTTTCTTCGCGGCGAAGGCGACCTCGTCCAGGAAACCCTGGAACGCGTAGGCGAAACCGTTACTGCCGGGGGCGCGCATCGGTCCCGTCGGCTGCGCGAACGGAATCGGCGACATGGCCAGCTCGATGTTGGGAATCAGGCGCGCCGGGTACTCGGTCGGCGAGAAAGTCGCGCTGTCGTTGAACTTCTCACCGATGCCGAACGTAACGAGATGGTTGCGCAAGGTAACGAGCTTGCCATCCTTGTCCACACCGGCCTGGAAGTTATGAAAGCCCGCCGGACGATACATGTCGTGTTGCAGGTCCTGGCGGCGATCCCACAGGAGTTTGACCGGCACACCCGCCTGCTTGGAGATCATCACGCTCTGGATGATGAAATCGCTCGACAGGCGGCGTCCGAAACCGCCACCACAGCGGGTGACATGGATCGTGACCGCTTCCGGCGGGATGCCGAGCGTCTTGGCGACCAGGCCACGGCCGGCGCCGGGGTTCTGGGTCGGCGCCCAGATCTCGACCTTGCCTTCCTTCACATCCGCCGTGCAGTTCATCGGCTCCAGCGGCGCATGCGACATGACCGGGTAGAAGTAGGCGGCTTCGACCTTCAGGGGTGCTTCGCCAAACGCCTTCTTGTGATCGCCGTCGCTGCGCACGACCTTTACCGGATCCTTCTTCGCCAAGTCCGCCGCCTGGCGCGCGTAACCGACGCTGCTGTGATCCGCGTGCGGACCCTTGTCCCACTTGATCTGCAGTTTCTCGGCAGCCTTGTTGGCCTGCCACCAGGTGTCCGCCACGACGGCCACACCGTCGAGGAGTCCCATCTGCATGCCGGCAAACGGGCCCTCACCCGTGTCGGGGGCATTGACGACGAAGACGTGCCGGACGCCCGGCAGGGCCTTCACGGCGTCGAGGTTGGCGCTGACGAACTTGCCGCCGTGCACCGGGCACTTTTCGAACACGGCGTAGAGCATGCCCGGCACAGTGGTGTCGATACCGAAAATGGGCTTGCCCGTGACGATGAGCGGGCTGTCCACGCCCCCGATCGCCTGGCCGATGATGCGGAAATTCTTCGGGTCCTTGAGGGCGACCGTCTTCAGATCCGGCGGCGGCACGGAAGCTGCCTTGGTGGCCAGCTGCCCGTACTTGAGACTGCGACCTGACTTCTCGTGGTGAACGACGCCCGCGGTCGTGGAGCATTCACTGACAGGGACTCCCCAGGTCTTGGCCGCGGCAGTCATCAACATCTGACGGCCTGCGGCGCCGGCACGGCGCAGCGGATCGTAGTTCATCGGAATGCTGAAGCTGCCACCGGCGAACTGCGCGCCGTACTTCGCCTGGTCGACGACCGCCATCTCGGTGCGGACGTTATTCCAGTCGGCGTCGAGCTCTTCCGCGATGATCTGCGGGAATGAGGTCTTGATGCCCTGGCCGATCTCCGGGTTCTTGCAGATGATCGTGACGGTGTCATCCGGGGAGATGCGGATATAGGCGTTGATCGTGCCGCCGGCGGCGGCCGGATGGGCTGCGGGAGCCGCGGCGGGCGCCACCGTCGGGAAGCTGAAATCCAACAGCAAGCCACCCCCGGCGACGGAGCTGGCGGCGAGAAAACTGCGGCGCGAGACGCTGCCTGCGACAGAGTTGTCGACACTCATGTTCAGGCCTCCCTCGTGTCCGCGGTGGGCAACCCGGCAGCCTGCTTGATGGCCGCGCGAATGCGCGTGTACGTGGCGCAACGGCAGATGTTGCCGCTCATCGCGTTATCGATGTCCTGGTCGGTGGGCTGCGGCTTCTGATTCAACAGGGCGGTGGCGGACATGATCTGCCCGGCCTGGCAGTAGCCGCACTGCATGACGTCCAGCGCGAGCCACGCCTCCTGCACCTTCTTACCCGTCGCGGTGTCACCGACACCCTCGATGGTGGTGACCTCCTTGTTGCCGATCGCGGCCAGCGGGGTCACGCAGGCACGGATCGGGGAGCCGTCGAGATGCACAGTGCAGCAACCGCACAGGGCCAGGCCGCAGCCGAACTTCGTCCCCTTCATGTCGAGGAGATCCCGCAACACCCACAGCAGCGGCGTGTCTCCCTCGGCATCGACCGTCCGGGCCGTTCCATTTACCTTAATCGTGTAACTCATCGCTCCCCCACCAGGCCATACCGCACTATCGGATGGAATATCACGCTTGAAATCAAGGACCTGCAATGACGCAGCGCGAAGCTTATTCCTTATGGTCCGCTCGCGGCAGCCCTCGACGCGGGTGGTCCATCACGCGGTTTAGACGGGGTATTGGGTAAACGATTCTTTCCGTTTCTGCAAGAATGCGTGCGTTCGTGACCAAAATAAGTGCACAGTAGAGGTCATTGGGGGGGACCAAGGGTCCCGTGTTCTTGGGCCGGAATTGCCGGGGGGCATTCTTGGAAAAGATTACGAACCTGTTCGACTACGAGATCTTCGCCCGTGTCATCAAGGCGGGCAGCCTGTCCGCGGCAGCTCGCGAGCTGCACTCCTCGCCCGCCATGATCTCCAAGCGTCTCACGAGGCTGGAGGAGCGCCTCGGGGTACGGCTGCTGCAACGCACAACCCGCCGTCTCACACCCACCCAGGTGGGTCAAAGCTTCTTCGAGCGCGTCGTCGCCGTGCTCGCGGCCGTCGAGGACGCCGAGAATTTCGCGGCGATCGATAGCGAACGGCCCCGTGGCGTGCTGAAGGTTTCCTTGCCGACGGCCTTCGGTCGCCTCCACGTAGCACCGCGGCTGAAGGCATTTCTGGACGCGAATACCGAGCTGAAGATGCTGGTCGACCTGAGCGACGACTATGTCGACCTCGTGGCCGGCAGCTTCGATATGGCCGTGCGCATCGGCACCCTCCCCGACTCGAGCCTCGTGGCGCGGCGCCTGGCGCCGAACCGTCGGGTGTTCTGCGCTTCACCCATCTACCTGGAAAAGCACGGCGAGCCGCGCGATCTGGCGGACCTGCAACGCCACCGTCTGGTCGCCGCCGGACCGCAAGTCACCTGGCGCCTGGAAGGACCCGAAGGTCCGCTCGTTTTCAAACCTCACACCGTGCTCGAGACCAACTCCAGCGAAGTCGTGCGCGAGGCCGTGGTCAGCGGACTCGGCATTGGCTTTCGCTCGACCTGGGATGTCAGCGCGGAGCTCAAGCGAGGTGTGGTCAAGCGGGTCATGCCGGCGTACGGAAGCGCCTCGGATGTCAACATCTACGCCGTGTACTCCGGACGGCGCCTCGTCCCGGTGAAAGTGCGAGCGTTTGTAGATTACCTGGTCGCCGCTTTCGGTCCGGAAGAACCGTACTGGGACCGCGAGATTCATCAATTTCTCACGCGCGAGGTCGGCGAGTCTCCCAACCGTACAGCGCGTCAGCAGCCCACCAGCACCGCTGTCCTCGAGCGGCGTGTACCATAACCGTACAGCCGCGCTGTTAGCCACACGTCCGACACTTGCAAGCGCGGCCGCTTACCGGACACATGCGAAGGTAGCGTCTCGCGGCGCGAGACGCCTTTCGTTAAACTCCACGCGAAAGGGGGCCTTTCGGACAGGTTCCCTCCATCGC
>DAITMW010000376.1:0-6586 GCA_036834945.1 Steroidobacteraceae bacterium
CCACTCTCACGTGCTCTCGGAGCATGCCAATGTGACGCATGGGGGTATGCTTGGAAATCTGGCTCCGCAAGGGCCGAACGTGACGCTGGCGCGGGCATCCGGCAGCCGCCCGGGGTCACCCCTGGCATGTGGTAAGCGCTTCGTATCGTTCCCTTCGCTACGGACCGCGCCAGAGCTCGCCGGCGCCGTTCCTCCGGAAGACAAGACGCTGTATGTCGCCGCGGATGGCACCGGCGACTACTACTCCATCCAACGTGCGATCGATGTAGCGCCTGCCACCGGGGCGATCATTTCCGTGGCGCCCGGGACCTATCGTGAGGTGATCACCGTAAACAAGCCAAACATCGTGTTGCGCGGTCCCTACGCGGATGCCACGCGCACCGTGGTCGTCGCCGGGAAGAGTGCCGGTACGGACGGCGGCACCCTGAACTCGGCCACGGTGAATGTCCTGGCGGCGGATTTCTTCGCGACCAACATTTCGTTCGTGAACGATTTCAACCGGACGCATCCGCAGCTGCCGCAGGGCTCGCAGGCCCTGGCGTTACTGGTGCGCGGCGATCGCGCCATCTTCGACAACGTCCGCATGCTCGGCAACCAGGACACTCTTTACGTGGGCGTGGGGCAGTGCGCCGGCAGCGGCGCCGACCAGGTGTGTCCGGTGGCACGCCAGTACTTTGGCCGCTGTTTCATCGAGGGCAACGTCGACTTCATTTTCGGCGACGGCAAGACCGTCTTCGACAATTGCGTCATTCGCAACAACGCGCACTCCATAGGCTTCGTTACGGCGCAGGGCAAGAGTTACGCCGCGCAGGACTCGGGTTTCGTGTTCCGTGGCTGTCGACTCGAGGCCGGGCCCGATATCGCGAATGTCTACCTGGGCCGGCCGTGGCGTCCCTACTCAACAGTGGTCTACCTGAACACGTGGATGGGCGGTCACATCCTTCCTGATGGATGGCGCGAGTGGCATCCCGGAGAGACGGATTACCTGTCCACGGTGTTCTATGCCGAATACCACTCCAGTGGTCCCGGCGCCAACCCGTCGCAACGGCAGGCGCACGCCGTCCAGCTGTCCGATCGACAGGCGGCGAAATTCGCGCCGGAAGAGTATCTGCGCGGCAGTGATGGCTGGAATCCCATGGCGGTCCTCGAGCGCCAACGCGTAGCGCTACGTATTGAATGAATTGAGATTCCGGGCGGCCCTTGCGGCTCGGAAGCGATCTTGCTAACGTTATTGATACCGGTGTCATACGCAGCATCTGCCAATCGAAAGCGGTAAAAGAGCAGGCCGCGCGTGCTACCGGTAGCACCCAGTTCGCCAATCGCGATAGGGAGGGGGAATGAACGCGAGTCATCAGTCGAACGGTTACAACCGTCGCGTCCGTAGCGCCGTGAGTGCGATTCTGGCGCTCGGCGCGTTGCACGCAGCGACGCTCAATGCCCAGGCGCGGGTCGACGCAACCGGGCCGGACGAGTCTTCCAAGCAAACAGCGGGCAATCTTGCCGATACTGCCCTGGAGGAGGTGGTCGTCACCGGCTACCGCAGCAGCCTGGAGCAGGCCCTCAACATCAAACGTGAGCTGGCCGTCGAGGCGGACACCATCCTGGCAGAGGACGTCGGCAAGTTTCCCGACCAGAACCTGGCCGAATCACTGCAGCGTATCCCCGGCGTCGCGATCACTCGCGAGCAAGGGGAAGGCCGCCAGATCACCGTGCGCGGACTCGGGCCACAGTACACCCGTGTGCGTATCAACGGTATGGAGACGTTGACCACCACTGGCTCGCCTGACAACGAGGGGGGTGTCAACCGCACCCGTGCCTTCGACTTCAACATTTTCTCGTCTGACCTGTTCAATTCGCTGACCGTGCGTAAGACGGCGGAGGCGGACGTGGACGAGGGCTCACTCGGTGCGACAGTGGATTTGCAAACGGCGCGCCCGTTTGACTACAACAGGTTCGTGTTCATCACGCAGGCGAAAGCCAACTACAACGATCTTTCGAGCACCGTCGGGCCGCAGCTCTCGGGGCTGATCGCCAATACGTTCGACGATGGCAAGTTCGGCGCCCTGGCCTCGGTCGCCTGGAGCAAGCGCAACTATCTCGACACCGGCGCCAGCACCGTGCGGTGGGACCAGGCGCAGGTGCTCAAGACCGGTACGACCCCCTTTGGCGCCTCGCCCTATGGCTTCGCGTCCGTCCTGGGCACGCCCTGCACGGGAACGGCGGTGACCCTGCCGAGTGTCTGCCAGCAGGCCGATTTTGCGTTTCATCCGCGCTTTCCGCGCTATGACTATTTCCAGGACTCCGAGAATCGCCTCGGCATGACGGCTTCGTTGCAATGGAAGCCCAACGATTCGAACCTGTTCTCGCTCGATGCCCTGCATTCGTACTTCTACGAGACCCGCCAGGAGCGCTACCTCGAGGCGCCGGGATTGTCCGGGCAGGGAGCGTGCGCCAACCCGAACACATCGACGAGCATCGGCTGCATATCCGTTCTATCCGAGAACATCAACAGCCAGGGTGTCATGACCTCGGGTACGTTCAGCGGCGTCGATACCCGGGTGGAGGACAGGTACGACAGCCTGCACACCAACTTCACGCAGGTGACCCTGACGGGGGAGCACACGCTGAGTGAGAAGTGGAGCATCGATGAGCTGCTCGGCTACTCGCAGTCCCGTTTTGCGAATCCGGTGCAGACGACGCTGGGCTGGGACCAGTTCAACCAGACGGTCAGCTACGATTTCAGCTCCAGGATTCCGTACCTCAATTTCGGTGCGGAGAACGTCGGGGCGACGGGACCCTGGGTTCTGACGAGTGTGCGCGAGCGCCCGCAGACCACGACCAGCAAATTCAAGAACGCGGAGGTCAACCTCCATTTCAAGCCGAACGACAGCATCGGCCTGTCGGCGGGCATTCAGTTCAAGGAATACGACTTCATCGCCACGTCCCTCAGGCTGGTGAACGGCGAGGCGGTCGGCGCGACGGGTGCGTATGCGGCCTTGAGAAGTGTTCCCATTTCGAGCTACGCGCAAGTCCTCAATTATCTGAGCTCCGCGGGGGTCAGCGTACCGTCCGGGAGCACGACGACCTGGGCCAACCCGAGCGTGGCCCTGGCGCAGAGCGCCCTCGGGATCTATTCCAATTCGAGTCTGTTCGCCCTGAGCACCGCGGGCGATCTCGGGAACAATGTCAACGTCCGCGAGCGCGATTACGGCGGCTACCTGCAGTTCAACTTCGACACTCAACTGTTTGCGCACGAGCTCCGTGGCAACCTGGGTGTGCGCGGCGTCGGAACCAACCAGTTCTCGCAGGGTTATTCGAATACGCTGCTGCCGATCACGGCCAGCCGGACGTACGACAATTTCCTCCCGGCGCTCAACCTGGCGTGGTCGCTGCGGGATGACCTGCTCCTGCGCCTGGCGTATTCGCGCGACCTGTCCCGCCCCAACCTGACAGACGTGGCTGCCAGCACGAGCGTGACCGTCTCGGGCACCCAGTTCAACGTGAAGACCGGCAACCCGAACATCGAGCCATTCCTGGCCAATGCGTATGACCTGTCGTTGGAGTGGTATCCGGCACCCGGCACGCTGCTCGCGGTGGCGCCGTTCCGCAAGGACGTCCTGCGCTTCGTGTCCACGCAGACCGTCAACACGGTCTTCGACGGTAATCCATTCGGCGTGCCCAATTCGCTCGCGGTCCAGGCTTGCGGCGCGACGCCGGGTTGCGGTCCGAATTCAACGTGGGCGTTCTCCGTTCCGGTGAACTCACCGGGTGGCAGGATCAACGGCGTCGAGTTCAACTACCAGCAGCCTCTGCGCTTCCTCCCTGGGTTCCTGAGCAACCTGGGCTTCCTGACGAACTACACGTACGTTACTTCGAGCGTGAAATACCTCGCGGGCCCGAACACCTTTGTAACCAACCAATTGCAGGGGCTGTCGAAGCATACGGCCGGCGCGGCCATCTACTACGAGGACCCGAAGTGGAGTATCCGTGTCTCCGGCGCCTACCGTAGCCGGTACCTGACCCAGATCCCGGGCCAGGAGGTGGGGACCGATGCTGATGGCTGGAATGCGACCTTCAATCTCGATGCGTCGGTGCAATACAACGTCACTTCGCACTTCAGGGTCACGCTGGAAGGGGTGAATCTCACCGACCAGTACGAGAGCGAATTCGACGATACCTCGCGGAACCTGGTCTACTACTACCACCACACGGGACGGCAGATCCTGTTGGGGGCGAGGTACCAGTACTGACGAGCATTGCCGCACTGCGCTGATGTGTTAAGTCGCATTCGCGCCGGGAGTGTTTGCAATCAGGCCGGACCGGGTGCTAGCGTTCCTGTCACATGAGGGGTTTCAACTCAGTGACGCGGTTACTGCTATTCATCGGTCTGGCCTGTTTTGTAGCGGTTGCCCGGTCGGAGCCGGATCCAGGTGTGACCTGGCAGCAGCTCGAGAACGCCAACTACATCGTCTCGGGCACCCGGACGCGCCCAAAGAGCGTGATCTATGCCATCTTCGACCCGGATTGCGGCTTCTGCCACTCCCTTTGGCTCGCGCTGAAACCCTACGAAGTCGCGGGATTGCAGGTGCGCTGGATCCCCGTTGGATTCCTGGGTAGAGACTCCAGGCTCAAGGCCGCCGCGGTGTTGGATGGTGGTGATGCGGAATTCGAGCAGCAGCAGTGGGATTTCGAGAATGGGGCTGCCATCCGCTTCAATGCTTCAGACGATCTGAAGTCGAAACTGGATGAGAACCGTGAGTTGATGCGCGCGGCACAGATACACGGAACGCCGGGCATCCTCTACAGGGACGCATCCGGACACGTCAGAAAGTGCAGTGGGATGCCAAAGCTGCGTGCCCTGCCGGCGATCACCGGCCTGCCCGCCGAGCCGCAAACCGACCCACGCTTGAGCGGTTTCAGATGACGGCGGTGCTCGCCGCTGAGGCGTGGCGGCCATGCAGACCGCCACGCCCTCTCGCTACGTATTATCGATCATCGCCATCCCTGCTCGTGGATGCGGGCACCGCCGGGCTGACCGGTGTCCACGTGCCGCTCAACACCCAGGCACGTTGAGAAGGTGCGAGGCGGGGAGCCAGCAATCCGTCATTGAGCTCGCGGGTGACGGCAAAGCGTTTGAACTGGGTCGCCGGGATATACAGCCGCGAATTGGGTTGGTCCCCATCCGAGGTTCCCTCGAAGTCGGCCTCGACGAAGTCAATGACGCCGTTCCGATTGCCATCGACCCGGGCTACCTCCGCTGCATAAGCGTCGTTCAGACGCTTCACCGGGTCGGTGACCCAGGGCTCGAACGAAGCCAGCCGGACGACCACGTCGAGCAGGATTTCGTTCGCCAGCCCACTGGGGATGAACCGCAGGCGCGTCTCCTTCTGGTCGTCGTCGTTCGCCGTGGGCCGGTCGGGATCGTTCGGATCCGCGTTCGCGCCCCGGTCGGGATCGCGTGGGTTGTTGGGGTCGTCGCCGAACTGTTGCTTCAGTGGCGGCTCGTTGTTGGAGATGCCCCTGGGACCAGAGCCCGGGATGAGCGACGATACGTTGTACTGCAGCCCCGCCGCAAACGTTCCCGGCGCGCCGCCGGTCGACGGGAACTCGTAGCTGGGAAACACCCAGTCCGTGTATTGATTGAATTCCCAATACGAGTGGCAGTCGCTCTGCTGCAGGCAGTTGTACGCGCCCATGCTGAGAAAAATCGGCAGGAGATTGGACTGCTTGTCCGGGAAGCGATCCCAGGCGCTCGGAAAACGCTCATCGTTGCCATCCAACGTGAAGGTCTTACCGGGAACGTTGTGATGATGTCCGATCGCGGCAATGGCGGCGGCGTCCGCGCTGGTCATCGTGCCGAATGTCGCGTGGCCGTCCTTGCGGGGCGCCCATACCGGGGGAACGACGAGGTCGTGAATCATCCAACCCTCGTACCAGCCCGATTCGTTGTTGATGACGAAGAGACCCGAGATGTCGGTGAAAATGTCGATGAAGGAGCCCACGTCATTCGGGTCCGTCGGCAGGCCAGGCTTTGGCTCGAGGACCACCCGCACAGCTCCGAAAGTGGGAAGTTGTCCGTTGGCGGCGTTCGCGGCCGTGGGAATCGCGTGGTCGTTCACGCCCGGAATGACGGCCGTGAAGATGTTGGGCTGGAAACCCTTCGTATCCAGCAGATAGTACTGGAACAACTGGCTGGGGGTGTCGGCCTCGTTGAAGGCTTCGACCGGCAAGACGGAGTGGGGCGCCCTGGCGAGCTGGCCGAGGGTGTTCTTCAGTTTCTGCGGCAGGTGAACGACGTCGCCGCGCGTGATGACAGCTTTCTCGTCGGCGTCGGCGTTTGGATTGCCGTGAGGCCCTGAGGCGTTGGCGCAAAGCGGAGCGGCGAGGGCGCAACCAGCCAGCAGCAGCCAGTTACGATGGCGGGCACGGTATCGAGGTATCCCCTGATTCATATCGGTTCTCTCCCAGTGAGTGAGTTTTACGAAGTGCTCTCATTGGTCACGAGCTGTGAGTCACCGGGAACCGAAGTTTTGTTTGCCTGTCACAAAGGATTTATGTTGAATTGTGTTCCTGCGTCATGTTCCGG
>DAITMW010000377.1:0-3027 GCA_036834945.1 Steroidobacteraceae bacterium
TCGGGAAATCCGCTCCCGGCGTGCTCCATGTCCCCCGATTGTCAGCCCACGTTGCAGGGGAGCGGCGTCGATCAGCTTCCCTGCCTCCTCAGCTGAGATCAAGGAGCAGCGTGCCGGTCGTGCGGCCGGCTTCGAGGGCGCGGTGAGCGTCCGCTGCATGCTCAAGAGGCAAGACGTTTCGCTCGCTCGGCACCGGGTCGCGTGCGAGAAATTCGAAGTATGCGGTGGCGGAGGTACGGTAAGCCTCTTCGTCCATGGAGTAGCCGAACACGCTAGGACGGGCGACAGCGATCGAACGTTTCGGCCCGATATCGTCAAGGCTGATTTCGGGAAGCCAACCGGATGCCTGACCGAGACTGACCAACAGGCCGAATGGGCGGACGCAATCCAGGCAAGTACGAAGCAGGTCACCGCCGACGCCGTCGAAGACAGCGTCCATCCTGCGCCCATCGGTGAGTTTGCGAACAGCGTCCCTGACATCCGCCTTGCTATGAACGATTACGTGGCTGGCGCCCGCTGCCCGAGCGAGTTCGCCTTTGGCCTCGCTTCCAACAACTCCGGTGACTTCGGCTCCGAGCAAACTCGCCCAGCGCGAGAGCAATAGACCAAGACCGCCAGCAGCCGCGGTGACCAAGATGCGATGCCCGCGACGCACGGGCCAGATCTTGTGCAGCAGCATGTAGGCGGTAATGCCTCGGAGCATCGTGCCCGCGAGGGCCTCATCGGGTAGCGCATCGGGTATGGTCAACACGCGACCAGCGGGAAGCAGCCGAGCTTGCGCGTAGCCGCCAATTGGCAGGCCGGCCCACGCGACGCGTTGTCCTGGCACGACGCTCTGGACTCCATCGCCAACCGACTCGACGACACCGATCGCTTCCACCCCAGGCACGGCCGGCAGCGACGGCACCGGATAGAGCCCCGTCCGATGATAAATATCCGCGAAGTTGACCCCGGCAAGACGTTGGCGGAGGCGTACCTCGCCGGGTCCGGGTTGGCCAGGATCGGCATTCTCGATCTTCAGGACCTCAGGACCGCCTGTCTCATAAAAGCGTACGCACTGGACCATTGTCCCCTCCTTCAGCGAACTTGAAATGGCAGCACGATTATCGAGCACACCGTCTTGGACCAGACAGTCTGGTTCCGACGTCGTCGTTACTCACTGGCTCACTCCCCAACGTCGCCACTGCGTGCGCGCGGCGCATTGATTCCCGGTGAGGCGCCGATTACGTCCTTGATGGCGACAAGGGCGTTCCGCACCGCTGCCCCGCCGGCATAGAAAGTGAGTTGCAGGATGCACTCGATGATCTGCTCACGTGTCGCACCTGCGGCGAGCGCTGCGCCGGTATGAGCTCGCAACTGTGTGACGGCATGACCAAGCGTCACGCAAGAGCCGATCACGACGAGCTCGCGGGTGATGATGTCGAGCCCCGGACGTGCGGCGATACCGCCCAACGCCCACTCGATCGACATGTCGACGAAGTCCGGACACAGGCCGGACATGTCATTGATCAACGCCTGCGCAGCGCCATCCCCGTAAAGCTGCTCCAAGAGCTTCAAACCGCGAGATCGCGCTTCCTGACTATCCAACATTTTGAACCTCCGTCGTTGCCCGCCTCGATCGTGAGGCGACAGTTTCGCTCAACCGGGAAACGTGATAAATACCGGATGATTTTGAATTGAACGAAGTATTACTTCTGAATGGACAAATTGCAGAGTATGGCGGTGCTGGTCCGGGTGGCGGAGCGTGGGAGCTTTGCCGCGGCGGCCGAGGAGTTTCGCATCTCAGGAACGATGGTGGGTCATCATGTCCGCGCCCTCGAAGACTGGCTCGGCGGCAAACTGCTCAACCGAACCACCCGCAGGCAAAGCCTTACTGAGTTGGGGAAGACCGCCTACGATCGCTTCAAGGAAATCCTGCGAGAGGTCAGTGACGTGGAGGCGCTCGGCGCCTCGGCATCGCACGAAGTTTCCGGTCAGTTGCGGGTGATGGCACCGGTCTCGTTCGGATCGCATGCTCTCGCCCCGGTCCTGCACCGTTATATCGAGCGATACCCCAACGTGACGTTAGACCTCGTCTTGAGTGACAAGCGGCTGGACATCACCGAAGAGGGATTCGACGTCGTCATCAGGGTTGGGCCGCTTGACGATTCAACGATGAAGGCCCGCCCGCTTGCACCCTATCGCTCGATCCTTTGCGCCTCGCCCGCCTATCTCGCCCGGCATGGCAATCCAGCCAATCCCGACCAGCTTCAGAAACATCGCTGTCTTGGATTTGCGAACCCGGTGGCCAGTCGCCGCTGGCGCCTCACTGGATCGGCGGGCGAGTGCCTTGTGCCCGTCAACTTGGTACTGGCCGTAAACAACGGGGAAGCGCTCCGCTTGGCGGCGCTCGCAGGCCTCGGCATTGTGATGCAGCCCGAGGTACTGCTGAACGAGGATCTTCGCACGGGTCGCCTGAAACCGCTTCTGAAAGGGTTCGTAGCGGATGTGCGTCCGACCCACGTCCTGCTGCATCCCGATCGCCGGCCCACGCCGAAAGTTCGTACCTTCGTAGATTTCCTGGTGGCGATGTTTGGCGTTACGCTTTGCCCGGAGCTGAAACGCAAGAGCGATCGGCGCTGAAGCTGGCTGCTTAGTCGTATCCCACTGTAAGTGTGAGAGAGAGGCCGTCTTTGCGACGGCCTCTCGAGAGGAAGCTACTTCGTAATAGCTTTTTTTGACTCTCAGACTCTTGCGACAGCAACAGCAGCAGCGGCTCTACGGATCACATCGAGCACTTCCCGAGGCTGAGACAGCATCGGGACGTGGCTGCTCTCGAACACCTGCGCCTTCTCCAGGCCGAAGCTGATGCGAAGCTCTCCGGAGTCGGCGCTCAACATCGAGTAGCCGGTGATCCGTTCCACCCCATCGCGGTCATGCGTATCACTCACGCCCTCTCTGGTTGAGTTTGACGGGTCGTCCTTCAGTGTCTTTGTCCCGACGAACCGGCCGTTGTCGGGGTAACGCGCCAGATAGGTGCCATCGCGA
>DAITMW010000377.1:3127-6578 GCA_036834945.1 Steroidobacteraceae bacterium
CATCGCGAAATGAATGACATTGCGTCTGGTTAGTCGACCAACCGAATATTCCCCGACCCTGAAGACCCCTGTTTGCAGGGCGATGGAGATATAGGACCGCCCCGCGCCGCTCACTGGCGTACACCTGGCACCGGCCGTGTCACAGAAAGTTGCGCCGGTCGTGTCGGTGACGAAAAAGGAGAGGAATGCCGGATAGCGGTCCTTGATGGCGGAAAGATAGGCACTGCATGCCGGGATGTCCTTCGACTTTATCCCCGGGAATTCCGACAGCGCGATCAGGGTTTGACGAATCCCCTGGATGAAGTGCCGCTGCTCCGCCGCGGCCAGTTTGGCCAGGGCAAGCGCCTGATCCTGCGTTTCAACCTGACGCGCACGGAACAGGGCAACTTCATTGCAGGCCTGGATCGCGATCACGGGCAGGAGAGCAATGGCGACCAGCAAAAAGAGGCGGGAGAGAAGACTCACTTTGTGGATTCATCCATCCATAACTGTGCAGCAATTTGCGTTACGCAGGGACGGCCAGGACGCCGCCGCACCTTGAGCGGTCGTAGCGGGGGCGTTCACGCTTCTGCACGCGAACAGGTGGTCACGCCCGCGGCGTTTTGGAATCAATGACAACATCGAGCAAGGACGGCCGTCCCGACGAAATAGCTTCCTCGAGAGCGGCAGGCAGGGCGTTGGCCGTGTCAATTCTCTTTGCGTCGACACCCATCCCTCGGGCGAGGGCAACAAAGTCGAGCTCTGGTTTGTTGAAGTCCATGCCAAGGAAGCGATCTGTTCCTCGCATGGTGACGAGCCGCTCTTTGATGATCTGGTAGGCGCGGTTGTTCGCGATGACAAACGTGATTGGAAGCTCCAGGTGCGCGGCCGTCCACAGCGCCTGGATAGCGTACATGGCGCTGCCGTCGCCAATGACTGCTACAACCGGCGTCCCCTTGCGCGCCAAGGCCGCACCGACAGCTCCCCCCATTGCGAATCCGAGGCCGCCGCTAGCGAGCCCCAAGAAATCACGTGGTCCATTGACCTCGAGCATCGAAGCCAACAACGGCGCCGTTGTAGGAGCCTCTTCCACGACGATCGACCGGTGCGGGATCGCGTCCGCGACAGTCTGGGCGAGATAAGCTGGATCAATCGGCACTTGACCTGACCGCTGCTCAATCTTGGCCACCGTTTGAGCACGCCGTGCTGCCCAGTTCTTCGTGCTCAAACTTTTGAGTTTTTCTGCGGCGGAAGCACGCTGTTCCACGGTCTGGGCAGCTTCGATGCGCGGCAGAATGCATTCGAGGGTGGCCTTTACGCCAGCCCGTACGGCGATGTCGGAGGGATAGTTCTTACCGAGCTCCCAGTCACGCTCGCTGATATGCACAACGCGTAGGCCCTCCGGCATCGGGTCGACATCGCTGAAAGCCGACATGCGCAAGAGGTCGGCACCGAGTAAGACCACCAGGTCATGCTGCGCCAATATCTGGCGAACTTTCTGTTGGTTGCGAGTCAGATCACCCATGAAGGCGCAATGACCAACCGGATATCGTGTGTTGTAGGGGACAGGCTCGTGGTAGACCGGTGCGCCAAGCACCTCGGCGAGGCGTTGAGCTTCACCCATTGCGTCCTGTTCGGCTAGTTCCCGCCCGGCGATGATGACTGGGGATTTGCTTGCCAGGAGTGTACGGATGATGTCCGATTGATCGACTTCGGCCGGCACCGTGTGGGCGCGGACGCGTGTTCGGTGTCCCAGGTCGAGTTCGGCTTCGTCGTCAAGGATGTTTCCGGGCAGGCTGAGAAAGACCGGGCCGCACGGCGGCGTCAGTGCGATCTTTGCCGCTCGTCGTACGACGCGTGGAAGATCCTCTACGCGCTGGATCTCATAGGCCCATTTGACAAGGGGTTGAGCAATCGGAACCAAAGGCTCGTACAACATCGGCTCGAGCAATCCGTAGCCAATTTCATACTGGCCGGCAGTCACGATGATGGGTGAGCCGGAGAAGCGCGCGTTATACAACGCACCCATCGCATGGCCGAGGCCGGGCGTGCAGTGGAGATTGCACGCAGTGAGGCGACCCGACGCGCGAGCGAAACCGTCAGCCATGGACAGCACGATCGACTCCTGCAATCCGAGCACATACTGGATGGACGTCGCATCGGCCATCGCTTCCATTAACGCCAGCTCGGTTGTTCCCGGATTGCCGAAGATATGTGTGACCCCTTCATCCTGAAGCAGTTTGAGAAATGCGGTCCGGCCAGTGAGGCACTCTCGAGCCATGACGTCTGCGCAGCGGGTTGTCATGGCTCCACATATACGCGCACGATCTGAAAAGTAAAAATTGATTAAACTCTTGGCTACAATGAGAAAATCTCATGTAAAGTGGAGCCATGTCCCTTCGTGCCCTTCGTACTCTTCGCGCCATCGCGCAACACGGCACGTTTGCCCGCGCCGGCCAGGCAATCGGGCTCACGCAATCCGCTGTGAGCCTGCAGGTGAAGGCGCTCGAGGAGGAATTTGGTGTGCAGCTCTTCGATCGCTCGCGCCGCCAACCGACGTTGACCGAAGCGGGCAAGATCGTGCTCGCCAAATCCGAAGAGGTGTTGGCTCTGTACGATCAGATACCGGAGGCTTTGAGCGACGAGCGTACGTTGGTCGGTCGCCTCAAGGTCGGTGCGGTGCCGAGCACGTTATCAGACGTTCTTCCAGATGCGCTGGTCGCGCTCAATCGGACCCATCCACGCATCCGCGTACATCTCGCTTCCGCCTTGTCGGGCGATCTCGTGAACCAGGTCTCGGCCGGCGAATTAGACGTTGCCGTCACACTCGAGCCGAGCTGGTCACAGTCGGCGAAGCTGTCGTGGACGCCGCTCTATGCCGACCGCTTTTGGCTCATCGCCCCGGCCGGGCTCGATCATCAGGACCAACGCAAGTTGCTTTTGGAGCAGCCTTTCATTCGGTTTGACAGCCGGGCCTGGTCGGGCATTCCGATCGACCGCGAGTTGCGCCGGCTGCGGGTGAGCGTGCGCGAAGAGATGGTTTTGGGTAGTCCCGAGACCATCATCAAAATGGTTCAAAGAGGGCTCGGCATCTCGATCATCTCAATGTCGGATGAAGTTCGCGAGGACCTGTCGTTGACCTGCCTTCCCTTCGGCGAGCCGCAGCTGACGAGACGGATCGGGCTTTTGACGCGGCGGGATCGCAGCGGAGCACCGCTGGTGAAAGCGTTGGCGCATGCCGTAACCGAAGTCACCCGCTTTCGCCGACCTGTTTGCTAGGGATGCTGGCAGTGGCTGACGTGTTTGGCACCGGCGCCGCTCATCCACCTCGAGTCCAGCAAAGGGGCTGGCAAGTCCTACCCATTCTCTTTGATACAATGCCGTCCGACGCACCTGGGAGGGATGCAACTGCATTGCCGCCGACGATGGAAACGAAAAGCTTCCGCAGCGCCCGCGAGTTTCGCGCGTGGCT
>DAITMW010000378.1:0-6568 GCA_036834945.1 Steroidobacteraceae bacterium
GACGCTGATGTATGGCGTGCTGCTTCCCGGTCCGCACATCGGCCGGCGCTGCCGCTCTTTCATGCAGGACATTGCCCGTGCCGGCTTCGAAGTCGGTGTGCACACATACGATCACATCAAGTGGCAGGACGGCGTTGCCCGCGCCAGCGAGCCGTGGACGCGTCGTGAGCTCAGGCTTGCGCTCGACGAGTTTGTGAATGTCTTTGGGAGGCAGCCCTCGGTGCATGGCGCGGCTGGATGGCAGGTGAATGCTCACGTGCCTGCTCTGGAGCAACAGATGGGGTTTCGTTATGCTTCAGACACGCGGGGGGTATGTCCGTTCGTGCCTGTCATGGGCGGCGCGGAAGTGGCGGTGCCTCAATTGCCGACGACATTGCCGACACTCGATGAGTTGATCGGTCGGCCGGACCTCGAGGGGATCGATCCGGTGGACCATCTGCTGGCCTTGACCGCGGGAGATCCGGAGCGCGACCACGTGTTCACGCTTCACGCGGAGTTGGAAGGGGGAGCTTATCTACAGTCATTCGAGCGCTTGCTGCGTACCTGGCGTGCTCGTGGGGTGAGACTCACCGATCTTGCGACGTATGCCGGAATGCTGGATATCAACAAGCTGCCACGATGCGGAATCGTCGAAGGCAGCGTACCCGGACGCTCCGGAGTTCTTGCGCTCCAGGCGCAATAACTTCGATTTCCGCGGCTTTGGCCGCGAGTGCGGTGTTTTCACCGCTGCCACGGTCGCCGTTTTCCTGGCCAGCTGTGTTCACTACCGTCCTGAGCCGCTGCCTCCCGAGCAGGTGGCCACGACTTTCTCCGCGCGGCGGCTGGACGATCCGGCCCTGCGGACTGAGCTCGATGCCCGATTGCCCGATCGTGCGTGGCCGCGTGAGAGCTGGGACCGGGCCGACCTCCTGCTGGCGATGTTGCATTTCAACGATAGTATCCGGCAGGAGCGCGCAACCCTCGCGCTTGCGGTGGCAGGGCGCCGTACAGCACGCCAGAGACCCAATCCCAACGTGTCGCTCCTCACCGAATATGCGAAGGAGGGCAATCAGTTCGCGGGTTTAGGCGGTAACGCGCCCCTGTGGCTTTGGGGGCTGACCCCCGATATCCCCCTCGATGTTGGGACGAAGAGAACGGCTCGCATTGCGGTCGCCGATCTCACCGCGGACCAGGCGCGCTACGACTTCACGGAGGTGTTGTGGAGAGCGCGCTCGAGTCTGCGTCGTGCGGCGGTCGATGTGTTGATGACCCAACGGGAAGTCGCCCTGCTCGAGCAAGTCCAGACGGATCGCCAATCACAGCTCCAGATGGCACGCCGGCGGCTCGATGCGGGCGCTGCGTCACACGGTGAGCTCGATCGGCTGGTCGCGGATGCAGTGGCCAATGAAGTGCGATTACACGATGCGCGCCGCCGGCTCAGCGCGGCGCGAAGCTCGTTGGCTGTGAGTATCGGCGTGCCCTCAGTAGCGGTGAGCTCGCTTGCGATCAAGTGGGATCATCTCGACGACGCGGGGGACGTTGATCAGAGTCTGATTGCGAAGTGGCGCGACGAGGCACTTCTCGCGCGCGGTGATGTCCATAGCGCCGTGCTCGGCTACAGCGTTGCGGAGGAATCGCTGCGGTTGGAGGTGGCGAAACAGTATCCCCAGGTGCACATCGGTCCGGCGTACACGTGGGACCATGGTGTGCACCGGGTGCAATTCAACCTTTCAATGGAAGTGCCTCTCCTCAATCAGCATCGAGGCGAGATCGGGGAGGCCGAGGTCCGGCGTGAGCAGGCGGGGGCGCGGCTCGAAGCCACGGTTGCCACGGCTTACGAGGAAATCGACGAGGGGATCAGGCAATGGCACCTGGCTCTCGAGCGCGTCAAGGACGCCCGCGGTCCGGTGTTCGAGGCGGCTCAGCAGATTTACGAGGCGACCGAGAGGCAGTTCGAGGCCGGCAACAGTGATCGGACAGAGCTCGTCGCGGCGCGTGTCGCACGCTCCCTCGCCGAGCTGGAAATTCTAGACGCGGAACGCACTGCACAGGATTCTCTGGCGACTTTGGAGGATGCTATGCGCCGGCCGCTCGAAGGGCCTGAGGTAGATGTGGCGGTGGCCCTGGCGCCCCTGCCTGGTGAGGCGAAAGTCAAACAATGAAGAGTTCAAAAGTGATGGTGTTTGCCACTTTGGCGGCTTGTGTAGCGGTTGCTACCGGCGCGGTGGCTGCGGATGAGGGCGCTGCTCCGAAGGGCATTACCGTGGAACCCGCGGCACAGATGCGTTTTGGCGTGCTCGTGACGACGCTCAGAGCGGGGACTGCGCCCAGCGGGGTCGCGACCACCGCGCGGGTGCTGGATCCGGGCCGCCTGCTGCAGTTGGATAGCGATCTTGCAGCGGCAGCGGCCAGTTTCTCGGCGTCTCGTGCCGAGGCTCTACGCACGCGGAAGTTGTACACCGAGGACCGAACGGCGTCGGCTCGCGCGGTGGAGGCCGCGGTTGCCCAGGAGCAGGCGGACCTACAGAAGGTCAATGCGGCCCGGCGGCAGCTGGCGCTCGAGTGGGGAGGGGGAGTCATCGGACTGACCGCTCATCAGCGTTCGCAGTTGTTGAACGAGTTGTCCCGCGGCAAGGCCGAGCTGGCGCGCGTGGAAATCCCCGGTGGCGTGCAGATTCCGGGTCGTGGGGTGGGAATAGAGCTTCGGGGGAGCTCCGAATCGGAGGTCTATTCGGCGTCGGTGCTCGGCACCTTGCCTACGGCAGACCCGAGGCTCCAGACCCGAGGAGTGTTGGTTCAACTGAAGGGCGACGCGGCCAAGCTGCCGATCGGACAGATGTTGTCGGCGCAGGTCCCGACGGCGACCGACCCGCCGATCTCCGGCGTGATCCTACCCCGCTCGGCCTTGGTGCGCCGTGGCTCCCGAGTATGGGCATACGTACAGACCTCTCCCAACACCTTCGTGCGACGTGAGGTCCACGACTACCACCCCGTATCCGGCGGTTGGTTTGTATCGTCCGGATTTGCGGCAGGTGACCGAGTCGTCGCCGGGGGAGCCGCTGCGCTGTTGGGGATTGAAAGCCCGGCGCAATCGGACACCGACAGCGATACGGGCTGAGTAATGCTCGCCGCCATTATCCGTTGGTCGCTGCGCTTCCCGACTGTGGTCTGCGCATTGGCCGTGATACTGGTGGTCTACGGCGTACTCGTGCTTACGCGCTCGAAGTACGACGTTTTTCCTGAGTTCGTGCCACCCCAGGCCAGTGTGCAGACTGAGGCGCCTGGACTCGTGGCGGAGCAGGTGGAGCTGTTGGTCACGCTGCCCATCGAGCAGGCCATCAGCGGTGCGAGCGGCGTAGAGGCGGTGCGGTCGGAGACCATCTCTGGCCTTTCGGTCGTGACGGTGGTCTTCCAGGAGGGTACCGACCCCTATCGCTCACGTCAGATTGTGGCGGAAGCACTAGGGGAAGTTGCGGCACGCCTGCCTGCGGGCGTCAAGCCACCCAAATTGACACCGCTCGTATCCTCCACGATGGACTTGCTGAAGCTCGGGTTCGTGAGCGACAAGATTTCCGCAATGGAATTGCGTGACCTGGTTCAGTGGACGATTCGCCCACGATTGCTGGCCGTGCCGGGTGTGGCGCGCGCCACCTTGTATGGCGGCGACGAGCGGCAGCTGCAGGTGGAGGTCAGTCCTAACGAGCTGAACGCGCGCGATTTGTCCTTCAGCGATGTCATTGCGGCCGTGCGGACTGCAACGGGCGTCCGGGGCGGTGGGTTTGTTGAAACGCCCAATCAACGGGTGCTCATTGAAACCCGGGGACAGACGCTGACACCCCAAGAGTTGAGCGCCGCGGTTGTGCCTTCTGCCGCCGCCAATGGCTCGCCTTTGCGGCTGCGGGATTTTGCCGTGGTGAAGGAGGGCGCCGCGCCGAAGTATGGAGATACCCTCATCCAGGGGAAACCGGGCGTCATGCTAGGGCTGTCGAGCCAGTACGGCGCCAACACCATGGAGGTCACGCATGCCGTTGAAAAGGAGGTCGCATCGCTGCGGCCTTACCTCGCCGCCCGCGGGGTCACTCTGTACGCGGGGTTGCATCGGCCGGCGAACTTCATCGAGAACGCGTTGCATGGGGTGCGGCTGGACGTTGTGATGGGCGCCGCGCTCATCGCCGTGCTGCTGTTTCTGTTCCTGCGCGATATCCGCAGTGTGGTGGTGGCGTTTGCTTCCATTCCGCTGGCCTTGTTCGCCGCTGTGAGTGTGATCAACGCGTTGGGTTGGACCATCAATACCATGACGCTCGGCGGATTGGCTGTGGCGCTGGGGGTGGTGGTGGATGATGCCATCATCGATGTTGAGAACATCGTGCGGCGGTTGCGGGGGGCGGGGGTGGGCACTGGCGCGGCCGGCGCGCATGCGGGCGGTGGCGGTGCGGCGCCTGGTGCGGCGGGCAGCGCGGATGCGGCGGGCAGCGGCGCGGCGCCTGGTGAGGCCGGCAGGGCTGATGCGGCGGGCAGGGCTGACGCGGCCGGCAGGGCTGACGCCGCCGGCAGGGCTGACGCCGCCGGCAGGGCTGATGCGGCCGGCAGGGCTGATGCGGCCGGCAGGGCTGATGCGGCCGGCAGCGCCGATGCGGCCGGCAGCGCCGATGCGGCCGGCAGCGCCGATGCGGCCGGCAGGGCTGATGCGGCCGGCAGCGCCGATGCGGCGGGCAGCGCCGATGCGGCGGGCGCAACTGGCGCAATGCGCGCGGCGATCGATCCGCGCGACATCATTCATGCGGCGTCGCTTGAGGTGCGCGCGCCAGTCGTTTACGCGACGTTTGTCGTCGTGCTGGTGTTGGCACCGATGCTGCTGCTGTCCGGGTTACAGGGTAAGTTCTTCGCGCCGCTGGCTGCGTCATTCATCTTTGCGACACTGGCTTCGCTGGTCGTCGCGCTCACCGTTACTCCCGCCGCGTCATACCTGCTTCTTGCGCGCTCACTGCCTCGAACGGAAGCGCGATGGCTGACGCGCCTCAAGGACATTCACGTGAGGGTCCTGGAGCACTGGGTCGTCCACCCGCGGCTCGTGATCATCGGCTCCCTTCTGGTGATGCTGCTCGCCGCGGCTGCGTTACCGCTCTTCGGCAGCCAACTCATGCCGCCGTTTCGCGAGGGCCACTTCGTCGTGCAGTCGGTCGCGCCGCCTGGGACGTCACTTACGGCCGTGAAGGCCCTTGGGGCCCGGATGTCGAAGGACCTGCTCGCTGTCCCCGGCGTCGTTTCGGTGGAGCAGACGATTGGTCGCGCGGAGTCCGGAGAAGACACGTGGGAGCCAAATCGCAGTGAGTTCCACATCGAGCTCGCCCGGATGTCGGGCCATGATGAGGTGAGGACGCAGGCGGGCATCCGGGAGGTCGCCGAGCGCTATCCGAGCCTGCAGTCACAGGTCATGACCTTTCTCGGCGACCGGCTCAGCGAGTCGTTGTCGGGGGAGACGGCGCTCGTCGCCATCAATGTATACGGGCCGGATCTCGATGAGTTGGATCGGGTGGGTGGTGACATAGCGGCAGTCGTGCGCGGTGTGCCGGGTGCGAAGGACGTTCAGATCAAGGCGCCCTCCGGTGCTCCGTTTCTACACGTCGACGTGCGGCCCGAACGACTTCAGCAGTATGGGTTTACGACCGCGGATGTGTTGGACACCGTACAGACCGCCTATCAGGGAGCCTCCGCGGCGCAGATATACGATTCGAACAAGGTGGTCGACCTGGTGGTGAAGCTGCCGGATGACGAGCGCCTCGACCCCGAGGCGATAGGCTCTCTGCTGGTGCGTGCGGAGTCGGGTGTCACTGTGCCATTGCACGAGCTCGCCACGATTTCGGCTTCTGAAGGGCGCACGAGCATCATGCACGAGGGGGCGCGGCGGCGGCAGGTTGTCACTGTGAATCCTGCCGTGTCGGATATTGCTGGCTTTGTGGCGGCGGCACGCACCGCGATCCAGCAACACGTCAAGTTGCCGGGCGCGGTCTATTTGGAGTTTACCGGCGTGGCGGAGGCGGAGGCCGCCGCAAGGCGCGAGGTGATCCTGCATGCGGCGATTGCGGCTGTTGGGATCATTCTGCTGCTGCTCATTGCGTTCGAGGATGCGCGAACGGTCACTCTGATCATTGCGACAACGCCGTTCGCGCTCGTGGGTGGTGTGGCCGCGGTGGCGTTGACTGGCGCCACATTGTCAATCGGGTCGCTCGTCGGGTTTGTGACGTTATTTGGCATCGTGGCGCGGAATGCCATTCTGCTTGTGGCGCACCTCGAGCACCTCGTCGCTGTGGAGGGCGCGACATGGTCGTTGGAGACGGTGCTTCGTGGGGCCCGGGAGCGTCTGGTGCCGATTCTCATGACTGCGCTGGTGACGGCGCTTGGACTGCTGCCTTTGGCGGTTGGCAGCGGGGAGGCGGGGCGGGAGGTGCAGGGGCCGATGGCCACTGTGATTTTGGGTGGGCTGGTCACCTCCACGGTGATGAATTTGCTGGTGCTGCCGGTGTTGTTGTGGCGGTTTGGGCCGTTTGGGGCTGCTGTGGGGACTCGCGAGGGGGGGTACTCGCGGTAG
>DAITMW010000379.1:0-1726 GCA_036834945.1 Steroidobacteraceae bacterium
GAGATCGCCATTGATCTGTGCGAACGGGGGGCCCGGTTGGTGGCAATCGCCGTTCGTGGTGCCGTAAACATTGTCCCGCGCGAAATCCTCGGCGTGCCGGTTCTTACGATCGCCATCGCGCTGCGGACGCTGCCAACGCGTCTCGCCGATCTGTTGGCCGCCCCACTCATCCGGCTCACCATCGGCGACATCTCCAGGTTGGGATTTCGCAAGCTTCCCGTCGGGCCGATCACCCAGATCGTGACGACATCCCAGGTTCCGCTGGTCGACATCGGCACCCTGAGGCTGGTCCGTGAGGGTCGCATCAAGGTATTCGCAGGCGTGCGCTCATTCGGCGACGACAGCGAAGTGATGTTTGACGATGGCTCCTCGCGACACTTCGATGCGATCATCCTGGCGACCGGCTTTCGCCCGGCGCTGGAGCGCTTTCTGGAGGTGCCCGCCTCCGGCAAACCGGGGCTTTATTTCTGCGGCTTCCGGGTGTCCCCGACCGGGATGTTCCGTGATATCGGACTGGAAGCCCGATCGATTGCCCGGGATATCGTGGGCCGGCGACGTTAGCTAAAGCGGTGGGAGTGTGTAGCCGGGCCCGAGCGCTTGCTCCACGAGTTGGGCGAAACGCAACGATGTGCGGTCCTCCATGTAGGGACCGACGGCTTGCAGTCCCATGGGCATGCCGTCGATCCGCCGCCCGGTCGGGATTGCGGTGGCCGGTAGATTCGCGATCGTCGCCAGACCTGGCCACTGCAGTCCGTTCATGTAGGGCACCGGCTGTCCATCGACCATCACCGTACGCGAGTACTGCGCGATGTGTCCCGGGCCGCTGCCCGAGTGATCGTGGGCGAACGCGACGGTTGGCATGATCGGGCATAGGATGAGGTCATAGTCCTCGAAGAACCGGGACCAGATCCGGCGCAACTGGAGCTGTTGCTCCTGGAGGGCCAGGAACTCGTGGTGCGTGAGGCGAATCGCACGCGCGATCCGGGTCGGATAGCTGCGCGGCCCGGCATCGAGCTCGCGTGCGACCTGTTCGGTCTGGGTCAGGACCTCTTCGGGCATTCCCTCCGACACCGTGCTGAACAACATAGCCACGTAGAGATCGTCGCTCATCTCGACGTCGATCGCGGGGCGCGCGCGCTCGTCCACCCGCACACCTGCTTTGCGCAGATCCTCGGCGTACGAATGCATCGCCTCGAGGCAACGCCCGTCGACACTGTAGGCCTTCTGATCCGCCCAGAGGGCGACACGGAAGTCGGCCAACCGCTCATGGCGGCTGGGCGGAATGCGGACCGACCAGGCGTGTCGATCCTCCATGGCGGGGGCCGCGAGAATATCGAGTGCCAGCTCCAGATCGGCGGCACTTCGGGCGATGGGTCCTGCAACTCCCAGCGGTGGCGCTGACAGAGCATCCGGCGGCGGTGGGATGTGGCCACGCAGGGGGACCAGGCCGTAGCTCGACTTGTGCCCGTAGATGCCGCAGAAGTGTGACGGGCAGCGGATGGAGCCGCCGATATCACTCCCCAACTCGAGGGATGAGAAACCCGCGGCAACGGCAGCCGCGGCGCCACCGGACGAGCCGCCGGGGGTGCGCTTCGTGTCCCAGGGGTTGTTGGTTGCCCCGTAGACCGGGTTGTAGCTCTGGTGGTCCGCGGCGGCCAGTGGAACGTTCGTCTTCCCGAAGATGATCGAGCCGGCCGCCTTGAGACGCGCGACGGCGTCGGCGTCA
>DAITMW010000379.1:1826-6555 GCA_036834945.1 Steroidobacteraceae bacterium
CAGTTTGCGCTCGCGCAGGAGACGTAGCAGTCCGATGGCGGATTGAAGCTCAACAGCCGGGGTGCTCATGGGGCTAGTTTGGCCGGATTGGCGCGCGATGCAAAGCCGCGCGGTGCGAGCAGCAGCTCGAGCGGTGCCCACCTCGGTGGAGTGCCGCGGGTCGCCCGCCTAATATTAGATTTGCCTAATATAAGAATTGGCTGCTATCTTTCGCCCTACTTTCACGGGAGCCCCTCATGTTCGAAAACGCTTTGGGCGCGCAGTTTCGCCGGTTCGAGAATCGTGAGTACCTGGGTAAGCCCGCGCGTGTCGTGGTAGCTGTTCGCACCTACGATACGGACCGCGAGGACCTGTGGCATGCACTGACCAGCCGAGAGCGCATTCCTCGCTGGTTCCTCCCCATCGAGGGTGATCTGAAGTTGGGGGGGCGCTATCAGCTCAAAGGCAACGCCGGCGGGACCATCACCCGCTGCGAGGCGCCCTCGGCGCTCGATCTCACGTGGGAATTCGGCGGAGGAATGAGTTGGGTGACGGTGCGATTGCAGCCCGAAGGCCAACGGACACAGCTCACCCTGGAGCATATCGTCCACACCTCGGACCTCGATGCCCATTGGGCGAGATTCGGACCTGGGGCGGTGGGGATCGGCTGGGATCTCAGCCTGTTCGGCCTGGGGAAGTACCTGGAGGGCGGCGGTGCGCCGGTCGATCACGAAGCGGCTCATGCCTGGATGGCCTCGGAGGCCGGAAAGACATTCATGCGCACGAGCGGCAACGCCTGGGCTGACGCGCACATAGAGGGCGGCGAGAAGCCTGAAGTCGCTCGGGCCATGGCCGCCGAGACCATCAAGTTCTACACGGGAGGCTGATGCACGCGTTCGAGGTCCTGGCCGATCCGGTTCGCAGACGGCTCCTGGAGTTGCTCGCGGATACCGAGCGCTCCTCGGGAGACATGACCACTGTCGTGCAGGGCGAATTCGGCCTGACGCAGTCGGCGGTCTCACAACATCTCAAAGTGCTGCGCGAGAGCGGCTTCGCGACGGTACGCATCGACGGCGCCCGTCGCATCTACGCCGTCAACGCGGACCCGCTGCGCGACATCGATGTCTGGCTCGATCGATTCCGTGGTTTCTGGGAGCCGAAGCTCGAGGCCCTGGCCACGGAGGTCGCGCGCGGCAAGCGCCAGAGGTCGAAGGGCACGCGCTGATCAGGATCGCGGGAGTCAACTTCAAACAACAAACACCGTGATCACGACGCCGCGCATGGGCTTTTGCTGCGGCGCTCCCACTCCCCGGCCTGTCAAGCCCGCTCCCGGCGGGCTGCAATCCGCGTCACGGCGTCGCCGATCGCCTACGTCTGCTGGACGAGACAGTTTGCAAGACGTTCGCCCACAGGTTCTACTGCCAGCCGAGTCAAGGGCAAACCCGTCGTAAGACGGGGACGCAAAGCCTCCGGTCTTGTGAGCGTTCGATACGCGCCAAGATAGCGGGGTTGCCGGCGGAGTACATGGAAATACAGACCCGCCGTCATCGACAGCAGGCGTCGACCTCTTCCGGTCACGCGTCCGTGTCGCGCTGCGCCGCCCCGGCCAACCAACTTATTTCTTTCGGGGTGGGCAAACGCATGCGTGGTATCAGAATACTGTTAGGTCTCATCGGGCTGGCGGTCGCGCTCGACGCGAACGCCTATAGCAGTTGGCGCTCTCGCTTCCAGGTGACGATCTCGGGTACGCCCGTCACCACCGACACCGTCGGCAAGGCGTACAGCTTCACGCCGAAGGCGTCCTCGCCCTTCGGGCGCACCCTGACCTTCTCGATTTCCGGCAAGCCTTCCTGGGCGTCATTCAGCAGCAAAACCGGCCAGTTGTCGGGTACACCTGCGGCGGTCGGCACTTCCTCGAATATCCTGATCAAGGCGACAGATGGGTTCACTAGCGCTTGGCTGGGGGCCTTTTCGATTACCGTGACGGCAGGCACGAACGCGGCGCCTACCATTTCGGGTACGCCGGCAGCGTCGGTCAATGCCGGAGCAACCTACAACTTCACGCCCACGGCGGCGGACCCCAATCACAATGCGTTGACGTTCAGCATTCAGAACAAGCCCTCCTGGGCCGCGTTCAGCACCACGACGGGCCAGCTGACCGGCACTCCGACGACCTCCTCCGCTGGCACCTATGCCAACATCGTCATCTCCGTCAGTGACGGTATCGCGAGCGCCTCCCTGGCTCCCTTCGCAATAGCTGTGACCACGGCGTCCACCGGCATCGCAACTGTGAACTGGGTCCCACCGCTGAACAACACCGACGGAACAGTGCTCGCGGGTCTCACCGGATACAAGATCTACTACGGCAAGACGGGTTCCACCCTCGCCCAGACGATCCAGGTAGCGAACCCGGGGCTGTCGAGCTATACGCTCAGCAATCTGACGAGCGGCACGTGGTACTTCGCTGTGACGGCCTACACGACCGCCGGCACCGAGAGTGCGCTATCCAACGTGGCGAGCAAGACGATTCCGTAAGGCGCCTCACCGGTTCGTGGGGGCCACCGCCCTGCGCCCCGACGGTGGCCCTCGACCTTGACGCAACGTCAGGGATAGACTGCGCGATGCCTTGGCCGAGAGAGTCCGTTTATGGCATTGGGGATCCGGGCGCTGCTCATCGTTGTTGGGCTGATGGTGCTGTGGTATCTGTGGCAGTGGGTGGCCATAGAAAGACGGCGCCGCGGCACGCGTCCGCCCGTCGCGGCGGAAAATGGCGGAACCCCCAGGACGTGGTGGGACCTCACCATCGGCTTTGTCACCAACTTCTTCGATGCGCTCGGCATCGGCAATTTCGCGCCCACCACCGCGGCGTTCAAGTTACTGAGGCGGATGCCGGACGAGGATATTCCGGGCACCCTGAATGCGGGCCATGCGGTGCCGGTGTTGGCCGAAGGATTGATCTTCATCGCCGCCGTCTCGGTCGACTTCACCACATTGCTCGGGATGATTCTGGCTTCGATCGTCGGGGCGTGGTTTGGAGCCGGCGTGGTATCCCGGCTGCCGCGCCGGGCCGTGCAGATCGGGATGGGCGTTGCCCTATTGGCGGCGGCGGTGCTGTTCCTGGCGACGAATCTGCATTGGATGCCCGGCGGCGGTGAGGCGCTCGGGCTGAGCGGCGGGCCGCTGGTGCTGGCCATCGCTGTCAACTGCTTGCTGGGTGCGCTGATGACGCTGGGGATCGGGTTGTATGCGCCCTGCCTGATCCTCGTCAGCCTGCTGGGGATGAATCCGTTGGCCGCGTTTCCCATCATGATGGGATCGTGCGCCCTGCTGATGCCAGTCGCCGCGGTACGCTTCATGAAGGCTGGACGTTACAACCTGCGGGCCGCGATCGGACTGGCTGTGGGCGGGGTTCCGGGCGTACTGATCGCGGCGTACATCGTCAAGTCGTTACCGCTGGTCTGGCTGCGCTGGCTGGTCGTCATCGTGGTGACGTATGCCGCTGTGACGATGTTGAGCTCCGCGCGGCGGCGGCCCCAGCCCGCGGCCTTATTGACCGAATGACAGGACCGGATTTCCGAGAACCTCCAGTCGCGGGGTGATCCCCAGGCCGGGGTGGAGCGAAGCCCGCATCTTGCCGTCAATTCTCCGAGGCGCCCCGTCTGCGATCGTGCGCGTGCCGTAGGAGTTGAAGTCGGTCGACGTGAAGCGGAACTCTTCTGGCGTGCTATGCGCCAGATGGGCGATCGCAGCGGTAACGATATCCCCTCCCCACGTGTCCTCGAGCGTCATGGCAATGCCGAGCTCGACACAGAGGTCGCGCGCGAGTTTTGTTTTCGTGAGGCCGCCGAACTTGCTGATCTTCAGGTTGACGACATCCATTGCGCTGTCAGCCTTACCGCGCACCAACATATTCACCCCATCGACGACTTCGTCGAGCACGAACGGGTGATCGCAGTGCCGGCGGACACTCAAACACTCTTCATAGGTCAGACACGGCTGCTCGATATACACATCGACGTCGCGCACCGCGCGGATGACGCGCAGCGCATCGTGAGGGAGCCAGCCTGTGTTGGCATCGGCTACGAGGCGATCCCCGGGCTCGAGCATTTTCGACACGGCGCGAATGCGCTCGATATCCGTGTCGGCTCCGAAACCCACCTTCAACTGGAACCGCGTGTAGCCTTCAGAGCGGTATTTCGCGACGTTCTCAGCCATCGCCGCGGGATCTTGCCGGGAGATCGCACGATAGAGTGTGACGTCTTCTCCATAGCGGCCGCCCAGCAAGTTGCAAACGGGCTGGCCGGTGACCTGACCCAGGATGTCCCAGCAGGCTACGTCGAGGGGTGACTTGACGTACGGATGTCCCTTGAGGCGGGAGTCCATGAGCTGATTCAGCGGTCCGAGTTGGGTCGGGTCGGCACCGATGAGGTGTGGAGCGAGCTCCGCCAGGCCCGCGCGCACGCCGGCCGCGTAGGATGGGAGATACACCGGGCCCAGGGGGCAGGACTCGCCGTAGCCTGTGATACCGACATCGGTTTCGACGGCGACGACCGTGCTGTCGAAAACGGATACGGATTTTCCCCCGGACCAGTTGTAGCGACCTTCGTTCAGGGGCAGATCGACCTGATAGGCACGGATCCGGATGATTTTCATTGGAGAGTCGCGCTCCGGGTGATGACGGGCTCGGCTGCGCATCTTAGCGCGTGTCTCACCGGCCAGGAGGCCCGGTGGCTCCGCGGGGACTGCGAGG
>DAITMW010000380.1:0-6552 GCA_036834945.1 Steroidobacteraceae bacterium
CGGTGAAACCGCAGGACGATTCACGACTGCTCGGGTCTCGAGCGGCGGTGTTTGAGTCCCCCATCTGGAGATCCGATGAGCTATAAGAATCTGGAAGAGCTGCTGCAAGCCAACGGCGGCCCCGTCAACCACCTCCGCAATTCACCAAGCGGCCCCAACCCATACCCGGTCGTACAATCCGAGTACACCAACTGGCGCGATGAGCAGCGCGCCTGGCAGCAGAGCGCGGTGCTGTTCAACCAGTCCTACCACATGACCGACATGTACGTGTCGGGCCCGGACGCGTTCAAGCTCCTCGAGAAGCTCGGCATCAACAGCTTCAAGGGCTTCGAAGTCAACAAGGCGAAGCAGTACGTACCGGTGACCTGGGACGGCTACGTCATCGGCGACGTCGTGCTGTGTTACCTGGACAAGGAGCTCTTCAACCTGATCGGCCGCCCGGCGGTTCACAACTGGGTGCAGTACCATGCCGAGACCGGCGGGTACAACGTGAAGTGCGAGCGTGACGAGCGCTCCGCCGCGCGTGTGAACCCGGTCGCGCGCAAGACCTATCGTTTCCAGATCCAGGGCCCGAACGCCATGAAGATCATGGAGCGGGTGTTGGGCAAGGCCCCGCCGGATCTGAAGTTCTTCAACATGTGCGAGATGATCATCGCGGGGAAGAAAGTCCGGGCGCTCCGCCACGGCATGGCCGGTCAGCCTGGCTTCGAGCTGTTCGGGCCCGCGGAGGAAGGCGATACCGTCAAGGACGCTCTCGTGGTCGCCGGACAGGAGTTCGGCCTGCGTCTCGTCGGCGCCCGGGCCTACTCGTCCAACACGCTGGAGTCCGGCTGGATTCCCTCCCCGATGCCCGCGATCTATTCGGGCGATGAGCGCATGAAGAAGTATCGTGAGTGGCTCAAGGCGAACAGCTTCGAGGGTAACGCCTCGCTCGGCGGCAGCTACTACTCGAACAACATCGAGGATTACTACCTCACTCCGTACGACCTCGGCTACGGCGCGTTCGTGAAGTTCGATCACGATTTCATCGGCCGCGAAGCGCTCGAGAAGATCGCCAACAAGCCGCACAAGATCAAGGTGACGTTGGAGTTGAACGACGAGGACGTGACCAATGCGATCGCCTCGCAGTTCGGCAAGGAGCACGAGCGTGCGAAGTACATCGACTTCCCGTCCGCTGTCTACTCCATGTATCCGTTCGATCGCGTCATGAAGGACGGCAAGCTCGCGGGTCTTTCCACCTGGGTCGGCTACAGCTCCAACGAGCGCAAGATGCTGACACTGGCGGTCCTGGATCCGCAGTACGCGAAGCCCGGCACGGAAGTGACTTTCGTGTGGGGTGAGGAGAACGGCGGCTCCAAGAAGCCCACGGTGGAGCGGCACAAGCAGGTCGAGATCCGTGCGATCGTCTGCCCGGTGCCTTACGTGGCGTCCGTCCGCACGGGCTATGCCGACGGCGGCTGGCGCGCCACCGGTAAGCTCTGAGGCGCCGTCTCGAGCGACCTCAATAAAGGCTCGGCGGGCAACCGCCGGGCCTTTTTCATTCCACCCGGTAAAACTGCTTCACAATGAAGTAGAACAGGTTCGGATCCGCCGGCTGGCCGCTGCTGCGCGCGATCTCCTGGATGTATTCCTGCGTCTGGGACTGGAGCATGTCGGCCATCTCGCCGAATACGTCGCTTGCGGTCTTTGCGTCATCTTCGACCGTCATGACGCCGTGATACCCGCCGGTGAGCTGCGTGCTGTCACGCGTGTAGAGATCCGCGCTATAGAAAAAATAACGAGCCATGGCCAATGTTCCTACATTGTGTTACCAAAAAACACAACAAAAAAGGCAGCGGAGGGCAATCGTTCCCGGATGCGCTTCGCCATCACCGTCACCGACCGTTACCTCGATGTGTTCCAGGCCCTGATCGCCCGCGCCTGGAAACCGCTGAGGGTATTCACCTGCAACGTCGACAACCGTCTGCATCATAACTCCGCGGTCATCGACTTCGCGCGTCGCCTGGCAGTCGACGTGCAGATCTCCCGCCTCACGGACGTCAACTTGCGCGAATTGGCCGATATGGGGTGCGAAGCTCTGATCGTTGCCAGCTACGACTGGCGCATCGGCGACTGGCGCCCGCACTTGAAGTATGCCGTCAACTTTCATCCCGCGCCGTTGCCGCGCGCCCGTGGTGCGTATCCGTTGCCCGCCGCGGTCCTCGAGCGAGCCACGAGCTGGGGCGTCACCTGCCACAAGGTGGAGCATGAGTTCGACTCGGGCGACATTCTGAAGACCCAGGAATTTCCCTTGTCCACGCACGAGGAGCACGACAGCCTGGATCTGCGGATCCAACTGGCCACGAGACTCCTCGCGGCGGACGTCGCGGATCATTTCGTCGAATACTGGAACGCCGCGGTTCCGCAAGGCGGCCAGGGCAGCTATTACCCGAAATGGACCGAAGCCGACCGCAGGCTGGACTTTACGCGCCGCGTCGAGGAGATTCTGCGCCAGGTCCGCGCGTTCGGCTCGTTGGAATGCCTGGCCTATATCAACAACGCCCGCCTGTTCGTGCAACGCGCAGTGGGTTGGACCGAGTCCCACCAGGTGCCTGCGGGGACCGTCGTGCACGTGAACAGTCTGTCGATCGTAGTCGCTGTAGCTGACGGCTACGTCGGGCTCACTCAATGGACTCTCATCAATCCGGATACGGTAACGGGTACGTTTCATCGTCAGAACTGACTGACAGCCGTTGCGGACGACCTCTCATTGTGAGATCGCTGCCGCGCGTTCAGTGTGGGTGGCTCCAGTCACCAAGAGAGGGAGCTGAGCATGAACGCCATTGCAACTGTAACCGCAGCCGCGCTGTTGGCCGCTGCCGGCGCCACCGTGGCCGTGGCGCAAACTCAACCACCAACAGAGACGCCCTCGAGCCCGGACGCGGCGTCGAGCCCGCACCAGCGTCAGGCTACGGGCACCGGTACGAACGAGGCTCCTGCGGCGAATGGTGCCGAGCCCGAGGCAGCCTCCAGTCCGCACCAGCGTGGGGCAATGCATGGGTCCTCCAAGGCGGACACTGACACCGCCATGAGCAAGGGCGCGACTCCGGAAACGTTCGTCAAGACGGCTGCGGAGGATGGCATGGCGGAAGTCGGGTTGGCCAAGCTTGCCTTGAAGAAGTCGACCAACAATGACGTCAAGCAGTTCGCGCAGAAAATGCAGCAGGATCACGAACAGGCCAACGAGGAGCTCGCCAGCATCGCCAAATCCAAAGGATTGACGCTGCCGAAGAAGCCCGACGCGAAGAGCGAGGCCCTGATGAAGACGATGGGCGCGAAGTCAGGTGCGGCATTCGATCGTGAATATGCCGACCACATGGCGAAAGATCACTCGAAGGCCGTCGCCTTGTTCCAGACCGCCTCGCAATCGAGCGACCCGCAGCTCGCGGCGTTCGCCAAGAAGACCCTGCCGACCTTGCAGGAGCACAAGCAGCTCGCGGACAACCTCAAGGCCAGTGTCGGTACGCGAACAGCCAGCGCGGAGAAGGGTAGTACTGAATAGGTGCTGCGGAATTGGAGCGCTCTATAAGCGCTTACTGAGCGCGCGCTAAGTCGTCAAGCGCTGCAGCGTCAAGCGCTAGCGACGGCGGGTGCCGGCGGCGGACTTTGCGTCGGTGTCGGTGCCCGTGTGCCGCTCGGCTTGTCGAGCCACTCCACCAGGGGCTCCCACTGCTCGACGTCGGCCTGGGCGACGTAACTCTTCATTTCGTGCACGCCGATGCCCAACTCGGCGGCGCGGACGTAGTTCTGCGAGTCCCGGATCGTCGCCACGATGGGAATGCCCAGCGTTTGCAGAAACCGGATGAGTGTCTGGTAGGTGAGGGTGTTGCGGCGGATGCGGTTCGCGATGACGCCGATACGGTCATCCTCGCGGCGGATTTTCGCCACCAGCAGCAGGTCCCGGATGCAGCGTGAGCAGGCATGGATATCGATATCCGACGGCAGCACCGGCACGAGGATCTTGTCCGCGCCCTTGGTGATTTCCGGCATCTCGCGCGACTCGATCGCGGCCGGCGTATCAACAATGACGTGGCTCGCGTTGTCCGGCACGCGCATCTGAAAGGCCCGGGTCGTGCGCCCGTTGTTCTCGAAAGCCGCGATCACGTGGATCGGCGGCTGTGTCGGCTGCCGTTTCTTCACCCAACGCAGTGAGGAGCCCTGCGGATCGAAATCCATGAGGACCGGTGAATGTTGGCGAGAGGCCAGGTAGCTCGCCAGATTGATTGCGATGGTCGTCTTGCCTGAACCCCCTTTCGGATTCATGACGACGATACGCTTCATTTTAAGAAAAATACGCCCTTCAACCCCGTTGCCCCGCAGCGTACGCGTAGCGCAGCAACTCCCGCAAGGTGACGCCGCGCACTTGCAAGTGTCATTCGTCGAGGCTGTGAGCAAATACCGTCTTGCTGCCGAAGGTCCCGGGACGGTCACGGCAGCCTGCGCCGTCTGTGAGATTGAGCACGCCCGTGTCCGAATCGCCTGCTAGAGTCGATCGCACATGGAAATCTTCCTGAATCTCTGGGACGAGCTCGACGATCTCGCCCACGCCTGTCGCCACATCGCGACGTCCATGGCAATCGAGCTCACGGCCTGGCTCGCGAGGCTTGGCGCGTAAAGCTTGAAAAATCCGTGGTGACTCCCATCATCGCTCCCTTCCGACACAGGGCGAATAAAACGGAAGGGCAGCATGACAACCATAGAACAGACCCCGCAGAGCAAGGATAAGCAGACCCACGGCTTCCAGGCGGAAGTCCGGGAGCTGCTGCAGCTCATGATCCACTCCTTGTACAGTCACAAGGAGATATTCCTACGCGAGCTCGTCTCGAACGCATCGGATGCCAACGACCGGCTGCGTTTTGCTGCGATTGCGGAACCGGCACTCCTGGGGCAGGACCCGGACCTGCACATCACGATAGAAGGCGATCCCAAGGCCGGCACGGTCACCCTCCGTGATAACGGCATTGGCATGAGCCGCGAGGAAGCGACTGCCAACCTCGGCACGATCGCGCGCTCGGGAACAGCGCAGTTTTTCCGCTCACTCTCCGGAGACCAGCAGAAAGCCTCGCAACTCATCGGGCAATTCGGCGTCGGCTTCTACTCGGCGTTTATCGTCGCGGACCGCGTCGAAGTGGATTCGCTCAAGGCCGGCGCCTCGGAGGAGGAGGGCGTACATTGGGAATCGCGTGCCGATGGTGAGTTCACGGTCGAAACAATCAAACGATCGGAACGCGGTACCACGGTCACCCTGCACCTGAAGGAGGATTCGAAAGAGTTCGCCGACCCCTTCCGGCTGCGCTCCCTGATCCGCCGTTACTCCGATCACATCGGCTTCCCGGTGCGGATGCGCAAGGAAGGCGAGGCCTCGCTCGAATACGAGACGGTGAACCAGGCGAAAGCGCTCTGGACACTGCCCCGGACCGAGATCAAGGAAGAGGAGTACAAAGCGTTCTACCAGCACCTCGCCCATGACTTCACCGACCCCCTGAGCTGGAGCCATAACAAGGTCGAGGGTAAGCGCGAGTACACGAGCCTTCTCTACATCCCCGGCCGCGCGCCGTTCGACCTGTGGCAGAGGGATGCCGCGCGCGGTCTGAAGTTGTACGTCCGCCGCGTCTTCATCATGGATGACGCGGAACAGTTCCTCCCGCTCTACCTGCGCTTCGTGAAAGGCGTGGTGGACTCGAGCGATCTGCCTTTGAACGTTTCCCGCGAGTTGCTCCAGCAGGACCCCGAAGTAGAGGCCATCCGCGGCGGCCTGACGAAGCGTGTTCTCGACATGCTCGGCAAGATCGCGAAGGACGAGCCGGAGAAATACGCGACTTTCTGGAAAGAGTTCGGCAACGTGATCAAGGAAGGCGTTGGCCAGGATCATGCCAACCGCCCCGCTCTCCTGTCACTCCTGCGCTTCGCGAGCACCCACGAGGCCAATAACGAGCCCACCGTGAGCTTCGCGCAGTACGTCGAGCGCATGAAACCCGGACAAGACCGGATCTACTTCGTCATTGCCGACAGTATCGACTCCGCGCGCTCGAGTCCCTACATCGAGCGGCTGAAGGAGCGGGGCCTGGAGGTTCTGTTGCTGGCCGAGCGCATCGACGAGTGGGTGATGGGTCAGATCGACGACTTCGAGGGAAAACGCCTGAAAGATGCTTCCCGCGGCGACCTCGAGCTCGGCGGACTGGAGAGCGAGGCCGACAAGAAGCAGCACGACGAGGAGCTCAAGGAGAGCAAGGGCCTTCTCAAGCGCGTCAAGGACGCCGTGGGCGACAAGATCGAGGAGGTGCGTGTCAGCTCGCGCCTGAAGGACTCGCCGGCCTGCCTGGCGCTCGGTGAGCACGACATGGGGGCCAACATGCGGCGCATCCTGGCGGCCACCGGCCAGAAAGTGCCGGAATCCAAGCCCACGCTCGAGCTCAATGTCAGCCACCCGCTCGTGAAATATCTCGAGGGTGTGACGGATGCCGAGCAGTTCAACGAGTTTGCACAGGTGCTCTACGAGCAGGCCGCGCTCGC
>DAITMW010000381.1:0-6499 GCA_036834945.1 Steroidobacteraceae bacterium
GGCGTCGAACCAGGACATGCCGCAGACGCGCAGGCTGACGATTCCCGCGGCGGTCAGTGTGGCGTACACGAACCACAACGACTTCGCGGTCTCCGTAATGCGGGGGGCGAGCTTTTCGTCCTTGATCGGACCGGGCGCCTCCGCCTTATAGAGCTGCATGCCGCCGACCCCGAGCAGCGGTAGCACGGCGAGCGCCATGACGATGATGCCCAAGCCCCCGAACCAACTCAGGGTATGACGCCAGAAGTTCAGGGACGGCGGCAACTGGTCCAGGTCGGTCAACACGGTCGAGCCGGTCGTCGTGAGGCCCGACATCGTCTCGAAAAAAGCCCGCGTGAAAGTCAGGTTCGGCAGGGTCAGTAACAGCGGGATGGTCGCGGAAGCCGACATCAACACCCAGACGAGGGTCACGAGCAGGAAGCCATCGCGGGGTTTAAGCTCGCGCCTGAACCTCAGGGTGACGATTGCGATAGCCAGTCCGACACCCGAGTTGATGGCCGCGGCGACCAGGAACTGCGGCCACAGTCCGTCACCCATGATGATGGAGCAGCCGACAGGCAACACGTAGGCGATGCCGAAGATCGCCAGCACCAGCCCCAGAACGTGCGCGACTCCGAGCACGGTGGCGGCCGCCGCCTAGCGTGAGGTCCGCAGGAAGAGCTTCTCGACTGCCTCGAGATGCCTGCGGTCGGAAAGAAAGAGGATGACGTGGTCGTCCGCCTGCACGACAGTGTCGTGGTGGGCCATGATGACCTGCTCGCCGCGCACCACTGCGCCAATGAGCGTGCCCTCCGGGAGGTCGATCTGGTCGACGGTCTTCCCGACTATGCGAGAGGTGCTTTCGTCTCCATGTACCACGGCTTCGAGCGCCTCCGCCGCACCACGTCGCAAGGAGTGCACGCGTACGACATCACCACGACGCACGTGCGCGAGCAGTGACCCGATCGTGATCGTCTGCGGCGAGATGGCGACGTCGATGCTGCCACTTTCCATGAGCTCTGTGTAGGACGGCTTGTTGATGAGCGCCATGACCTTGTGGGCGCCGAGGCGCTTGGCCAGCATCGCCGACAGGATGTTGGCTTCTTCCGAGTTCGTCATCGCGGCGAACACGTCGGCGCTGTCGATGTTCTCTTCGATGAGCAGCTCCTCGTCCGCCGCGTCGCCGTTCAGGACGATCGCGTGCTCGAGCAGCTCGGAGACTTTCCGTGCGCGGCGCGTATCACGCTCGATGAGCTTGACCTGGTTGGTTTTCTCCAGCGCCTTGGCCAGGCGAAAGCCGATGTTACCGCCGCCGGCAATGACGATGCGCTTGACCGGGTCGTCCTGCTTGCGCATTTCGTTCATGACGCGGCGGATATCGTTGCTCGCCGCGAGAAAAAATACTTCGTCGCCGTCCTCGACGACCGTATCGCCTTCGGGACTTATACTTCTGCCCTTGCGATAGATGGCAACGACGCGCGAGTCGAGCTTGCGCAGGTGCTGCGGCAACTCACGCAGGCAGTGACCGACCAGGTTGCCGCCCTTCAGCGCGCGGACACCCACGAGGCGAACCTTGCCGTCCGCGAATTCCAGAACCTGCAATGCGCCCGGATACTTGATGAGACGCTCGACGTATTCGGTGACGAGCTGCTCGGGACTGATGAAGACGTCGACCGACAGCGCTTCCTCGCTGAAGAGTTGCGGCCGGCTCGTGTATTCCGCGGAGCGGATGCGCGCGATTTTCGTGGGCGTGCGGAACAGGGTGAAGGCAACTTCGCACGCCATCATGTTGACTTCGTCGCTGTTCGTGAGCGCGACGATGATGTCGGCTTCCGCCGCGCCGGCGGCTTCCAACACCGTGGGGTAGGCCGCATTGCCGGCTACGGTGCGGATGTCCAGGCGGTCCTGGAGGTCGCGCAGGATCTCCTCGTCCACATCGACGACCGTGACCTCGTTCGCTTCCTCCCGCGAGAGGTGATGGGCTGCCGTCCGGCCGACCTGGCCGGCGCCGAGGATGACGATTTTCATCTACATCGGCTCGAGGTATTCGGCCATAAGCCACTTGGTACCCTGGCTTTCGAAGCTCACCTGCACGCGCGCGTGAGCTCCGTTGCCTTCGACGTTGAGGATGACACCTTCGCCGAACTTCCCGTGGCGGACGCGGCCACCCAGTCTCACCCCGGCGATGGCGGGTTCTTCCGGGCGGAAACGGCCGACGGCGACCGGGCGTGAGACCTGGATCCGCGGGCGGATCTCTTCAATGAGGTCTTCGGGGGTTTCCTTGATGAAACGCGAGGGCGCGCCGTAGCTGTCCACCCCATGGAGACGGCGCTGCTCGGCGTAGGTGAGGAAGAGCTGCTTCATCGCTCGCGTCATACCAACATAACACAGCCGGCGCTCTTCCTCGAGGCCGTCGAGGTCGTTGAGCGAGCGTTGATGGGGGAAAAGCCCATCCTCCATGCCGCACAGGAACACCATGGGAAATTCCAGGCCCTTCGCCGTGTGCAGGGTCATCATCTGGACGCAGTCTTCCCAGGTGCCTCCCTGCCCTTCGCCGGACTCGAGCACGGCATGTGCCAGGAAGGCTTCGAGCGGCGGCAGCGGCACCTCACCCTCGGCGCCTTCAGGCGTGAATCCCCGCGCGGCGCTCACTAGCTCGTCGAGGTTCTCCACGCGAGCCTCGCCACGATCAGCACGCGAGGAACCGCCTCTTTCGCGCTTGTAGAACTCGATGAGCCCGCTTCCCTGCAGGACGTGATCCACCTGCTCGTGCAGGGGCAAGTCGCGTACCTCGTGCGTGAGGCGCTCGATCAACGACATGAAGCCGTGCAACGCCTGCGAAGCCTTCGGGCCCAACGCGTCGCCGATGCAGGCAGCGGCGGCATCCCATAGCGTGGAGCCCGCGCCCTTGGCCTGCTCGCGGATTGTATCCAGACTCTTCGCGCCGATCCCACGGGTGGGAAGGTTCACGACGCGCTCGAAAGAGGCGTCATCGTTGCGGTTGGAAATGAGGCGCAGGTAGGCCAGTGCGTCCTTGATTTCCGCGCGCTCGAAGAATCTCAGGCCGCCGTACACCTTGTACGGAATGCGTCCCGAGATGAACGCTTCTTCAAACACGCGCGACTGCGCATTGGAACGATAGAGAATCGCGATCTCGCGCCGGGTGCCGCCATGCGCGACCCAGTCGCGGATCCGGTGACTGACGAATTCCGCTTCATCGCGCTCGTTGAAGGCGGCGTAGAGGCGGATCGGGTCCCCCTGTGCGCCGCTGGTCCACAGATTCTTGCCGAGGCGGCCGGAGTTGTGCGAAATGAGCCCGTTCGCCGCGGCGAGAATGGCGCCCGTGGAGCGATAGTTCTGCTCCAGGCGGCACAGCACCGCTTTGCTGTAGTCACGCCGGAACTGGTGGAGGTTCTCGACCCGCGCACCCCGCCAGCGATAGATCGACTGGTCGTCATCACCGACGGCGAAGGGATAGCCCTCGGGTCCGACGAGCAACTTCATCCAGTTGTACTGGATCGCGTTGGTGTCCTGGAACTCATCCACCAACACATGGCGGAAGCGGCGGCGATAGTGGGCGAGCAGCTCGGGGTTGTCGCGCCACAGCTCGAACGCCCTCAATAACAGCTCCGCGAAATCCACGACGCCGGCTTTGGCGCAGGCTTCTTCGTAGTCGGCATAGAGCTTGATGAGCTGCGTCGAGGTGGGGTCGTTGTTGCCCTTGATGTCCTTGGGGCGCCGGCCTTCGTCCTTGTGCGAGTTGATGAACCCCTGGACTTCGCGGGGGACCCAACGCGTCTCGTCGAGGTTCTGCGCCTTGAGCAGCTTCTTGATCAGCCGCTGCTGGTCCTCGGAGTCCAGAATCTGGAAGCCCTGGACCAGGCGCGCCTCGCGCCAATGCAGGCGCAGTAGCCGGTGCGCGATGCCGTGAAAGGTGCCGATCCACAGGCCGCCGCCCGGGATGTTCAGGAGCTGCTCGACACGGCCTCGCATCTCCGCCGCCGCCTTGTTCGTGAAGGTTACGGCGAGGATGTTGTGGGGCGAGGCACCTTCGGCCTGGATGACCCAGGCGATCCGATGGGTCAGTACCCGGGTTTTGCCGCTACCCGCGCCGGCCAGGACCAGGACCGGCCCCAGCGGGGCCGTGACCGCCGCTCGCTGGGCGTCGTTCAGGGGGTTGAGGATGGGACTCAAATCCATGGGGGGGCGCATTCTACGGGAAAGGGGGATCGGACGCTTACCTGGGGGCTGGCGGCGCTGGCTGCCAGATCCGGCCTGCTCCCGCTAGGTCTTCGGCATGCTTTCCTCGGCGAATCGCAATAATGCGACTGCGAAGCTGAGCAGTACCGGGCCAATGACGAGCCCGAGAATGCCGAATGTGGCCGCGCCGCCAATCGCGCCGACGAAGATGGCGAGGGTGGATACCTCGGCTTGCTGGGCGGTGAGGACCGGTCGCAGGACGTTCTCGATGACCCACATCGCCGCGGTCCAGATGGCCAGGAAGATAGCCGCGCCCCAGCGGCCGATGACCATCATGTAGATCACCGCGGGGATGAGAACCGCCGCCGCTCCGGCTGGCAGAAATGCGGCAATCGTCGCGAGCACTCCGAAGACGATGGGCGAGGGCAGGCCCACGATCGCGAATCCAACGCCCACGAAAATGCCTTGAATCAGCGCCGTCGCCGTCGAGCCGAACACCACCGCGCGTGTTACGTCGGCCAGGTACTTCAGGAGCAGACCACGACGGGTCGGCTCAATAGGGATGAGGCGTGTCAGCGACGCCAGCATGGCGCGGCCGTCCTGCAGAAAGAAATACAGCAGGAACAACATCATCACGAAGGTGATCAGGGTGCCGAAGACCCCGAGTGCAACAGAGCCGCCCACGGTGGCCGCGGATTTCAACACGCTCTGCGCGCCCTGGGTGAGCCAGTCCTGCACCTGATCGGCACTGATTGGCGCATTCTCACGCGCCCAACGGACGCCGCTGCCAATGACGGAATAACTCTCCAGCCGTTGTAAAACCTCGGAATACGAAAGGAGCGTGGTGCTATGGCCTCGCATGTAGGTGAGGAGCACCGCGACCTGTCCGGCGAACGCGATGGCCAGCAGGGCCACTGGCGCCATGACGAAAAAAGGGGTCAAGCCTGTCAGGAGGCCCGCGGACAGCGCGCCGCGGCCTTTGAACTTACGCGTGAGCCGCTCGTGCAGTGGTAACAACATGAAGGCCAGTACAGCGGCCCAGCCCAGCGCATGGCCCAGTGGCTCCAGGACCCGCAGCAGCAGGTAGGCCATGATCACGATCGTCGCGATCACGAAGCTGCGCCGATAGAAGGACGAGTACATGGCGACCTGCGCGCAAGGAGAACAAGTTGCGCAGGTTACCTCAGAAGCTGCTGAAGTACCGGTCCCAACTCGGCCAGCGTGAGGGGCTTCTGGATGACGGCGCGGATCCCCAACGCGGTGGCGCGTGTCACATCCGCCTCATCGACATGTCCCGTGAGGATCGCGACCCGGGAGTCCGGAGCGATCGCGAGGACTTCCTGCGCGAAATCGAGGCCGCTCGCTCCTCCCGGCATGGATAGGTCGGACAGGATCAGCTTGTAGCGGCCAGGGTCGCTTTTGAAAGCCGCCAGAGCTTCCATTGCCGCCGTGAAGCCGCACGCCTCGTACCCGAGGCGGTTCAGCAGGCGGGTGACCAGGAAGACCAAAGGCTCCTCGTCGTCGAGATAGAGGACTACGCCGTGGTCGCTCATGGCTTCGAGTCACCGGACGGCGTGGCCGTCGCCGCGAAGCGCCGCACAAAGGACTCGTCCGTGAGACTCGTGAGAAAAGCGATTAAATCGGCTTTTTGCTGCATATCGAGCGACACCCTGGGCAAGCGCGAATCGTAGCGGATTGCGCGCTCGCCCAGGCTGAAATAGTGATCGAGCACCGCGTCGAGTGTGGGGTAACGCCCGTCGTGCATGTAAGGTCCGCTGAGCGCGATATTTCTCAGCGTTGGCACGCGCATGGGCTGCGTCGTGACGCCGTTGCTCGCGAAGGCCGGTTTACCGGTCGCGCCTTCGCTATCGCGCCAGGTGCCGGTGAAGTTGAACCCGGTGTGGCAACTCGAGCAGCCCGCGGGACGGGAAAAGAATAGCGCCATACCGCGCTTGGCTTGGGTCGACAGTGCCTTGTGATCGCCCTGGAAGACATACCGATCGAAGGGCGAGTCGCCTGAGATCAACGTGCGCTCGAATGCTGCGATTGCTTTGATCAGGTGGTCGAAGGTCGTTGGGGTGGGATTGTTGGGGAATGCTGCGGCGAACGCCGCTGCGTAGGTGGGGGTGGCTGCCAGCTGCGCGGCCACGGAGTCCTCGCGGCCGGCGAGGCCTAGTTCCACCGGGTGAGTGTTCAGCAGGGGTTGGCGCATTTGGGCTTCCAACGACGGCGCGCCGGGCCGGGTCCATCCGAAGGTGATGTTGTAGGCGATGTTGACGAGCGACATTGCGTTGCGGGGGAGCTTGTCGCCCAACGCGCC
>DAITMW010000382.1:0-6443 GCA_036834945.1 Steroidobacteraceae bacterium
CCGCGCACGTCCACGGTGATCTTTCGGGAAAGGTCACCGTTCGCGACGGCGATCGTCACCTCGGAGATGTTGCGCACCTGGCCAGTCAGGTTGCTGGCCATTGAGTTGACGCTATCGGTGAGATCTTTCCACGTACCTGACACACCGGGCACGGCGGCCTGACCACCGAGTTTGCCCTCGGTACCGACCTCGCGGGCCACGCGCGTAACCTCGGACGTGAACGCGCTCATCTGCTCGATCATCGTGTTGACGATCGTGGCCGACCTGAGGAACTCGCCCTTGAGGCTGCGACCGTCCACCTCGAGACTCATGGTCTGGGAAAGATCGCCCTTGGCCATCGCAGAGATCGTCCGGGTGACCTCAGTGGTGGGCCAAAGAAGGTCATCGATGAGGGTGTTCACCGAGGCTTCCATCGCGCCCCAGGCACCGGATCGCCGGTCGATGGACACGCGATGACGCGTCTTTCCGTCTTTGCCGACGATCTGCCCCGCACGCTCGAGCTCGCGCGCGAGGCGCTGGTTCGAAATGACAATCTCGTTAAAGGTATCGGCCACTTTGCCCGCGAGACCGGTCTGATCACTCGCCAGACGGACGGAAAAATCGCCGTCGCGTACCGCCTGCAGAGCCCGAAGGAGCTTGCGAACGTCCAGCTCGCTCGGATCGGTCTGAACTCCTCCCCCGTTCGCGCCGCTACTCGCCTTCGCGCGACCCGCGGTCTTGCTGGTCTTCGCGGTACGGCGCGCACGTTCTTGTGTTTGCATCATCGGGCTCCAGAAATGAACAGCACCGCACCTCGCTTGAAAGGCGCGGAAATAAAGCTAAGGGACAGGTGTGTCTCCTGGGCGATGCCAGGCGCATCCACGCGCGCACCAACCGTTCAAGACGGCCAGCTCCAACCCCACGGAGAATCTCCAAAATTCGCAATCGCGATGAGATCTTTTCCGTGCGACGTTCGAAAACCCCGAACCTGGGAGCCTGCCCGTCCGGCTCCGCGTACTTTTTTATGTTCCGCACTCGAGCGCCCCGGAAAATAGCGGAAAGCGTCCAGTCAGGCAAAGAAAATCCAAGCTTTCCGCGACCTGGCACGCGAAATTTGTTGGTTACGTTTGCATGACCGGCGGGGCATGGAACGCCCCAAGCGTGGCAGTACTTGCTCACCTTGGCGCTACGGCGCATAGTCGAGGGGACGTCAGCGGCCAACTGCAGTCGCGAGACTGCAAGGTATACGAATGAACGGGCCCGCTCCCGCCGATCGCACGAATGCCGACGAGGCGCCACGAACTGAGCGCCTCACCGTTGCCGCGTTACGCCGGGCACGGTCTATTCGCCTCTGGGGCGGTAAAGGATGCGGTGTCCCTTGCGACTTCTGTCGCGTGCTCGTCTCTTCCACAGAGGTCGAATACGAAGTCGAAGCCGAACTCGATGGGGCACCGGTGACGCTCCATTTCCATCCCCGCTGTCACGATGCCTGGAAGCTCGAGGTCGACGACCACGCCGCCGGCACCGATCCCAACCAGCCGTCCCGCCTGCAGACTCCCGCCGCCTGATCGGCTCCGTAAGCCCTTCGATTCCCGCTGCTCATATGCTGCGATGCAGCAAACTACAATCCTGACCATCGGGCCGGGTAATATGCGCGCCCTCGCAGGCATTCGATTCAACGGGTTGTACCCAGCCGATACCCATGCCACTCGTCGTTGAACGTCACGGCAACCGTGACCCATCCGGTGACCTGGTCATCGGGCTGGTCAACAACATGCCGGATGCGGCGCTCGAAACCACCGAAGCGCAGTTCGCCCGGCTACTGAGCCATGCGACGGATTCGCTGGACGTGCGCCTGAGACTCTCGTTTCTTCCCGAGGTCCCCCGTGGAATCGCAGGCCGCGAGCATCTGGACAGCGGCGCCTATTGGCCCATCGATACCCTGCTGCGCGGGCCTCTGGACGCGCTCATCGTTACCGGGATGGAGCCGGTCGCGCCCCTCCTGAGCGACGAGCCCTATTGGGACCGCATGGGCCGGCTCGTGCAATGGGCGGAAGCCAACACCACATCGAGCATCTGGTCCTGTCTTGCCGCTCACGCAGCCGTGGAGCACTTGGACGGCATCCGGCGACGACGCTTCGAACGCAAGCTTTCCGGCGTATTCGCCCACGCCGCCCTGCCTCGCCAACCCTTACTGGACGGGGTCAGCACGCCGGTGCACACGCCTCACTCGCGTTGGAATGAGCTTCCCATCGAGCAGCTCCGCTCCGCAGGCTACGTGATCGTGACCTCATCGCCCGAGAGCGGTGCCGATATGTTCATCAAGCAGTCTCGCAGCCTGCACGTGTTCTTCCAAGGACATCCGGAGTACGACGAAAGCACACTGCTACGGGAATACCGGCGTGACGTCGGACGGGTTCTCCGCGGGCAACAATCGCACTACCCCACACCGCCCAAAGGGTACTTTCCACCGGCGGCACTCACGCTGCTGCGTGAGTTCGAGCAGCGCGTTGCGAGCGCACCTTCCGCGGAGCTTCTGAGCGAGTTTCCGGCCGAAGCTATCGGAGACACCCTGCGGAACACCTGGGGCTCGGGAGCCGTCCGTATCTATCGAAACTGGCTCGAGCTGCTGGCCAGCGCGCGCAGACAATCCGCACGAATCACCGCGGCGAGCTCTCGTAAAGCCTGACGAAGTCGCCGAATGTCGCGGGAAATTTCACTGCCCCATCGGCATTGAAAGGATCAAAGCCGAACTCGTCTTCCAGGCGCGCGACAATGATCGCGAAACTGAGCGAGTCCAACCCCGACTGACCCAATTGCAAATCATCGGCCAGGGGCGCCAGGTGCTGCCGCTGCTGCCCGGCGACCGCCTCGAACTGGGAAACGATGATGGACCGCACCGACATCCCCAAGCTCCTGAGTTTTATTGATTTGCGACAATAGTAAGCCCGCTCCGACGCAAAAGCATCCCTGCCACGCCCAAGTCTCCCGGCGCCATCGCCACCCGGTCCCGCCACCTTCACGGTAATGGCGCGGCGGAACCAGGTGGTTGGTTTGCGAGGCCTGCATGGCCGCCTCGCCGCCGATGCGGAACAGGCGCCGGGTGTCACACCGTTGACATGTCGCGTGCTTCGACACCCGCACCCAATGTTATGTCCGCGTCAACGGCACCAACACGCTCGGCCGCGCAAACCAACATCGTCGACGATCAGAAAAGTCAAGCGTAGCCGTGGATTGTCGCCGATCAACTACGTCTGCATGTCGAGACATTTTGTACCAGACATATTCTCGGGTTTAACTCCGTCGCGACCTAAGTAGGGGCTCGTTCGCAAATTTGCGACACCCCAACACACCGTGCCCGACTGCGGTTCATCGCAAGCGTCGGCGGGCACATCAAATTGAGTAAGTTATTTTTAGCGGGGACGGGGTCCATGCGCACACTCTTTGTTATTTCCGGAAAAAACGCCGGCGGCCTACTTGCGAGCGCCGTGCTGGCAATGTCCTTCTCCACGGTCACGCACGCGACGACGACCATCTCCGGCACGCCGGCCACCACTGTGGCGGCGAATCGCTACTACGGCTTCCAGTCGTGGGCGACCGATAACACGGGCCGGGCCGTGACCTACGGGATCAAGAACAAGCCGGCCTGGGCGACTTTCGACACGAAGTATGGTCACCTGTACGGTGTGCCGACCTCCGCGAGTGTCGGCGTCTATCAGAACATCGTCATCTACGCGACCGACGGACTCACGTACGCCTCCCTGGCGCCATTCAACATCTCCGTGACCGGAACGACCAGCAGTGGTGGAACCACCGGTGGAACGACCGGGGGAACCACCGGCGGCACGACATCGCCCAACTCCGCCACGGTGAAATGGACAGTCCCGAAGACCAACACGAACGGCACCGCCCTCACCAATCTCTCAGGCTACGTCATCAGCTACGGGCTCAGCACCGCGAAGACCGCCACGACCGTCAAAGTGACGAATCCGAGCGCCGCCAGCTACCAGATCAACGGCCTGACCTCGGGCACGTGGTACTTCGCCGTCTCGGCTTACAACTCCACAGGTGCGACCAGCTCACTGTCCAACGTGGTCAGCAAGACGATCAAATAACCTGGTGTCGAAGAGCACCAGGTGCCGGAATGAGGGCGGACGGCATCGATCCACCGCCTTCACTTTCGGCCGGTCCGGTCGCACGCGCGCCGCTCGATGCAACGAGCAAACAACTCGCTCAGGCTGGAAGTGCTCAGCCTGGCGTGAGAGCGGCGGCGAAGCGTCGCCCCCGTCGGCGACGTTACATCGGGTCAGGCCGCGGCTCCATCGACGACCTGTCCTGCAAGTACGCGTGCACATAAGGCACGCTCGCGGGACTCCAGCCGTCCGCGAAGCTCCGTGGCGAGCATCACCGCGAGCTCTGCGGGCCTGCAGGCAGGACCCGCCAGGACGGTTGCGATGTTACGGCTGCGTGTTATATCGCGCGCGCCGCAGGAAACAGCGCTCAGTTGGCCGGACACGTCCCTGAAGCGAGAGGGATGTCCGCCGCCAGCCGACACTGCAGCAAATCCAAAGCCGCGGCGTTTGCCACAGGACGCGCTGATGGATGCGAATCCAGCACCATCCACTTGCCGCCCGGCACGAATGCGGGCCAATCCGGCGCATCGTCGCAGGTGGGTTTACCGGTTCGTGCGAAAGCGACCCAGCAGTTGTGCATCCCACGCTGCACCCGAACGTCATCATCGGTCACCCGAACCTCGGGCATCCGGTCGAAAACGAAGGGTATCTCGGAGCCGTGATACGCCCCGGCACGACGGCTCTGGAGTGCATTCAAAACGTACTCGAACCGGTAGAGATAGGCAGGCGATCCGCTCGCACTGACCTTTGCGGCAATCCATCGCGCCTCACTGGCAAAATAGCCATCGCGGAACACCAACCGGGCCAGCGCCTCATCGTGCGCCGCCTGCTCGCCGTAGATCGCCCCGAGTCTGGCCAGATCGCTCCCGGACAGCTTGGGGAACAGACCTTCGGAATGAGCATCGAGTCCGAGCAGTGAGCCTTCCTCGCTGTTAGTCCCGATGATCAGCGGAATGCGCGCGGCGCGCCCGCCCGCAAACGCGCGCAGCGGCGGCTCTTTCAGCAGGTGACCATCCACGATCACTCCCCATTCGCCGACATGGTCAGCGGCCTCCTCCTGCGCGATCTTGGGATCGGGTCCCCAGCCCCCTCCGCCGGACTCCACGATCGCCTTCTGAAACAGGCCCCGGGCGGGAGCCGCCGTCATCAGGGCAAGGATGTCCTGGCCGCCGGCGGACTCTCCGAAGAGCGTCACGTTGGCCGGGTCACCACCCAACACGGCGATGTTCCTGCGTACCCACCGCAGCGCGGCCAGCTGATCCCACAGGCCGAAGTTGGCTTCGCCGCCGTGCGGCTGAAAACCCTGTGCCCCGAGGCGGTAGTTGAGGGACACAAACACAACGCCATCGCGCGCGAAAGCGCCGCCGTCGTAATACTTCCCCGCGGACGAGCCGTTCTGGTTGCCGCCGCCGTGAACCCAAACCATGACAGGCGCGTTCCTCGCGGCCTGCGGCGCCCACACATTGAGCGTCAGGCAGTCTTCGCTGAGTTGCTGTGCCCTGCTCCCGGGCAGGACATTGCGTGGCGGTGAGCTCTGCAGGCAGGACGGGCCGAAGTCATCGGCGGCGCGGTCGCCCTGCCACGAAATAACAGGCTGCGGCAGCGCCGAATGCAGTGGACCCACTGGCGGCGCCGCGTACGGAATGCCCTTGAAGATCCTGACATCGCCAGCGACGGTGCCGGCCAGCATCCCGCCCTCCACCCGGATTCGAACCGCGTCCGCGGTCATCCCCGCGGGCGCCGCAACGAGCGCGACGACCGCCGCCAGCCCAGCCAGAACGGAGCGAAACATAGGGCCTCACTGTCGCGGCAATTTGATACGCTATGCGTACTATATCAGAGGGACCGTCAGGATGGTATCCCTGACCGATTGGCACGAAGGCCGCTCGGCGGTCCGGATGTTGGTGGCGGCGTTGGCGGCGTATCTGACCACCAGCGTCATTCACCTGCCCGGACCCTACAATGCTGTTATAACGACCCTGGTCGTGGCTCGCCCGCACTCCGGGGGCGTGCTGCGAGCCAGCTTCGAACGTTTGACGGCCACGATTCTCGGAGCGGGCATAGCCTGTGGCGCCACCTTCGGCAGGCTCGTTCACGTGCCGGAGTTGTTGTTGATCGGGTTGGCAATGTCGCCGCTGGCGTTGCTGGCCGCTCACAACAGTGCATATCGAACCGCCATGATTGCCGCGATGATCGTCCTGTCGGCGCCTGCAGCCAGCGGCGCGCCGCTCCATGTCGCGGGGGCCCGGATGCTGGGTGTCAGCCTCGGCGCGGTGATCGGGGCCCTCGTGTCAGTCACAATCCTCCCCAGCCGCCGCGAGGTCGTCGTTG
>DAITMW010000383.1:0-6440 GCA_036834945.1 Steroidobacteraceae bacterium
GTATGTTGGAGAGCAGTTGCTGCGACTCGAGCAGGACGACTACGGTGAATATCAGGATGATCGCCTGCAGGAACCAGAAGTGCACATAGGGGAAGAGATAGATGTGCCAGATCTGCTGCAACGGCAACTTGCCCGTCGAATCCGGGATCGCCAGGGTCATCAGGAAGTACAAGGTCGAGACGCACAGGAGCGGCAGCAGCAACCGAGTGAGCTTCTTTTCGGCAAAGGCGCGGGTCTGCCCCTGAATGACCGGGCGATAGGCGTATACGAATCCCGACAAGAACGTGAACAAGGGCATGCGCAGGTGCATGAAGAGGTTCGCGAACTGCCGGTAAAGCGAGTCCTCATCCACGTGCAGCCCTGAGCTCGCGCGCGAGCCGATGACGTGAAATGCGACGAGCAGCACGCAGGCCAGACCGCGCAGCGTTTCGACTCGCAGCGATTCCATCGAAAGTACGGCACGACTGGATTCAAAGGCTGGCGCTGGTGCAGCTACCGCGCTGGAGACCCTTCCGCTCATTCTTTTGACTCGTTGAAAGATGGCGCGACCCTCGACGTAGCAAGTGCCATTCCCGGACTCGCCTGTCTGGGATCACCGACATCAGCACGCCCGAGGCAGACTACAGGGAGGAAGTCAGGCTGCCGCCGATGTATTGATCAACGACCCGTTCGAGTACGGAGTGGGGAGCGGCGCCACACAGAAGAATGGCGTCATGAAAGCGGCGGATATCAAAGCGCGCACCGAGCGCTCGCCTGGCTTTCTCACGCAATCGAACGATTGTCAGTTTGTCCAGCAGGTACGAACACACCTGCCCAGGCCAGACACAGTAACGGTCGATCTCGGTCGTCGCTGAACTGACGGGGTCGCCGAGCTGCGTGGTGAAGTATTCGATCGCCTGCTCCCGGCGCCAACGTTTTGCGTGCAGCCCTGAATCAATGACCATCGCGACGCTGGCACGGAGCACGCTGTGCAGATACCCGATCCGACCGAACGGATCATCGTCATACATTCCCATCTCGTCAGCCAACTGCTCGGCATATAGGGACCACCCTTCCAGGTACGCCCCGTAAAAGTCGATTTTACGGATGAGCGGGAGGTTGGCCTCCTGGTAGAGACTCAACTTCACGTGATGACCGGGAATACTCTCATGATAGGTGTGCGTGGCGAGTTTCCAGGTGGGCGTCTCAGCGGTATCGCGCAAGTTGATGTAAAAAACGCCCGGACGCGTTCCATCCAACGAAGGCAATTGGTAGTAGCCACTGATCCGCGCCGATTCCATGTACTGCGGCACCCGTTTGGCAACGACATCCGCCTTCGGCACGACGCCGAAATACCGGGGCAATCTGGCACGAATCTCCCGGACCTTTTCATTCAGGTCGGATAACAACTGCGCCTTACCGGCATCCGTGTTCGGGTACCGGAACCGTGCATCCCCGAACAGGGCACGGATGCGCTCACCGACGCTGCCCCGGGTCATGCCTTGCTCCTTCATGATCCGGTCGATCTGCGCTGAACACTCCGCTGTAGCTTCGAGTCCCATGCGATGAATCTCGGCCGGTGTCAGCGGCGAGCTGGTATAGCGCATGATCGAATCGGCGTAGTAGTGATCGCCCTCGGGAAATTTCCATACCCCGGCGTCGTGCGTGGCATGCCGCTGCAACTGCTTCAGCAGCGCAATCTGCCGGTCCAGAGCGGGATAGACCTGCTCGGCAACGATCTGGGTGGCTGTCTCACCATAGTCTCCGGAAATCTGCCTTTCGCGGGTACGTCGCACGAGCGAGCTCACCAGCCCTGCCTCATGCGGCGCCACGCTACGTAGCAGGGTCATTTGTCGCAAAGCGCTGGCGAGAATGAAGTCAGGTGGCATGCAGCCAACGGCCGTGTCATGACGAACCGCCCCGACCTCCTGGTCCAGGGTCTTGGCAAAGGCGGTGAGCCGCGCCAGGTAGGCAGTGGCATCGGACTCGGTGACGATCTGGTGTTGACTGTCGAGGAATTCGGGAATACCGACGTAGGCTCCGGTCAGTTGACTGATGACATAGGGGACACCAGCCCCCGCCGGCCCAAAAGTGTAACGCTCATTCGCGGCGTCACCTGCCTGCAGCGCGAAGACTACGACGTCATAGCTGATCCGATCCATCCCTTGCAGGCCCGCACGGTCGAATGCCCGGATCTGGCCGAGTTGATCCCGGAGACGTCGTTTCGTCTCCGCCCGGTACTCGATCGAGCGATTGTCGAGCGCATGTTTTTCCCAGGCGCGCGCACCAGTATCCAGACCCAGCCCCGTCGTCTCCTCGGGCGAGGCGGCGAGGTTGGATTCCATGAAGGAATCGAACAACCGGTTGAGTTGCTCGGAACGGGGCTGGGCGTCAGCGCGAGGTACGAAGGCGGCTACGCAAGCCGCGGCTCCTGATTGAAGGACTTGTCGACGGCTGGGCATCCAGAACGCTCCACCCCCTGAGTAGGATGGATCGTCCTTCCTGAGGTGGCCCTACACAATAGCCACTTTGTTTGCTATGTAAGTAACCACTTATTGGCAGGAAGTCGCGACGTACTCCGCACTCTTCCTGGCCACGTCTCCGGGTACCCCGCAGAAGCGAGGATTGCGCTCCCTCTTGCCTCCCTCGTTGTCCGTGAGAAAACCACCCTTGTCGATGGGCATCGCTGCATCGGGCACGGCGATTTCGAAGTGGACGTGCTTGAGCATCGCGCATCCGACAGCATCTTCATCGCCGATGTATTGACCGGCCTTGACCTGATCGCCGACCTTCAGCCTTGCTTTGCCGGTGACCGACCCGCGAGAAATGTGGGAGTAGTTTGACCACTCCCCGTTCGGATGCGCGATCCACACGTAGTTGTTGTGGCATAGAGCGGCTGCACGCCCGCTCTGCTGCTCTCCATATGAGTCCTGGATGGCCATTACGCGACCGTCAGCCGCGGCGACGACCTGGTAAGGCTCCTTGCCGCGGACCGCGTACAGGTCCTCGCGCCCCGTCGGCTGATGTGTGTGGAAGTCATCGAACACCTTCACCGTCGTGCCGTCGGCAAACGGAAGGCGATAACGGCCCTGGCTCGACGGGCTGGCTTCTCCGTTCGGTGCTGCCGCCCCGTGAGTGATGGCTGCCGCCAACACCAGAAGTATCGAGCCTACGGCCTGCTTCATGAGCTCCTCCCTTGGGGACACTGATTGTTCCCATTCTACCTGGATGCGTGACAGCCTCCGGGGGTCGCAGCCGCCTCGGGCGGCGCATGCTAGGCTACGGGCATGCCGACAGCCCTGAAAATCGCCACCGCCCAATTCGAGAACCACAGCGGCGACAAAGCGCGCAATCTGGCGACGATTGAGGAGTTGACCGCGCGAGCCGCGCAAGCAGGGGCGGACGTGGTCTCCTTCCATGAATGTTCCGTCACCGGCTACACGTTCGCACGGCGGCTGTCGAAACAGCAATTGTGGGATCTCGCAGAAAGCATTCCCGACGGGCCGAGCACCGCCGCCCTCGTGCAAATCGCCGCACGCCACGGAGTAGCCCTGTTGGCGGGACTCTTCGAGCGGGGCGAGGATGGCGAGGTGTACAAGGCCCAGGTCTGCGTTGATCGCAACGGGCTCGAGGCCAAGCACCGCAAGATCCATCCTTTCATCAATCCGTATATCAAGCCCGGCCAGAGTTACACCGTCTTCGAGCTCAACGGCTGGAAGTGCGGCATCCTGATCTGCTACGACAACAACATCATCGAGAACGTTCGCGCGACGGCGCTCCTTGGGGCCGAGATCATCTTCATGCCGCACGTGACGATGTGTACGCCGTCGACCCGCCCCGGAGCCGGCTTCGTGGATCCCGCTCTTTGGCGGAATCGCGATGCGGATCCGACTTCGCTGCGGGCCGAGTTCGATGGGCTCAAGGGTCGTGCCTGGTTGATGAAGTGGCTGCCGGCACGGGCTTATGACAACGGCGTCTATGTCGTGTTCTCCAACCCGATCGGGATGGACGACGATCAGCTCAAGAACGGCTGCTCGATGGTGATCGATCCGTTTGGTGACGTCCTGGCGGAGTGCCGGTCTCTTGGGAATGACATTGCGATAGCGACCTGCACCTACGAGAAGATTGCCAACGCCGGAGGCCATCGCTACCGCCAGGCCCGCAAGCCCGAGTTGTATCGTCACATCCTCGGCGCCGGACACCAATCGGAGCAGAAGGTGGTCTGGATGGCCCCGCCGGAAGGCGACGACCAGGAAGACCGCCAGCGGTAGAACAGCTTCGAACCGGAGCTAGTTTCCGGTGTGCCCGGCCTCCTGGCCGGGACCAGCAGCGCCTGGACCACCTTCCTTAAGTGCGTTGGCGCGCGAGATCAAATACTCCCGCACGGCGACCGCGTCCTCGGGCTTCAGGTCCTGCCCGAAAGAGCCCATCCCCTTGTCAGCCCGTCCACCCTGCAACACAACATAGTTGAAACCGTCCTGAGTCCACAGCAATGGCGACACCGTGAGATTCGGGAAACTGGTCCGGGCCTGCATTCCGTTGACGCCGTGGCAGACCGAGCAGTACTGCGAGTAGACCTGGCCGCCGTGTGCGATGACTTCGGCCGAGGCCGTTGAAGGCGGCGGATTCAGCGGTGGAGGGGTATAGGGCTCCGGCTCAGGCAGAACGGCCTTGCCGCCCAGCGCGAATACCAACATGCGGGCATGCGTCGGAGCGAAGTAGCCACCCGTGGCCACGCCTCCAACGCTGGCCGCGATATATTGCACACCATCGAGTGTATAGCTGATCGGTGCAGCGAACACCGCGGTCTTTGCGTCAAAGCTCCAAAGCTTCGTGCCGTTTTTTGCGTCATAGGCGCTCAGTGTCTTGCCGACCCCGTTACCCATGAAGACCAGGTTGCCTGCCGTCGCGAGCACGCCGCTGGTCGGCAGACCACCGGAATACGCCTCGGATTCCCACACGACCTTGCGTGTCACGGGGTCCCAGGCTTTCAACCGGCCGCTGACACCACGTCGATCGTAGGGTTGGAGTTTGCCGGGCTCGACCTTGAGGCCCATGTTGATGCCGAGATTGAATCCCCGGGCCGCGGGGGGACTCCCGGGTGGCGGCCCGGCCATGGTGAAGTAGGCTTCCCAAGCGGGGATATAGACCAACCCGGTGTCAGGGCTGAAGGCGTTCGGATGCCAGCTGTGGCCGCCCTGCACACCCGGCGCGAGATTCCAGGGCTCCTTCTCGTAGCGCGCGGCCGGCACCACATTCGGGCGGCCGGTCTTCATGTCCACCCCGGTCGCCCAGTTCACCTCGGTGAAAGGATCAGCACTCAACAGTTTGCCGGTCCGGGCCTCGAGAACATAGAAGAACCCGTTCTTGGAGGGCTGCAGGATGACGTGCTGCTCGTGGCCACCGATGTTGAGATCGGCCGTCATCATGGGACTCACGGCGTCATAGTCCCACGCATCGCCCGGCGTCTCCTGGTAGTGCCACACGTACTCGCCAGTGTCGGGCTTCACCGCGACAATCGAGGCGGCATACAGGTCGTCATCGAGGTTCGGCTCGCGCACCCGCGCATTCCAGGGCGACGCATTGCCGGTGCCAAAGTAAAGCAGGTCGGTCACCGGATCGTAGACTGCCGCATCCCAAACAGTGCCGCCGCCACCCGCGATCTTCCACCATTCGCCACTCCAGGTTTTCGCGGCCTTCTCCAGGGCCTTGCTCTCAAAGCCCTTCGCGGGATCACCGGGCACAGTCCAGAAACGCCAGGCCTCTTTGCCCGTCTCCACATCGAAAGCAGCGATCCAACCACGTACACCGAACTCGCCGCCGGAGCCGCCAATGAACACCTTTCCCTTCGCGACACGAGGCGCCATGGTGATCGCGTAGTGTTTCCCCATTTCGCCGAGCCCCAGGCTATCGGGAACCGTATCGCTCGACCACACTTCCTTGCCACTCTTCGCATCGATCGCCACCAGCCGCGCGTCGAGCGTGCCCATGATGATCTTGCCGCGCCAAGCCGCGATGCCTCTGTTCACGAGACCTACGTTGTAGCGTAGACGCTCGCCGTGGATCATCGGGTTGTACTTCCACAACTGTTTGCCGCTCTTCGCATCGAAAGCGTAGACCACGTTGCGCGCCGTCGAGACGTAGATAACGCCGTCGATGTACAACGGCGAGCCGTGCTGGTTCTGGTTGGTCTCATAGTCGGCGAACCACTGCAAACCCAGGGTGCCGACGTTGCTCGAGTCGATCTTCTTCAGGCGGCTGAAACGCTGCTCGGAATACGTGCCCCCATAGGTCAGCCACTGACTGGGCTCGCTCGCCGCTTTGACCAGGCGCTCGGAGTTGACATTGGCCGCGGCGGAATCCACAGAAGCCGCATACGCGGTTCCAGAAAGGCCGCACAAACCCATGAGGGTCGCGGACAGCAGCAGGCCAATGCCCAGGGCATGAGTACGGATCGCCAC
>DAITMW010000384.1:0-6438 GCA_036834945.1 Steroidobacteraceae bacterium
GCGAAAACCTTCGCCGACGTGGGGGCGCCCTTCACACCGAACGCCTACCGATACGAGAACGGCCAGATCATGGCGGGGCCGGACTGTAAGTTTGCGCCGGGCTGCCAGAATATCTCCACGCAGTCGCTCGCCATCTTCAACCGCCTGGGCAAGGTCACGACGCGCGTTGTCGGGGTCGACGAGAGAATGGGCATCGTATTGTTGCGGTTGAACTGGGGCGTGCGCGAGCCCACGGGCGATCAGCTCACTGCTTTTGAGGCCTTCAAGGTGTACGACGGGAAGATCCACGCTGTCGAGGCGTTCATCCGTATCCTGCCGCTGGAGCTGGCGAAGGGCGGCTGGGACTAGCCGCCTCCCGCGGTCGTGTTAGTGCGGCTACTGGCAGGCACTCACTGAGCCTCCAGGCTGACCGGCAACGTGCAGGTGCGCGCAGAATGGCGCGATCCTGGTCTTCTTGAATGTTGCCCAGGCGGCGAGTTGCGCTGCGAGTTTGCTGTGCAGGCTGGAGTAAGTCTCGATCTCCTGGGCATTGGGTGCGGTGTCGGCATCGTCCAGGAGACCCGCGAACGAATAGATCTGCTCATTCAGCATGCCGGGGTAGTTGAGGTTGGCTTCGGAGCCCTTGATGTTGACCTGCATCAGGACTCCTTCGATCGCGGAGGCTTGCCGCAGCAGCGAGTTGGCTTCGGCCGCCGCGTGGGACTTGCCCTCGCCCTCCTTCAGGGTCGTCTCAACCTCTCCTTTGAAGGTCCGGATGTCGTTCACGGCCCGGTGTAACGCGTCCTGGTCGTGATAGACCTCCATTGATAAGGCGAACTTCTGCTGCAGACCTGCAAGCGATTGCTTTACGCGTGGGTCGGCGCGGATCGTGAGAGGCGCCGCGTGCGTCTCGCCGTTGTATTGGAGTTTCAGGGTGTAGTTGCCGGGCAGCACAATGGGGCCGCGCGGCGGTAGTCCGGCGTAGAACGCGCCCGGGATCTGGACCGGGTCATCGTAACGCAGGTTCCAGACGAAACGGTTCATGCCTGCGGCCGTAGGGAGGGTCGTAGTGAGATGGACCTCGTCAGGCCATTCGGGAGGTTGCTCGGCCTGCTGCGGTTTTTCGCTCGTAAGATGGCGCACGGTGTTGCCGTTGGAATCGACGATGTCGAGGGTGAGCGGGCCCCTGGCATCGCCGGTTGCCAAGTAGTAGTCAATGAGAACGCCCGGCGGTGGGTTCTGACCCGACGGCGGACGCGCGTCGACCTGATCGGGGTAATAGAGCCGATAGCCAATTGCCGGCTTGTAGAGGTATGACCGAGCGGCCAGAGAGGGAATCCCCAGCGGGGACACGCTCGATGCGGCTGCTGCGGACTGGACCTCTCGCAGCGGTGTGATGTCATCGAGGATCCAAAACGACCGTCCGTGCGTCGCGATCACCAGATCGTCGTCCTTCACCACGAGGTCGTGGACAGGACTGCGCGGCAAATTGAGCTGCAGACTCTGCCAGTGTGCGCCAGAGTCGAAAGATACGAAGACTCCGGTTTCGGTCGCGGCATAGAGAAGGCCGCGCTTGGCAGAATCCTCACGCACGGCGTGAACGAACGATCCTTCGGGCAAGCCGGCATCGATGCGTCTCCAGGTCTTACCGCTATCGTCGGTCGTGAAGATATACGGCTTGATGTCATCGAGCTTGTGCCGATCCACCGCGACGTAGGCGGTGTTTGCCTCGTAGCGCGAGGGCTCGATCATGCTGATCGTGCTCCAGGCAGGCAGCTCGTGTGGCGTGACATTCACCCAACCTCCCCCGCCGTCGCGCGTGAGCTGGATTTGTCCATCATCGGTGCCCACCCAGATCATTCCCTTCGCGCGCGGTGACTCGGCGATGGCGAAGATCGTGTCGTAGTATTCGACGCTGGTGATGTCCTTGGTGATCGGGCCGCCGGAAGGTCCCTGCTTGGACTTGTCGTTGCGTGTCAGGTCGGGGCTGATGGCGTTCCAGCTCATGCCGTCATCGGTTGTTTTATAGAGCCGCTCCATGCCGTAGTACAGGGTATCCGGACTGAACGGCGACAGGGCCAGAGGCGCTGTCCAGTTGAAGCGATGCTCGAGCGTCCCGGCCGCATGTCCCGAGGCGTCGATCGGCCAGGCCGAGACGACCTGTGACTGCATGGTTTGCTTGTTGAAGCGGCTGATGAGATTTTCGTTCGTCCCGTAGACGATGTCGGCATTGCGCGGATCGGCCAACACAAAGCCCGCCTCCCCGCCACCGACGTCATACCAGTCGCGCTGTATGATCGCGCCCTCGTCATCCATGCTGGCGATGGCGACGCTCGAGTTGTCCTGCTGGGCGCCGTACACGTAATACGGAAAGCGGTTGTCGACGGATACGTGGTAGAACTGCGCTGTGGGCTGGTTGTACACCGTACTCCAGGTTTTACCCTTGTCAAAGGAGATCGAGGCTCCGCCATCGCTGGCTTCGATCATGCGGTCGGGATTGGTGGGGTCGATCCAGATCCCATGATGGTCGCCATGACGCGCGGGCAGGAGCTCGAAGGTCTTTCCGGCATCCGTGGAGCGGAACAAACCGGTATTTTCCGCGTACACGGTATCCGCATCCTTCGGGTCGGCCAGGATGGTCGAGAAATACCAGGCTCTCTGACTCAGCCGACCGTCGTCGTTGATGCGTTGCCAGTGCTCGCCGGCGTCGTCGGAACGGAACAGGCCGCCTTCGGCCGCCTCGATCATCGCGTAGATCCGCTTCGAGCTCGCCCCGGAGACGCTCACGTGGATGCGACCGAGGATGCCTGGTGGCAGACCGTTGCCACTCAACGGTTTCCAGGTAACGCCTCCATCCGTGGACCGATAGAGGCCGCTGCCGGGACCCCCACTCGAGAAGTTCCAGGGCTGCCGGCGTGCCTGCCACATTGCCGCGTAGACGATCTTCGCATCGTGCGGATCGAAGCTCACGTCGATCGCCCCTGTCTGCTCGTCCCGGTAGAGCACCTTTGTCCAGGACTTACCCCCATCGCTGCTGCGGAAAATACCCCGTTCCGCGTTCGGACCGAAGGCATGGCCGAGGGCAGCGACCAGGACGATGTCAGGATTGTTCGGGTCGACGATGAGAGCGCCGATCTGGCGCGTGTCCTCGAGACCCACGTGGGTCCAGGTCTTGCCGCCATCGGTTGATTTGTAAACACCGTCGCCGTATGTCATGTCGCCGCGGGGCGCGGCTTCGCCAGTACCGACATAGATGACGTTCTGATTGGAAGGCGCTATGGCAATCGCACCCACGGAGGAAATAGGCGTGTCATCGGTTAGTGAGTTCCACGTCCCACCCCCGTCCGTCGTCTGCCACACTCCCCCGGCCACCGCTCCGAAATAGAACGTGCTGGCGTTCCCGGGGATGCCCGCCACGGCGAGTGCGCGACCGCCGCGATAGGGGCCGATACTCCGCCATCGGAGCGCTCCAAAGAGACTTTTGCTCACCACAACAGCCGCAGCCGTTGGCTGCGAAGTGGCCGGCGCCGCGGTGGAGTCAGTTGCCGGTAGTGTGTCCATGGCGAGAACCGCCAGAGCAACGCAACCGGCTCTCAACACATACCGTCGTACCGATCCGATTCGGGCTCTCTGGTCGCTCATTTCGTGCGTGTCTCGCTCGAACGCCGATTGCGTATCCGGACGATTTTAGTTCGTTGCTACCGGGCTTACTAGTAAGGCTCATGGGCATGTCTTGGCCGCGCGTGCGAATCGGCTTGCGGTTCTTCCCTTCGCGGCGTATAGGCATAGATCATCCGAAGGCAATTGTCGGGTTCGCACCTAGCGGGAGAGAGCAATGGCGGACCAGGTCGCGTGGCACCTTTCCGGTGACTATTTCGAGAATTGCAGTTGCAGCCTCATGTGTCCGTGTCTCATGTCAGCGGCACCGCCGTTGACCTCGCGGCCGACCGAGGGCTTTTGTAACGTTCCGCTGATCTTCCACATCGAAAGTGGCCGTTACGGCGACATCAGTCTCGATGGGCTCAATGCTCTGGTGATCCTCCACGCACCCGGGGTCATGGCGGAGGGAAACTGGTCGCAGGCTACCTACATCGATGAGCGCGCGGACGATGCGCAGACTGAGGCCCTTGCCGCGATCTTCAGCGGCGCCGCCGGTGGTCCGATGGCGGCGTTCACTCCGTTGATCAGCAAAAACCTCGGGGTGAGCAAAGTCCCCATCACCTTCCGGATCGATGGCAAGACGCGGTCCGCGCAGATTCCGGGGATTCTGCACATGTCGGTGGATCCGTTGCCGACTTTGCATCCGAGCGGAGAAATGTGGGCCAACATCGGCCATCCGGTGAGCCCCGACAGAATGGCGTTGGCGGTCGGGGCCTCCGGCAATACGTTCAACGATCGCGGCATGCATTGGGACAATTCCGGCAGGAACGGCCTCTATGCTTCCATCCATTGGTCCAACGCTTCCTGAGGCACGTCACCAGGCGGTCCGTCGGCTCGACCGGTGAGGTCGTCAGTCCATGGCTGACGGGACCCTCGAAGCGCTGCTACGGCGGGATCGCTTCATCGTTGCCGGCGCCCTAGGTGTGATCGCTGCCTTGGCGTGGATCTATGTTCTCTGGCTCGCTGCCGACATGAACATGGCTGGCATGAGCATGAGCGGATTCCGCATGGTCCCCGCCGGCGTCGGGATGATGGCACCGGCCGCGGCGCCATGGAGCGCCGTCGAGTTCGCTTTCGTGTTCGTCATGTGGGCCGTGATGATGATCGGAATGATGGCGCCCTCGGCGGCTCCGATGATCCTCCTGTATGCCCGCGCGGGACGACAGGGTAAAGGCGCAGGTAAGCCGCTCGCTGCGACCGGCTGGTTCGTTGGCGGATATTTCCTGGCCTGGGTTGGCTTTTCGCTCGCGGCGACGCTGGTCCAATGGGTTTTGGAGCGGGAGGCGCTGTTGGATTCCCGCATGGCGAGCGCCAACATGTTGCTGGGAGGAGTCGTCCTGATTGCGGCGGGCGTCTACCAGTGGACGCCCTTCAAGAACGCCTGTCTTGCCCAGTGCCAGACGCCCTTTCGATTCCTGATGAGTCACGGCGGTTTTCGCAGCAACACCCTAGGGTGCTTGCACCTGGGGTTTGTCCACGGGGTCTATTGTGTCGGCTGCTGTTGGGTCCTGATGGCGCTGTTGTTCGTGGTCGGCGTCATGAACGTGTTGTGGATCGCGCTCCTGGCGCTCCTCGTCCTGCTAGAGAAACTAACGCCGTGGGGGCGGTGGGTCGCGCGCATCGCCGGCGCTGTGTGTATCGCTGCGGGAGCCCGGATGGTGTTCTAGCTACTTCACGGCAATCTCGCGCTTGTCAGATGCGCCGCTGCTCACGAAAGCTCCTATAGGCCTCCATGACTGCTCGATCCAGGTCGGCGGGTCGCGCGGTGAGCGCTGCAGCCCCTAGGGCCCGGAGGGCTCGCACGTTGCCTTCCACCGTGTTGGTGTACTCGACGGAAGCGAGGGACCGATAGGCGTCCAGCGGATCGTGTGCTGTGGCACGCGAGAGCGCTTCGATCCCGGCGCTCTGGAAGCCGGCGATGAACGGTAGGTGCTTGGGGGTCAGTAAGCGAACGGCCCTCACCAGCTGCTCCCCTGCCGAGGCGTCCTCGAGGTCGGTCAGCATCAGGATCAGGCTGCGCCGCTGCGCCATGGCGCGGATGCCGGCTGCGGCCAGGACGGGGTTGGATTCGCTCGGTTGCACGCGGCATGCCGTGAGAAGCTCACGAATGCGCGCGACAGCCGCATCGCCGCGGGCAGGCGGAAGCATGGCGAGCGGCTGCGCCGCGAACACTATGACACCGACCGCGTCGTCGAGATGGGCGGCGCGTTCGGCGAATCGGGCCGCCACATTGACATAGAGGCTCAGCCGATCCACCTCGCCTGCCCCTAGGCCGCTGGCGCGCCCCGCATCGACGGCGACGATCACCTCCAGGTGTTGATCTTGGGAGAAGTCGCGGCTCACGAGGCGTCCGCGCCGGGCAGTTGCCTTCCAATCGACGGCACGCAGCGGGTCTCCCCGGCGATAGTCTCGGAGCTGCAACACTTCCGCACCGGCGCCGCTCATGCGGGCGGGCTGCGCACCGGCGTCACGCTCTCCCCGATCACGCTCGAACGTAGTCGCAATATCTGGCACAACGACTACCGTACGATTGATCTCGATATTGCGGGACCACCAGGCGAGCTTCAGCACTCCTCCCACTCGGATTGCCGCCGACGGCCATGCGTAGCGTCCTAACCGTCGTGGCGCTGCGCTTAGCGTCGCAACTGACGCGGTCGCGAAGTTCAGTAGCAGAGTCTCCACACGGGGCTGCGATGCAAACTCCGGTGGAGCGCAGAGCACGGCCTGAATGGACAGCTTGCGCTGAGGTTGCTGGCGAAAGGCGAACTGCACGGGCTGGGAGCGCGCCAGCGGCCAATA
>DAITMW010000385.1:0-6369 GCA_036834945.1 Steroidobacteraceae bacterium
GTCGCATTACCGCTCAGGATCACATCGGAACCGGCATAACGCACCAGGCATCCGCCCGGGTCGCTGGCACCCATCCCGGCGTACACGGGGGTGACCAAGGTGAACCCGTCATTACTGGCGCTGCGGATACTGTTGCGGACGCCGAAATTCAGACGGAAGCCGTCGTTGAATTTGTAGTGTCCATCGAAGCGCAGTGCGGTCAATGCGGTGTTGCGGTTGTAGTCTTCGCCGGATTCCAGGGTCTTCATCGTCCAGGCGTTCGGGTTGGCGAAGGCACTGGCGAGGGATGCGGGCATGCTGATCGAAAGATTGCGACCCCTGAAATCCGCGACGATGGGCACCGTATTCTGGGGAATGCCGTTGGCGTTGAATACGCGATCCCCGCCCAGCTCAGTTGGATAGACAAAGGTCCCGCAGGGCAGCGCACTGTTTGGATCGGCCCACAGGCAGCCGTCGGAATCGGAGATGTTGACGTCGGACTCCAGGTACTCCTGCCTGGCCGTCTCGCGAATGCCGCGCACACCGGCCGTGAAGGAGCCGCCATTGTCGAAATCGAGCTGCAGATTGAAGTTCTGCGCGGTGGATCTCCTGCGGATGACTTGCGAATAGGATTCGACATCGCCCGGCCATTTCTCGTAAACCTGGGTGGTATAGATGTGCGACCCGGCCCAGTCCGGGTCGAGCGGCGGGGTGTTGTACTGACTCAGGGCGGTACTGCCGGTGTCTCTCGACTGCAATGGCACGTAGGTCGCGCCTTGCCAATTGGTGGAATTGATCTGAACGCCGACGTTGCGGTCGTACTGATCCTGGTGCGCATAAAAGTAATCGCTGGTCAACGTCAGCCCGTGGTCGAGGTCCGCCTGGAACGAAACATTGGCCGCCTTGCGCTTGCGCTGAATGGAGCTGTCGTAAATGCCGATGTTCTGGCTACCCATGAACACGCCGTTCGATTTCCCGTCGCCGTTCACATCGACACTACCGTCGGGATTCTGACTGATCCTGGAAGGAATCGCCGCACCGTTCCAGGCTCCCAGGAAACCGTTGTAAGCACCGGCGCTGGTTGCGTTCTCGCCATGGAAGATGACGCCATACTGGTCGAGGCCCTCGCTTATGTTTCCCTGCGCGTTGGCCCCGCCCGTGGTGCCGGATCGCGTGGTGTCGGAATAGTCAGCGGAAACCTGCAGGCCCCACTGGCCATCGGCGTTGTATGAAATGAGGCCATTGGCCTCCGGTCCGTTTTTCCTTGTGGTGCTTCCTCGTTCCCCATCCGCGGAATAGCTATACGTGAATCCATGCGGCAAATCCCAGGGCCGAAAGGTGTGCAGATTGAGCGAACCGCTGATGCCGCCCACAGTTTGTCCGGCGGTGGGCGACTTGATGACGTCCACCTGATTGAATAGCGTGGCAGGCAGCGTGGTGAAGTCAGGTTGTGGCGAGTCAATCTGGTCCGGCGAGATGAATACTTCGCCGTTCAACATGCTACCGACTTGAGGCAGGCCGCGCACGTCCACCGAGGTTCCGACGCCCGCGTCGCGGTTGATTTGTACGCCGGTGATGCGCTGCAGAGCGTCCGTGATGGTCACATCGGGCAATTGGCCGATGCTCTCCGCCGAGATGCTGTCCTGGATACTCGGAGCCAGACGCTTCAGTTCGATCGCGCGTTCCTGCGACTGGCGTACGCCGACCACAGTGACGATCGATTCCTTCGACTCGTCCACGTTCTTGGCCCCCTCGTCCGTCCGGGTGACGCCTTGCGCAGGGCCTTGCGCGGGGGTGTTCTCCGCCGGGCCACCCGTGGGCTCTGCTGCCAGGGCTGCTGTCGCCGCGGCAGCGAGCAACGCCATGGATACGGCAACTGACACGGGGTGCTTGCGATATACGTTTGACACGGGCGTGCTCCCTATCTTGAAAATGCCACTCTCGCCAACACCCATTGGCCATCACGTGGATCGCCAGTGGCGAAAATGCACAAGTCATGAGTGTTATTCAGCTTCGACGTGGAAACGGTTGCGTTAAGTTCGTTTTGCCCGTCGTCTTCCCGGACCGCAGGCGCCAGCGGCAATCTGGCGAGCAATGGCCCCGTGCAGGAGTTGGCATGGATCTCGAACTCGCCATCGGCGCTGACCTTGGGGCGTACGACGGCTCCGCGAGCCTCGTCGCCGAAACGCCATGCCACGCGCCCGACGGTCAAGGCGACATGCTCGACGCCTTCCAGTGGGGCCTGGCGCCACAGCCAGCACATGTTGCCGACGTCCACCTTGTAAACCGGGCTCGGGCGGCCCTGTGCCGCCTGGTGGCCTGTCAAACGCATTCCCGGCTCGTTTGAGCAGGACGCAAGCTCGCTACCGTCGCGTCTGAGCAGAGTCGAGATATCTAACGCCTGCGCACGTGGCGCGGCGAGGTCGAATCCGCCAGGTTCGAATGTCGCCGCGCGCAGCGTCACTGCACCTTGTGCGGAAAATTCCAGCGTGCGGACATACTGCGTGGAGGTCGCAGTCGGCGCAGAGCCGTCCGTGGTGAAACGAATCTCGCCAAAGTTCGCCTGGTTGGAAAGCGCGACGCGCAGCATTCCCTTGCGACCTGCAGTCACATCGAACGCCGGTGCAAATGCTGTATCGGCATAGCCGATGCCGAGTGCGCGGTAACGCGCGAGCTCGGCAGGCAGGCGCCGCAGGAAGCCGTTCCAGTCATGTGCGCTTGCCGTGGACCACCCAAGTTCCGACAACGCGGCGATGCGCGGGAACAGAGCATGTTGGTCGCGCGCGAAGCTGGGCATGAGCTCCGTCCAAAGACAGCCCTGCACGCCGATGACATGCCTCGCCTCCTCCGCGGTTGCACCGGGCGGGATCACGGCGGTGTCATAGGCCTGCCGCAGCGTTGTCATGGGAGGCTGCCCTGGCCATTCGTCGGACAGGTCCGATTGGTAGTGGTCGACGTACAGCGACTCCTGAGGCGTCCGGACCACATCGTGGCCTTGCGCAGTCGCTTCGAGTGCAACGTGCTCTTGATCGTTTCCGTGCCAAGACATCACCACTTCCGATGCCGGAAGCTGCGCACCCGCAACCAACTCGTCGTCCCAACCGACTGGCGTACGCCCGTGCTTGACGAGATGGTCGGCAACCTGGCTGGTGAACCAACCCTGGAGCTGATCCATGTTCGCGAGCCCAAGCCGCTGCATCCGCTCACGCAGCTCCGGCGACGCGTTCCACTGCTGCTTGTCCGCTTCGTCGCCACCAATCGAGATGTATCGCGAAGGGAAAAGCCGCATGACCTCGTCGAGCACATCGTCGACAAACTGCAAAGTCTTCTCATCGGGTTTCAGCAACCAGGGACTGATCCCCCAGTCCGTCCACACCGTCGGGCGCTCGCCGGTGACGCCAAGCCATGGATACGCCGCCACCGCCGCCTGGGAGTGTCCGGGAAGGTCGATTTCCGGCACGACGGTGATGAAGCGTTCGGCGGCATAACGCACGATGTCGCGGACGTCGGCTTCGGTGTAGAAGCCGCAGTAGGGCTTGTCAGGAACGGCCCCGCGGCACGCACCAATCTTCGTGAGTGCTGGGTACTTGGGGATGTCGAGGCGCCAGCCCTGATCCTCGGTCAGATGCCAGAGCAACACGTTGAGCTTGTCGAGCGACATCCAGTCGATCAATTTCTTGATGTCGGCCACGCTCTGAAAATGGCGTCCCGAATCGAGTAGCAGCGCGCGCCATGCGAAACGCGGGTGATCCTCGATAACGCCCTCGGCAATCTCAGCCGGCGAACCGCGGATCCATCCCGTCGGCGTCAGCAGCTGCCAAAGTGTGACACCCCCATAGAACGCGCCCCCCGGCGAGCGCGCGATGACTTGGATTCCTTTCGCGCCGACGACAAGGCGATAACCGTTGTCCCCCACCACACTCGCCTGAGGATCCACGTCGAACATGATGGTGGCGACCGACCGGCTCGCGAGGGAATCCCCAGCGGGGAGGTGCGCGTCAGCCGGAGTCGCAGGACTAGCCGCCGCACTGACCGCCGTATGCAACTGCAGCCCGCGCGTGTTGGCCACCAACTGCACGAACCGATCCGCTATAGGCTGAACGTGCGCGATGTCCGCGCCACGTACGACGACCAGGGCGCCATCCGCGATCTTTACCGCGCCAGATGAGGCAAGGCGCATGTCGGCGGGTTGGGGCAACAGCGACCAGGTCGATGCCGGCGTCGCCGCAATGGCCATCCCCATTGTCGCCAGCCACACTACGGCAATCGCGACGCAGGCAGGCATGCCAACGACGTCCGCCGCCAGAAATGGCGTCGTCGTGCCCCCCGCGCGTTGACCCCGATGACCGATTGCTTCGCTCATCTGTGCCCTTACAGCGTCTATTTATTCGGTCCGTTGACGAATCAATGGTGCATTGAAGTATCCTTCACGTCAAGTATGGTGGCTTTAGCCCCCAATAGGGCTATGATAGTTCGGATAGATGACGAATCAAAAGAGAACTGCGCCTATGCCTTCACCGCCGCCGATGACCAGCGTGACCCGCCAGTTATCGCAACGGAGCGTCTTCGAAGCCCTTCTGCACCGCAGTCCCATCTCGCGGGCGGACCTCGCCAAGGTGACCGGTCTGTCGAAACAGACGATGTCGGAAGTCATCGATGCGTTCGAGCAGCAGGGACTGGTTCACCAGGTTGGACGAACCAGCGGCAGTGTCGGACGCACCGCGGTGTTGTATGAATTGAGCCCCGAAGGCGGCCATGTCCTGGGCATCGACCTGGGAGCCCGACGACTGACCGTCGCCCTCGCCGATATTGCCGGCAGAGTCCTCGCCGAGGCCGACGAGCCCACCGACAGCCGCGGCGGAGCCTGGGCGCTCGACCAGATCGCCCGGCTCTCGGACCGCCTGGCGCGTGACAACCACACACACCCGAGCCGGATCCGCTCCATCGTGCTGGCCACCCCCGGGGTGGTGAACCCCAAGAGTGGTGCCATCGAGATGGCTCCCAACATCACCGGCCTGGGTCATCTGAATGTCGTGGGTCTGCTGGGTGAGAAGCTCGGGCATCCCGTCGTGTTTGAAAATGACATCAATCTGGCGCTGCTCGGGGAAATCTGGCATGGCTGCGCGCAAAACGTCGCCAACGTGGCCTACCTCGCGCTCGGTACAGGCGTGGGACTGGGACTTCATGTCAACGGCCAGCTCGTTCGCGGTGAGAACGGCGCCGCCGGTGAGATCGGCTATCTGCCGATCGGTGGCGATCCGCTGCGAGCCGAGTCGCGCCTGCAGGGCTGCCTCGAGTACCAGGTGGGTGCCGCTGGAGTCATGCGGCGATACCGGGAGGCCGGCGGCTCGGATGTTGATTCGGCGCGAGAGGTTTTTGAGCGAGCACCGGCTGGCGATCCGATTGCCGCAAGCGTGGTCGACGAGACGGCGCGGCTGATTGGTCTTGCAGCCGCGACGGTTATCGCAACAATCGATCCACAACTGCTCGTTCTGGGTGGCTCGGTCGGAGCGCGTCCGGATTTTGCGGACAAAGTCGCGCGCGTGCTGTCGCAGATCTCGCCGCGGCAGGTGGAGATACGCACCAGTACGCTCGGCAAGCGAGCAGGCGTCGTGGGCGCCTTGTCCGTGGCCTTGCGCCGCCTCCATGATGAATTCTTTGGGGTCGCGGAGCTCGCTGCGGCTCTGCCTCTTCCCCCGCCTCGCGCACCGTAGCTCACGTCAATGACACGCGAATCTGCCTATTGTTTTGGGGCGGACCTGGGCGGCACGAAACTCGCCGCAGCCATGGCCGACGCGCAGGGTCGGATCGTGGCGGAATTGACCGAACCCACGGACAGGCGCGGTGGAGCGTACGTAGCCGAACAGATCGCCGCCTGCGCCGACAAGCTGGCGCAAGCCGCCGGGATCGAAGTCACGCGGGCGCGTCATGTCATGGTGGGAATTCCCGGAGCGGTCCATCCTCGCACGGGCCGTGTTTCGCAGACTCCAAACATCACTGGCTTCGAGGACTTCGATATCCTCGGCTACCTGCGCGGCCGCTTCGGCCCGAATGTTGCGATCGAGAACGACGTGAATCTGGCGATGCTCGGCGAGCATGCGCTCGGGTGCGCCAGTCAGTGCAGCAACGCGGCGTTCTTGTCGCTCGGAACAGGCGCAGGGCTCGGACTGCTCGTCGACGACAAGTTGTTTCGGGGAGCGCGCGGTGCGGCCGGCGAAATCTCGGACCTGCCCATCGGGCACGACCCGACTGCGCCGATCTCTTCGACCACCGAGGCATTCGAGCTCGAGGTGGGCTCCCTCGCCATCGTGGATCGATACCGCCGCCTAGGCGGAACCACGGCCGCCACGGTCCGTGACATTTTCAGGCTCCTCGACGAAGGCGACGAAG
>DAITMW010000386.1:0-6354 GCA_036834945.1 Steroidobacteraceae bacterium
CGTGCCAGGGTGGGAGGCGTGAGCCAGCCCGCGAGCACCGCACCGAGCTACGACGTCGCCGCCCTCCGCGCCCAGTTCCCGGCGCTGAAGGCCGGGACCGCGCACTTCGACGGGCCCGGCGGCTCGCAGACGCCCGAGCCGCAACCCTTCCCGATCCAGGAGTAAGCCAATGTTGAAGCCATGCGTGCGTGCGTTCACGGCAATGAGTGTGGTGCTCGCGGCGAGCGCAAACGCAGCGCCGCCTCCAGGCTTCGACCAGCGGGTCGAGCAGCTCCGCAAGCAATTCGGCGTGCCTGGCGTCACGATCACCATCGTCGAGGATGGCAAGACGACGCTCGCGAAAGGCTGGGGCGTCCGCGACATTACCACCAACCAGCCCGTCGACGCCGACACCATCTTCTTCACCGGCTCGACCGGCAAGGCCTTCACCAATGCCGCGCTGGCGACCCTGGTCGACGAAGGCAAGATCAAGTGGGACGACAAGGTCATCGACCACATGCCCGACTTCCGCATGTGGGACCCGTGGGTCACGCGCGAGATGACCATCCGCGACCTGCTCGTCCATCGCAGCGGTCTGGGGCTCGGACAGGGCGATCTCCTGTTCGTGCCACGTAGCACTCTCGGCCGCAAGGAAGCCATCGAGCGGCTGCGCTACATCAAACCGAAGACGAGCTTCCGCAGCGCCTATGCCTACGACAACATCCTCTACATGGCTGCCGGCCAGTTGATCGAGGAAGTCACTGGCGAGACATGGGAGAAATTCACCCGCGATCACTTGCTGCGCCCGGCAGGCATGATGCATTCGACCAGCGACGATGCGTCCTTCCTCGCTACTGCCAACCGCGCTCAGCCCCATGCCCGCATCAACGGCGCGATGCGCGGCCTGGGCGACCAGGAAGTGCTCAACGAGCGCTCGCGGCTCGCGGGCAACAATCTGCCTGCCGGCGGCATCTCGGCCAGCGCGAATGACTTCTCCCGCTGGCTGATCATCCAACTCGGTCATGGTGCGCTACCCGAAGGGGGGCGTCTGTTCAGCGAGGCCGCGGCCAGCGAGATGTGGAACCCGGTGGTGATCATCCCGACCAAACCGCGCGGCGGGCCGCTCGGGCCCCTGCAGCCGATGTTCAGCACCTATGCGCTCGGCTGGGACGTGCAGGATTATCGCGGTGCGAAGCTGGTCTCGCACAGCGGAGCGGTCTTCGGCTTCCTCACGATAGTTGCGCTGCTGCCGGACAAGAATGTCGGGTTCTCGATCATCATCAACAGCGAGGACGGAGTGTTCGTTCGTGGTCTGATGTATGAGCTGCTCGACCATTATCTCGGCTTACCCCGGACGGACTGGGCAACCCTCTACCAGAAGAGCGTGCAGGATCAGCGCGCCCGCGCTCTGGCCGCACTGCAGACCGCCCAGGCGCCGCCTGCGAAGGTGGGACCTACCCTGCCGCTCACCGGCTATGCCGGCGATTATGCCGATCCGTGGTACGGCCCGATTGCGATCCGCTACGAGGGCGGCAAGCTGCGCGTCGACTTCAAACACACCCCGGGAATGACCGGCACGCTCGAGCATTATCAATACGACAGCTTCCGCACCGTGCTCGATGATCGCTCGATCGAGGCGCCGTATCTGAATTTCGGCATCGGCCCGGACGGCAAGGTGGAGCACATCACGCTGAAGGCGGTCTCGCCGCTGGCGGACTTCAGCTATGACTACCAGGACCTGCTGTTTACACCGGTTCCCGGCAAGTAGTCCTGACTCGGCCAAAAAAAGGCCCCTCTCGAGGGGCCTTTTTTATCGTCCACCGATATCAGAATTTCGCGCTCACGCCCAACGTGAAATAGGTGCCGATCGCATCGTAGTACAGGGGACCGGTGGGGCTCACCGGGGGCGCCCTGTTGAACACATTGTTCACGTTGGCGGTCACCGTGACGTGCTCCGACACATCGAATGACGCGCCGAGATCCAGATAGGTAAAGGCGGCGATGTGGTTGTTGACGAGCACGGGATCGAGCAGGTGGTCATATTTGCCGCTGCCGACATAGCGGACCCGGGCGTCGATGCCGAGGAAGTCCCGCTGGTAGTTGAAGATCAGGTTGGCGCGCCATTTCGGAATGGCGTTGGTCGTGGCACTGCCCACATCGCCGGCGCTGTCCACGCGCGAGAGGCCGGTATCGAATACGAAGTCTTTCACATAGGTGGCGAGGGCATGGATGTTCAACGTGCCCGACAGAGCATTGCTGATGTTGGACAGGGGCAGACGTTGCGACGCTTCGAGATCCAGGCCCGAGGTCTCGAACCGGGCGACATTCTGGTAATTCGCCAGCACCTGGACGACGGTACCTGTGGCATCACGCGTGATGCTGGCGCACGCGGCGCTGTTGCCCTTGGCACAGGCCAGCGTCAGCTGCGTGCCGGAGAGGGTCGTGATCGCGCCGCCGATGTTGATATCGTACCAGTCGACTGATGCGTTGAAGCCCGGGAGGTAGCTCGGCGAGAAGGTGACACCGAGCGTCGTCGTATAGCTGATCTCGGGGACCAGCTGGGGATTGCCACCGGTGAATGTTGTCACCGCCTGCGGCGTTGGATTGTAGGCCGGATTGGCGGCCGCGCGGCCCGCGGTGTCCTGATCCACCAGCGGGCGGACGTTGAGAATCTTCGTCGAGTACAGCTCAGTGATATTCGGGGCGCGGATGTCGCGCGAACGCGTCGCGCGCAGCAGCACCTGGTCGAAGAGTTTGGCGGTGGCGCCACCCTTCCAACTCCAGATGCCGCCGCTTTGGCTGTAGTCCGAATAGCGCGCGGCGCCGTTCAGATCGATCTTCACCTTCTGCGGCATTTCGAACAGCGGGGCTGCGATCTCGGCGAAGCCCTCCTTGACGTTGAACTTGCCGGAGACCGGATTGCCGTAAAGGCCGACACCGCCGAAGGCGCCGGTGAGATCGAGTGCGCCGGATCGCGCCGACTGACTCTCCCAGCGGGCTTCGCCACCGGAGGCGATGGTGACCGGCTGATTCCCCCAGAGTTTGAAGAGGTCACCCTGGATCTCAATCGAGGTGTCATCCAGCTTATTGACGGTGTTACTGCGCTGCGTGCCTTCAATATAGGCGAGCGCGGCGGCGGAGGCGTTGTTCGCGCCGAAGATGTTCAGGGGGCTGCAGGCGGGATCGTCATTGTTGGGGTTCGCGTCCGCGTTGATCGCGCAGACCGCACCGTTGGGGCCTTTCACCGCGTTGATCGCGTTGGTGAGACGAGTGGCGATCGGGGTGTTGGGATCGAGTATCAGGGTGTCGGTTTCGCCGTGGCTGTAATGCCAGCGCGCCGTCCAGCTTCCGCCGAGGTGCGCGTTGATGCCGAGGGCACCTTCGTACTGGCGGCGCCGCGCATCCAGTCCCAACATGAACGGCCCGTCCCAGAACTTGCCCAGCGTGAAGCTCGACTGCCCCGCCGCCGCCAGCTGACTCTGGATGGTCGGCGACAGGAAGGGATTGGCGGCCGACACGGTGATGCTGGCGGGTGCGGCGATATCGGGCAGAAAGTTGTACTCGGACTCCGACTGGCCGAAGGAGCCACTCGCCCAGCCGGTTATCCCGCGGCCGAAATCGTAGGTGGCGCGCGCCATGGTGCTGATGCGCTCGAGCGGGGTGGTCACCGGAACCCTGTCATAGAGGCCGACCGCATCGGCGCCGCCGATCGACTGGGCCGGAAAAGGCGTGGTAGCGGGATTCGCGGCCAGCGACTGGCCGCCGCGATAGGTACGCAGCGTGCCGTCCTCGTTGAACATCTGGCCGGCCAGAACACCGCTGGTGATCAGACCCGCGGACGTCACGTTGCCATAGTTCACGTCGCGCACCAGTACCTGGCGCGGATCGTTGGGATTGGTGGGATTCAGGCGGACAATGCCGGCGCTTCCCAGGTTGGGGCGGGAATTGCGGTCGGAGATCTCCTTGTCGTTCATGTATTCCGCGGCGAATACGACCTGGCCACGATCCTCGGCGAAGCCCGTTCCTGCCAGAAAGTCAGCGCCGTAGCGCTCACCGTCGCCACGCGAGGAGATACCGCCGGTCACACCAACGGTGATCCCCTGTACTTTGTCCTTGAGAATGATGTTGACCACTCCAGCGACGGCATCCGAGCCGTAGGCGGCGGATGCACCGCCGGTCACCGTCTCGACACGCTCGACCATCCCCACGGGGATGTAGTTGAGGTTGCCGCTGCCGACCGAGCGGATCCCGTTGAGCAGTGTCAGCGTGCGTGAGCTACCCAGACCACGCAGATCTATGGGCGCGTTGCCGCTGGAGGTGTTGCCAACCGAGACCTGAGGGGTCGTGGTCGGACGGAAGGCAGGAGAGTCGTTCAACACCTGCTGCAGGTTCGGTCGGTCGCCCTGTTGCAGGTCGAGCGCGCCGATCACAGTTGTCGGGCTCGGCGCGTCGAAGCCGGCGTGCGTGATGTGCGTGCCGGTGATGGTAATCGTAGTGAGTGTGTCCTCGGGATCGCCCGCCGGCGGGGCTTGAGCCTGGACCACGCTCGCCTGCAGCAGGCCGGCGGCCAGCGCGGCGGCGCTGCTTCCACGGGCCAGACCGTTGATCGAAGTGTTGAAAATCGCTCGCATTTTGCCTCACCCCCGATTTGACACGTTATGGCAGATATTTTTGTTATCGCGCCCCAAGGGGCGTTCCAACTCGGAACGCCGCTATCCCGCGGCGCGGATCACGGGATCACGAGTCGATAGAGCACGTGTGGCTCGGACGAGAAGGAGAGCCTCGACTCCTCGGCCGTTCCATAGAACTCAGCCTGCTCATAGGGACCGCCGTCGCGTGCGCCGGTGACGCGCTCGTAGAGATGCGGACCGATCTGTTCCCAATAGGTCTTTTCGCCTTCCTGGTGGATCACCAGGGCATGCGCTCCGGCGGCTGCCACCTGTACATCGTGCTGCGGATTCACCGGTCGACTGTAGTCGCGCCGGTCAGAGCGATAGGCGCCCATGGGTGGAGGCGTTTCCGTGGCGGTCCACCGAGGTGCGGGCTGCTGGGGGAAGACCCGGCCGATGATCGCCTCATCCAACTCGGTGCGCGCTTTGCTGCTGGCCGCGCCGCCGGTGAATGACATGAAGAAGCCGAAATGTGCCTCGGGCGCGAGGAGAAGATAGGAATGCTGGTCGCCGGTGTTTCCGCCATGCTCGACGAGCCGCGGCCCCGTCTCACGCAGCACCATAAAGCCGTGTGCCAGGCCGGGCAGGTGTGGCGCGTTCTTGAAGCCGTCGGCCTCCAGGAAGCGCACCGATTCCGGTGACAGGATGCGCGCCGTGCCGGACTGGCCATTGTTGAGCATCGCCATGATGAACCGCGCCATGTCCGGCGCGGTCGAGGATGACGAGCCGGCAGGCTCGACCTTGCCCAGAAGCTCGAACGGCTTGGCGACGAGTTGGCCGTCGACCATGCGGTAGCCGGTGGCGATCCGTCCGGCGAGCCGGCCAGTTAGCGGCTCGCGGAAGGTCGTATCGGTCATGCCGAGCGGCTGGAAGATGTGCTTGTCGGCGTAATCGGCGAAAGGCTCGCCCGAGACACGCTCGACGATGTAGCCGGCCAGCGCGGCCCCATAGTTGGAATAGGCGACCTCGGTCTCCGGCTCCCACATGCGCATCGCGATGTTGGTCTTCAGCCAGTCGCGATAGGGAATGAGGTTTTCGACCTTGTCGGTGATGATGTTGCTTTGATCGCCGAAGCCGGCGATGTGTGACATCAGGTCGCGGACCTTGATTGGGCGCGTTTTGGTGTCAGGTATCTTGAAGTCGAGATAGCGGTTCACATCCGCCTCGAGATCGACCTTGCCGGCCTCGACCTGTTGCATCAGCGCCGCCCAGGTGAACAGTTTGGAAACGGAGCCGGGGCGAAACAGGGTGAGCATCGGATCGACGGGAATCCGCTTGTCGAGATCGGCATACCCGTAGCCGCGAGTGAACAGCACCTGGCCCTCGTAGACCACCGTCACCACCGCGCCGGCGACCTCGCGGGTAGCGATCTGTTGGGCAACGACGCCGTCTACGAAATCGGCGAGGCCGTTCAGCTGGGCCGGAGGAATCACATAGCTGATGGCGGACCGCGGGCCGGATTTCGCCACGACAGCGCAGATCGGAGCGGCGAGCACCGCCAGCGCCGCCATCCACAGTCCCCATGTTCGCGCCCGCATGTCGCAGCGCACGCCGCCCGGCAATCCAGTCATTGTTCGACCCTTTTCCCCATCGCGATCGTTTTTGGCACGATCAGGATCAATTCTCTAATCAGGAGAATAAGCCGCCAGGAATGGCGTGGTCAAACGAATACGGAGAATTTCGGTGCGCGGAAGCGGCGCCGGGC
>DAITMW010000387.1:0-4434 GCA_036834945.1 Steroidobacteraceae bacterium
TAAAGCTCCTGGTCGACCCCATGAGCGTGCAGTACCTCACGGGTGCCGAGATCGATTACCGGGAAGGCCTGGAAGGCGCGCAGTTCGTCATTCGCAATCCAAACGCCGTCACGACGTGTGGGTGCGGGTCGTCGTTCTCGGCCGCCTGACTCTCGGCCTCACGCGTGCGACCGGCTGTTTCTGCTCGCTCAGCAGTAGCAACACGTAGCTCACCACGCTCTGTCCCAGACGTCCTCGCGGCGGTAGACCTCGGTTCAAACAGCTTCCACATGATCGTCGCGAGGTATTCGCACGGTCAGCTCGTCGTCATTGACCGGTTGCGCGAGATGGTGCGACTCGCGTCGGGCGTCGAGGAGAACGGTCGCATCGACAAAGAAGTCGCTGCGCGAGCTCTCGCGTGTCTGCAGCGATTCGGGCAGCGTCTGCGTGACATACACGCCAACAGCGTTCGTGTCGTCGGGACGAACGCCCTCAGACTCGCGCACCGCAAGCAAGCGTTTCTGGAACGTGCCCGCGAGGCCCTCGGTCATCCCATCGAAATCATCGCGGGGATGGAAGAGGCGCGCCTCATCTACTCGGGTGTCGCCCATACGATGCCGAGCGAGCCCGGTAAGCGACTCGTCGTCGACATTGGCGGAGGGAGCACCGAGCTCATCATCGGCGAAGGACTGACTCCCCTGGAGCTCGAGAGCCTACAGATGGGGTGCGTGTCCTTGAGCGAGCGGTTTTTCCGCGACGGTAAGATTTCCGCCAAGCGCATCGAGCGGGCACGCATGGCCGCCCGCTTGGAGCTGGAGCCCGTGCAGGCCGCTTTCCGCCGTCGTGGGTGGGAGCGCTGCGCGGGAAGCTCGGGCACGGTCCGCGCGATTGGCGAGGCCATCCGAGAGCTCGACCCGCAGGCCGTAACCATTACTTCCGCCGGACTCGAGCGGGCGATCAGTTACATGGTCGACGCCGGGCACATCCGCGAGTTGCGCCTCGCGCCGATCACTGAAGATCGCCGCCCGGTCTTTCCGGGTGGAATTGCCATCCTTGCGGAAATTTTCGCCGTGCTCGACGTGAAGGACATGCGCATTGCCGATGGCGCGATGCGCGAAGGCCTGCTGTACGACATGCTCGGCCGCTTCACCGACGAGGATGCACGCGAGCGCACCGTCCGGGCGATGCAGCGCCGCTATCATGTCGACTTCGCCCAAGCGGAGCGTGTTGAGGCAACTGCGTTGCAATTCCTCGAGCAGACGCGGTTGACCTGGAAGTTGGATGACCCCCTGTCCGATCTTGCCTTGAAGTGGGCGGGACGGCTGCACGAAATCGGGTTGGACGTGTCGCACAGCGGCTATCACCGCCATGGCTCCTATCTGCTCGAAAACGCGGATATGCCTGGATTCTCGCGGGAAGAGCAACGGCTGTTGGCCCGCATGGTGGGTGCGCACCGCCGCAAGCTGGCGTTGGAGGGGCTCGAGGAGCTCGTGCCTCCCTGGGACCGCAGCGCTGTGCATCTCATCGTGCTGCTGCGCCTGGCGGTGCTGTTGCACCGGGGGCGCAGTCCGGCGGCACTACCGCCCATCGAATTGAAAGCAACACCGCGCTCGTTGGAAGTGGAGTTTCCGGCGCGATGGCTGAAGGATCATCCGCTGACGTCCGCCGATCTCCAGCAGGAGACCGACTACCTGCGGGCCACCGGGTTCAGATTGCGGGTGTTCAGCCGCGCCCGTTAAGGAGCGGTGGGCGCGCCCGCCGCATAACGGCTCAGCAATTCCATCTGCGCATTCACCGGCCGGTTCGCAGCCCGGGCGATGCGCTCGTAGCGTCCATCCGGCCTCAGCTTCCAGGCCTGACACGTATCGTCCAGGCAGTACTGCAGGTCGCGCAGAATACGCTCGCGATGCTCCGGCCGCTCGACCGGGAAAGCGACTTCGACACGGCGGAAGAAATTGCGCTCCATCCAGTCGGCGCTCGCGCAAAACATCTCCGGCTCGCCGCCGTTCTCGAAATAACACACGCGGGAATGCTCGAGAAAACGGCCCACGATCGAGCGGACAGTAATGTTTTCCGACACCCCGGGGACTCCCGGGCGTAGCGCGCAAACACCGCGGATGATGAGATCGACCTTCACGCCAGCGCAGGAGGCTTTGTACAAGGCCTCGATCGACAGCGGCTCGGTGAGCGCGTTCATTTTCACGATGACGTGCGCCTTGCGGCCGGCGCGGGCGTGCTCGGCTTCACGCGCGAGTTTCGACAACACCATCTCGTGCATGCCGAACGGCGACTGCACGAGCTTGTTGAGTTTCGGTGTCTGCGTCAGGCTCGTGAGTTGCAGGAACAACTCGTGCACGTCCTGGCCGATCTCTTCCTTGCAGGTGAAGAGTCCGTAGTCGGTGTATGCACGAGCGGTACGTGGATGATAGTTGCCGGTGCCGAGGTGGCAGTAGCGCCGGATACCACCTGGCTCGCGCCGCACGACCAGTGCCAGCTTGGCGTGTGTCTTGTAGCCGACGACACCGTACATCACGTGCGCACCGGCTTCCTGCAGCCTGTTGGACAGCTCGATGTTGGCTTCCTCGTCGAATCGGGCGCGCAGCTCGACGATCACCGTGACGTCCTTGCCCGCATTCGCCGCCGCGACGAGCGCATCGACGATGGGCGAGTCATGTCCCGCCCTGTACAGCGTTTGCTTGATCGCCAGCACGTGCGGATCCGCCGCGGCCTGGCGCAGGAAATCCATCACCGGGGTGAAGCTCTGGTAGGGATGGTGCAACAGCAGGTCGTTCTGGCGGATGACGGCGAACAGGTCGCCGCTGGCGGCCAGGCGCCTGGGCAGACCGGGCGTGAAGATCGGGTATTTCAGGTCCGGACGCTGCACCAGGTCGTAGATGGCCGACAGCCTGTTGAGATTCACCGGCCCGGGCACCCGGTACATGTCGACGTCGTGCAGCGCGAATTGGCGCAACAGGAATTGCGCCATGTCTTCCGGGCAGTCGCGCGAGGTTTCCAACCGGACCGCCGCTCCATAGCGCCGGTGGGCGAGCTCACCCTCCAGGGCACGGCGCAGGTCGTCGATTTCCTCCTCGTCGACGAACAGGTCGCTGTTGCGGGTGACCCGGAACTGGTAACAGCCGGTGACCTTGATACCGGCGAACAGCTTGTGAACGAACGCGCTGACAATGGCGGTCAACAGCACGAGCTTCTTCCCGGACCCGTCGCCCGGCAGCGGCACGACCCGCGGCAGCGAGCGGGGCGCCTGGACGATCGCGTGCTCGCTGTCGCGGCCGAAGGCGTCCTTACCTTCCAGGCGGACGATGAAGTTGAGGCTCTTGTTCTGGATGCGCGGAAATGGCCGGGCCGGGTCGAGGCCCAGCGGACTCAACACCGGCTCGATCTCGCGCTCGAAATATTGCTCCAGCCACTTCTGGGCTTCCGGGCTCCACGCCGTGCGGCCGAGCAGGTTGATGCCCTCCGCGGACATTTTCGGCAGCAACACCTCGTTCAAACACCGGTACTGCTCGGAGACCAGGCGCAACGCCCGCTCGTGCAAGGCGCTCAACAGCTCCGGCAGCGAGATCGCATCCGAGGCGAAGCCGGGGGAGCCCAGCTCCAGCAGTTGCTTGACGCCGGCGACGCGGATCTCGAAGAACTCGTCGAGATTACTCGAGGAAATGGTCAGGAAACGCAGCCGCTCCAACAGCGGCACCGACTCGTCGAACGCCTGGTCCAGCACCCGCTGATTGAACTCGAGGAACGACAGCTCGCGGTTGATGTAGTTCTGGGGCGACTTCAGATCGGGGGCATCCATCGTAATTCCTGCTGTAAGAAACGCATCCGACCCGAGTGATGCCGAAATGACAGTCGCGCGGGACATCCTGTCAGAGCGCGCCATGCACGCACGGGCAACGCGACGCGTCGCCCGGTCACTCATCGGGATACGAGCACAGGCCCCGCGGACACATCGAGTGTTGCCAGCAACGGGGCGGTGCGTGTCTCGAAATCCGCCCGCAAGCGAGCTTCAATCGGCTCGGCGTCCGGTAGAGAAACGGTCTGCGGGTTCTTGAAGACCCCGTTGACCCGATATTCGTAGTGCAGGTGTGGGCCGGTGGCCAGGCCCGTCATGCCAACGTAGGCGATGATAGTGCCCTGCGCAACGTGCGCTCCGACATGAGTGCCCTTGGCAAAGCGCGACAGGTGGCCGTAGACCGTGACGATGCTGCGCGTGTGCTCGATTTCCACCACGTTGCCGTAGCCACCCTTGGGGCCGGCATAGCGGATCCGTCCATCGCCGGCCGCCTTGACGGGGGTGCCGGTCGGTGCGGCGTAGTCGACGCCCTTGTGGGCCCGGATCAGGTTGAGAATCGGGTGCAGTCGCGAGGAGTTGAATCTGGAGCTGATGCGTGTGAATTCGACGGGAGCGCGCAGAAATGCCTTGTGCATGCTGCGCCC
>DAITMW010000387.1:4534-6348 GCA_036834945.1 Steroidobacteraceae bacterium
TCGACCGCTTCGAACAGGGAGCTGTTGATCACTGCCCGCACGACGCGGGGCCGGGCCTCCAACGGGTTCTGCAGGACGTCGGCCTTCAGACCCGAGGCGTCGCGCGAGACTTTCAGCGTCTGCTCTTCGTTGAGCCGGCGTTCCAGCCCGAAGAGAGAGCCGTCACGATGCAGGAGCCGGAGCGATTCGCCGGGACGCAGGCTGTCGAGCCGGGCCTTCAGTCCCGGCAGGCCGCGCAGTGAGGCGAGATCGCTCAAACTGAGTTTCAGGCGGCGGAAGATGGCATCGAGCGTGTCGTTGGGATGAACGATCACGTTGATCGTCGACAGGCCGAATGCTGCGGCGGCCGAGTGGGGCTTGTCGGCGGAGGCGGTCACTCCCGGCCGGGCCGCGGTTCCCATCGCGCCGTGGGTGGCGGGATCCAGTGCGATTCTTTGCGGGGCGGCCGTTTGGTCCGTCGCCGCGGTGGTCGGTGAAGGCGTCGCGTCAGGCGTGCTGCGCAAACTCAGCCACGCGAATGTCGCGCAGGCGCCAATCAGCACCCAGCGGTATTTGAACGGCCTGAGGCCTGATTTCTGCAGGGCGACTTTGAAGCTGACGGCCATCGACTACACTTGCCAAGTAAACTGATTTGCTGGCGCGACCGTACCCGAGCGACGAATGCCGGGTCAACGTTATGTTCTACGCCAGTGGCTGAAATTACCGCGTCCCGACGCTTCTTACCGGACTTGGGTTCACGAAATGACGACGACTTTTGAGCGGGGCGCGCCCGCCGACCAGATTGCAGAGCTTCATCGCGGCACCCACGAGGTGCTCGTCAGTGCGGAGCTCGTCAAGAAACTGCAGCGAGGCAAGCCCCTGCGGGTGAAGGCGGGCTTCGACCCCACCGCTCCCGACCTGCATCTCGGTCATACCGTGCTGCTCAACAAGATGCGGCAGTTCCAGCAGCTCGGCCACGAGGTGATCTTTCTCATCGGGGATTTCACGGGTCTCATCGGCGACCCCACCGGTCGCAACGCAACCCGCCCGCCGCTCACGCCGGACGAGGTCCAGGCCAACGCCAGGACCTATCAGAGCCAGGTCTTCAAGATCCTCGATCCCGAGCGGACCAAGGTGGACTTCAATTCCCGCTGGTTCGGCCCGATGCCGGCCTCGCGCCTGATCGAGATCGCCGGCAAGCACACGGTCGCCCGGATGCTCGAGCGCGACGATTTCGCGAAGCGTTACGCGGACGGCCGGCCCATCGCCATCCATGAGTTCCTCTACCCGCTCGTGCAGGGCTACGACTCGGTCGCGCTCCAGGCCGACGTCGAGATGGGCGGCACGGATCAGAAGTTCAACCTGCTGGTCGGGCGCCATTTGCAGGAAATCTATGGGCAGGAGCCGCAGGTGGTGATCACCATGCCGCTGCTCGAGGGTCTCGACGGCGTGAACAAGATGTCGAAATCGCTCGGCAATTACGTGGGCATAGCCGAGGCTCCGGACGTGATGTTCGGCAAGCTCATGTCGATTTCGGACGAGCTCATGTGGCGGTATTTCGAGCTGCTGAGCTTCCGCCCGCTCGGGGATATCGAGGCTCTGAAGCGCTCGGTGGCCGAGGGTCGCAATCCCCGGGACGTGAAGTTCGAGCTCGGGCAGGAGATCGTCGCCCGCTTCCACAACCAGGCTGCAGCGGAGGCTGCGCAGCGGGATTTCATTGCGCGGGTCAGCGAAAAGGCGGTGCCGACCGACCTCGAGGCCAAGGTGATCCAGGTGGAGGCGGCGGGGTTGCGGATTGCCAACGTCTTGAAAGAGGCAGGCTTGGCCGCAAGTAC
>DAITMW010000388.1:0-6331 GCA_036834945.1 Steroidobacteraceae bacterium
CGCCCGTTGACGACGTTCGCGTTGGCATCGTCGTAGGGAATCGTGCAGACGAGTATCGCGGAGTTCGCGTCAGCCCCGTTGCTCGAGCCGGAACAGAAACCGCCCGGCATGCCGCCGGTCCCGGTCCCAATGACGTTGGCGCTGGCGAATTCATGCCCCTGCGTCAGGTAGGTGAGCTCGCCACTGTCGCTCACCTTCCACTTGTGGAGCTGTGCATTCTCACCCCACGCGAAAATCGTCCACGCATTCAGCAGCGGATCGCGATACTGCACCGGCGTCATGTGCAGATGTGCGCTGTTCCCCCAAGGAAAGAAGTTGAGGATCCGTGGATCATCGGGACAGGGATCCACCGGGCCCGGGCTCATGGTCAACCACACCGGCGGAGCAGCGAGCTTGGCGCAGTTGGCCTTGGGATTGGCGAGGTCGGCGGGCGTGGTTCCGCCCAGGTTGCCGGTCTTGATGGGATACGCGATGCCGTCCTTTCCGGCCGCCACACAGATGCCAATCGCAAACAGGCAGGCCGGTCCGGCCGAACCCCAGTCCTCGTCCGACCATGCCCCGGTCGCCATGTCTGGGACGACGCGCATGAATCGCGCCCCCTGCTCATCGACACCGGTGACGACCTGCCCGTTGGCCAGCGACATGTTCATTCCACCACCGACCGGCCTCCTGGCCGCTTCGGTCGGTGCACTGACCCCGGCGAGCTTTGGAGCTGCCATGGCACGCGCCTGCCCGGTTCGGGCAAGATCGGTCCACGGGGTCCAGTGATCAATGACTCGCAGCGCCCCCGGCTTGCCTGATCGGGGCGGCGGCGAATACTCGAGTTTCAGGAACGATTCGCCCCACTGGCTGACGCCATCGAAATCCCCGTTTCCGGTGGTGACGTAGAGGTGACCCTGCGCATCGGCGGCGGCGCCCTGGCCTCCCATCCAGACGCCCGCGCCCGCCCCGGCCGTCATGGCCAGCATTGCACTGACCTTGTTGGTCTTGACGTCGAACGCGAAGCAATACCCCGAAGCGCCCGTGCCGGTCTCGAAGACCGTACCCGAGCAGCCGAAGACGGTCTTGACTGCGTTGATGTTGGTCTCTACGAGCGCTGAGCGCTGCTTGCGCATCTCGGCGTTGAAATCCTGTCCCGCGCTGGTGCCCTGGATGAGCACGGGCGCCACGACCCGGCTGCCATTGCTCACTTTCAACACGTGCATGTAGTAGCGCGCCGTCTTCGGCTTGCCCGAGTGATCCGGTGATATCCAGCAGACCTGGTACAGGCGCTGGCTGTCAGCGTCAATGACACCAGTCGACAGGCAGCCCCAATGATCGTTGACCTGTTGCGAATCGATGTTGACCGATCCGGTGATGGGTGTTCCAAGAGTGACCTGCCAGATACCGCTGCCGTCGTGGGCATCGACTCCGCGAATCACGTTTGCCATTGAAGGCAGCACCATGACATCGCGGGTTCCGCGGGGGGTCTTGACGCCCGGTAGTATGAGAGGCTGCGCTTCCATGCCGCGCGCATCACCGATAACGGGGATGATCGTCGCACGGACAATTCCCCTGGTTCTGATCGCGTCCTGGGTGAGGACGGTCTCGTGGGGATTCCAGCCGCTGCGGGAGTTATCGGCCGATCGTGTGAGCCATGGGACCGCGGCCGACTGTGCCGGCACCTGCAACTGCCAGAGCGAAAACGCCGAGAGGATCAGGGCTTTGCAAACCAGAGTGCGCATGGTTGCCTCGCAACGGCTCTAAAGCTGAAGCTCCACCGTGTTGACTGCAGACCTCAGCCGCTAAACGAAATGAGTTCGGGGCCGCGGCAATCGGTCACCGTCCACGAAAGTATCGATCACTTCGTTGTAGAAGGCGATGAGGCCGGTGATCGGCGCCACCTGGCGGGTCGGGTAGTCGTAGGTCCAAGCGACATCCGGATGAACTGTGTCGCCGATTCGCGCGGACCAGTAGCCCGACGTGACTCCCTTGTAGGCGCAAATGGACTGCGTGTTGCTGGTCTCGAGGTGTTTGAAATCAACGTCTGTGCGGTCGAAATAGTACCGTGTGGGTAACCCGGTTTCGAAGAGCAGTATGGGGCTGCGTGTCTCCGCCAGTACCACGCCGTCGATTTCGATCCTCACGTGTCGATGAGAGCGCAGCGCGTCGATTCGCACGTAAGGGTTGCGCGGATGACCGAGGATTCGTTCGTCTTCCTCGAACCAGTCGAGTGTCTCCCACTCGAACCGTACGTAGCCGGCGACGGGACCACCGCTGTTGGCGTCATAGACGCGCGCCGCAGCGTTTCTGGTGCGCCGCTCCGTCGTCAGCGAATGCAGCCGTGAAAGTCCCATCTGCACCCGTTGCGGGTGGTTCTCGTCGTGCAGACGCTCCATGCGTACATCGGGTAGCGGGATGTAGTACTGCGGGTAGTATGGCACCTCCCAGACATAGCGGGCGCGGGTCGTGTCGAAGACCAGCTCGTTGTCGAAGTAACCTCGCACGCGGCGTGGTGCGGGCTCGATCCGGCCCCGCTCCGCGGCCACCTGGGGGTAGTCTCGCTCAGGGTTGGAAGACTCTGGAATCATTTGTTGCTCCTCGTGCGTGGGCCGGAGCATAAGCCATTCCAGCACAAATTGATGGACCGGCGGCTTTGCCTCAGCGCTCCCGTGCCGATTGCAGCACTGGTGTGTTCGATCGTATGTCACCACCCACTCGACAATTGATACGACCAGCTCATCCGAGCACTCCGTCAGCGCGCTCGTTCAGCCGGGCATCCGCGCTCGGTGCCGCCACGGCAGCCTCGCCGCGGTGATCCCGATGGGGTCATCCACGCGCGGTATCAGACGGTCAACACGGACGTCGATGTTAGCGTCATGAAGTCTAGCCGCAATCAATCGCCCCCAGGTCGCAGAAGCGTTCATTTCTTGCAAAACGCACAATCAATCGAGGTCGCGACCTGACTCCAACACGGCTATTCTAATCACCTCGGCGCAGGCACCGCCTGATCTGTCATCAGTATCGGCGGTCGAGTAACTTCCCAGCAGAGGTCACTGATATGACGATGAATTCCCTGGACGACATCCAAGCCGCGATCCAACAGTTGGCCGCGCGAGAGCGGCAGAACCTGCGATCATGGTTTGTCGAGAGTTTCTCCTACGACAGCGCCTTGCTCGGTGATCACGTGGCAGAACCCGCGGCGGCCTACGACGCGCTAGAGGAACGTCCCTGGCTCTCGGTTGATGAGTATTTGGAGTTCGAAGCAAAGAGCGAACTTCGTCACGAATACATCGATGGCGCGATCTACGCGATGTCCGGCGCCAGTGAGCATCACGAATTGGTCGCGGGAAACCTGTTCGCCGCCATTCACGGGAGTTTGCGCGGCGGCCCTTGCAGGGCTTACATCTCCAACTTCAAATTGCGACTGAAAATCGATCAGAGGGATCTCTTCTACTACCCGGATATCATGGTGGGATGCGGCCGCGAAGGCGTCACCAGCCACTATCTACACTATCCGAAGTTGATCATGGAGGTATTGTCGCCCTCCACTCGGTCCATTGATCGTCGGGAGAAATTTTTCAGCTACAAGCAGATTGCCACTGTGGAGGAATACGCATTGGTCTCCCAGGACGCCGCTCAGATCACGATTTACCGCCGCGCAGAGAAGTGGCTGCCGAGAGTACACGCGGGGTCCGACAGTCTCGCGACCTTTCAGTCCATCGGACTGTCGCTGTCGCTCGGACAAATCTACGAGGGGGTGCTGTAGCGCTGCGAGGCCGCATTCGACCCGACACCAGAGGTAGTCCCGCCCGGGGCCAGTGGTCGAGCCCGGCGAGCGAGGCCGCGATCAAAGTGACAGGGCGCATGTCAGATCGCTGTGTTCGAACGCGCTCGCAATGCGATTGACTTCACCGTGAGTAGCGCCGGCAGCAGCGGCCACTTCGCGCCAGGCAGAGGTCACCAAGGCAACCTCCTTGACGATCGCCTTGGCATCCTTGGGTCCCAAGCTGAAATATTCAGCGCTCGAGAGCGCGAGATCGACGTCACACGTTGCCTCGTCGAGAGTGATGTTTGTTGTAAGAATGCGTGGACGAACATCGGTCGGAGTTGGATTCAGATCGTAGACTGGCGAGAGAGTCCAACCTTCTGGACCGCTCCACAAGAAACCGTGATTGCGCAGGTGATCGTCCACATTGGAGATCAGGATGTTGAACACCATTCGTCGATAGAGCTCACGGGCATCCTCTCGCGCCCGAGAGCCATACCGGGTTAGCGCATCGACCAGCTCGGGATAACTACCGCGCTCGCCATCTTTCAAGCTCAGCATCGAGAGCCCCGATAAGAATGGCACCCGCGTATTTGCTGCTCGGTCGAAACGACGTGAAAGCATCACGGGCCGACCGGCGACCCGCAGAAGCTCATGATCCGGAGTACGAATTGCTGCGCGCCGCGCGAGGGTCAATGCAATGGACTCCCACAGCTCAATACTGTACTCGTCGGTTTCCTTCGGAAACTTCGCTATCGACAGATGATGATGATTGTCGACTACAGAGGCTTTGGGGCGGGCGCCGCCGAGAGATGAGCCAGGCGCGAAGATGAGTTGCAGATCCTCGTCTGTCTCTTCGTCGCGCAAAATCCGCTCGGTCGACTGCAGCAGGCGGCCGAGTTCGAGCAAGCTAGGTACGCTCATCGATGTTGTCGATTGGAACACCTCCTCTCCAACGTGGCGGAACCGGAGCGCGCCGAGTCGCGACACATCGGACACGCCCAACAGATAGTCGAGCTCCTGAAGCGTGCGTATGGCGCGCCCTTCGCGCTCTGCGCGGCGTCTCTCTGCACGCTGCATCAAGCGGCGCCCCCAAGTATCGGGGGCAGAGTCTCCGATAGAGCCCAAAACGGGAAGGCTCCCGGCCGGCACAAACGCACCTCGACCGAGTGCCAATGCCGGTTCCAGCGAGAAGCACGCGCGATCTTCGAGCCAGGGCGGATGGTATTCAAAGCTGATCGCTTCGCCGCCTCGACGTGCAGGACGGCGCAGCGTACCCACACGTTTCAAGCCGGTTGCGAAATCGATGTGGACCTCGATATCAGCCATCGTGATTCCCGGATGACCGGCGGAGCCGGACACGCTGCGGCAATTTCTCAGTAGCCATAGCCAAGCCCGCTACGTCGCGCGCGGGATCGGCGAGCTGGCTCAGGCCATCGAGAAGCCCAAGCGCTTGAAGGACGGCCGCGTAGATACCGATACTGACCGACGCATCCCCGCGTTCGACCCGCTGCAGCGTCGGTCGGCTGGTAAAGGCGCGCTCAGCAATGACCCCGGCGGGCAGCCCACGGCGACGACGGGCGTCTCGAATGTCCTGGCCCAGCTTGCGAAGTCCATGACGCACAGCGATAGAGGGGCGATGGGGAGCAGGCACTGTAACGTTCCTTTTCCATTAAACCTATTTAGTGTAATAGGAAGTTTACATTTCTGCCAAAACTCGCCTCTGCGGGTAGTGACGCCGACCAGGACGCCGCGGGGATTACGGAGTGTTGGGCGAGCAAGGCTGCATCGACACGACCACGGGCTCCGCCGGACACGGGGTCGACGGTCTGTGCCTGTTCAATGCCTGCGATGACATCGAAATTCGCAAGTTTCTCGCGCTCAGGTGACCGCGCCCATCAAACCTAACAGCGGGCGCCGCGAGATGACGGGCCCTCGCCCCACACCAAAGACGCCCATTTGGCGCCAGGACGGACTTTCACCACATGCCAGCCGGCATTAGAACGCAAAAAGAGCACCCTGCGCCCAGGGTGCTGCATAGCGATATGTGGCACTCCTTCAGGTTACAATGGCGAGGTAGCCACCAGGTTCATTAACCTCGAATTTAAACATGACGACCGAACCCACCACCTTGGATGAATTGTTCGCGAAACGTACCGCTCCAACTGTCATTCCCACCCAGAAGATTGAATCAATGACGAAAGGCAAGAAACCGCACGGCTCTGTGAAGGCCAACATAACTGAGGCATTCACCGGCCGTGAACTGACAGTCAACCAGGGCATCGAGCGGATGAAGATCAAGGATCCCAGGCTCTCCGAAGGGTCGGTCCGGTCGCGGATTGCGCAGATGCGCAAGCAGGGGGAATTGGTGATGGTACGCAAGGACGGAAGGGAGCCGGTATTGACGATGGGCTCGGGCGAGGCGCCCAAGCCCCAGGAATCGCCCAAGGTCGCCACAGCCAGCGGCGGCCTGGCCGCGGATATTGCCGCTCTACAGTCGGCCTTGGTGACACTCAGGAATGTGGAGCCTGTGATTCAACGGGTGTTGGTGCGACTGGCGAAGCTCAGCGAAGTGCTTTGAAT
>DAITMW010000389.1:0-4837 GCA_036834945.1 Steroidobacteraceae bacterium
TTGGGTGAGTCAGTCACCCACGCCATCATGACGCCCGGCGTATAGGGGTAGGTGAATCCATCCTGGATGCTCAGGCGGTCGAACGGGTCGGTGTTGTCGGATGGCCAGACCTCGTCCGTCAAGCGCATGATTCCGAGGTCCACTCGCCCGCCGCCTCCGGAGCAGGATTCGATCTCCAGCTTTGGATGCCGTTCACGCAAATGTTGGAGGATCCAGTACAGGTTCTGGACGTAAGTTACGTAGACCTTCTGCTGGTCCTCGGGCTTCTGCTCAGGCCAGCCCGGCTCACTCCAGTTACGGTTGTAGTCCCACTTGAGGAAGGCGATGTCGTTCTGCGTCAGCAGGTCGTCCAGAACACGAAAGAGGTGATCGCGCACATCCTGGCGCGCGAGATTGAGTACCAACTGGTTGCGTCCCTCGGTCCGCGGGCGCCCCGGGAAATTCAGCACCCAGTCCGGATGTTTCCGGTACAAGTCGCTGTCAGGGTTCACCATTTCCGGCTCGACCCACAGTCCGAAATCCATGCCGAGAGCATGAACCTTGGCGATGAGCGGCTGCAGTCCGTGCGGAAATTTTCGCGGGTTGACCATCCAATCCCCGAGGCCGGCATGGTCGCTGTCCCGCGCGCCGAACCAGCCATCGTCCATGACGAAGCGCTCTACCCCGATGCGGGCGGCCATCTCCGCCAGTTTCATCTGTCCGGCTTCGTTGACGTTGAATCCAGTTGCTTCCCACGAGTTGTACAGAACCGGACGTGCCCGGGGATGCGGTGCCTGCGGCAGCACGTGCATGAGCTCGAATCGATGCAGCAGGCGGGACGCCTCACCCAGGCCACCTTGCGCATAGCCGGCGAAGAACACCGGCGTATCAAGTGATTCGCCGGGGGCCAGCCGGTAGGAAAAATCAAACGGATTGTAGCCACCGGTCACGCGAACCCGGCGCCTGAGGTCCGGCTCCACGGTGATGCGCCACGAGCCGCTCCAGGCCAGCGCGCCAAACCACACAGGACCGGTGTCCTCGCTCGTGCCGGCCTGTGTCAGTGCGAACCAGGGGTTGTTCTGTTCACCTGTCGAGCCACGGCGACTCTCGAGTATGGTTTGGCTCGGAAGCACCGGACGGTGATCCAGGTGCCATTCGGCAGCCCAGCGCCCTGAGAGTGAATGCAATACGTAGTCATTTCCCGCGGGCAGATTCCAGGTCGCCGCAGCCGCTTGCTGCACGACCAGAGGCTTCCCGGTGTGATTCTCGATGTGCGCGGTGCGCCCTAGAATTCCTGAATCCGGATCGATGTCGTACCGCAGCTCCACGCGCACATCCCGCGAGATGTCCTTGAGGAGAACTGAAGCATGTGAACCGCTGACCGTGTGGGAAAGGTAATGCAACACGAGATCGCGATTGCCGTCCGGGAAGCTCACCTTGAGCGCCGGCTCGGTGTACAAAGCTGAGCCCCAGGCGGCGTATTCCTGTGGAGTCGAGCCGGTGGATGGATCGAACGAGGCCGACCCGGTATCGGATCTAGCAGCCGGCAATGGATCATCGGGGGCACGGCGGCTGCCCCAATACAGCGACTGCAGCTCACCGCGCTCGTTCACCCCGAAGGCATACGTAACCTGCGCCGAGCTCAGCGTGAAGACGTGTGTGTCGGGATCATAGTGAACGGGATCCCCGGGCGCACCGATCGCCCGGGTCGAAGCGAGAACAATCCACGCGGCGCCCAGGCGATGGTGATGTCTCATGATTTCCTCAGAAGTTCACACGGACCCCGACAGAATAGCGCCGTCCGAACTCGTTGAGCGAATCGAACTCGTTCACATACCGGTCATAGGTCTGCTGGACCGCATTCGTGATGTTGGCCACCGCGAACGTCACGAGCGCGTAATCCGTGACCTTGTAGCTCGCCTGGCCATCGAGCTGTCCATAACCCTTCGTATGCGTAATGGGTGCCGTACCGGACAGGAACGCATCGCGGTAGTTGTACGCAAAGCGCACGCCCACCGGGCCTTTTTCATAGAACACGATGAAGTTCTGCGAATTGCCCAGGCCCGTGAGAGCGAACGTGTTGTTCGTGTCTGCGGCATTCAGCAGGGCATCGCTGTGCATGAACGTCGCGTTCGCATTGAAGCCCAACCCGTCAAACGGGGACGGCAGCCAGCTGAGGGTGTGCTGCAGGGCCAGTTCGAGTCCTTCCGCATAGGCCGACTGCGAGTTGGTCGGAGCGTTGAACAGAAAGTTGACCGTGCCACCCGGGTACTCGGGCAGGTTTGCGGAGTTCGCGATGTGCTGCGGCAGGTTGGAGTACTCGTTGGAGACGAAGTCCTTGATATTCTTGCGGAAGCCGCCGATGGATGCGTAGCTAGCCGGGGCGAAATACCATTCCAGGGACAGGTCATAGTTGTCGGACAGGTAGGGCTTCAGGTCCGGATTGCCCCCGCTCGCCTGGTTCTCTCCCGGTCGCAGTACGTCGTAGTTGATCACGGGACGCAAGTCGTACATGTCCGGGCGCGTGAGCGAGCGCGAGACGGCAGCGCGCGCGATGATTTGATCGGTGAGATTGATCTTGAAATTGAAGCTCGGCAGGAAATTGCCGTAGCTGTGCGAGGCCGAGACGTAGAGAAGCTGCCCGTTGTCCGCGTAGACCGGATTGTATTCCGAAGGATCACCCTGGATCGGCAGAAGATCGGTGAGCACCCGCGTGTATCCGTGCGAAGTCTCCTTCGTGTGCACATAGCGTCCGCCGACATTGGCCGACCAGGGCAGTCCGGCAAGCGTGCCGCCCAGATCGAATTGCACGTAAAACGCTTCCACCTTTTCCGAGACGGCATACGATGAACTGGAGTCGGAAGGAGCGAAGGCGTTTCCGCCGTAGCCGAACAGGTTGTTATACGTCGTACCCGGCGGCAGGCCCTTTGCCGCGTCTTCCGCGGCCATTGCCGCCGACGTCTGGAGATAGTTCATGTAGGCAACCGGACTGTAGGTCAACCATTGCCCTGGCAGGCCCGAACTATAGCCGCCGAATGAGCTGGGGCCGTTGAACGTACTGAACAGGCCCGCGGGGGCCGGGGTGTTGTAGCCGCAGTAGGCGCACTGCGCGTTGCCCTGGGTCGTGATGGTGTCCGCTTTCAGGATCCGGTTCTGAAAGTACACCCCGGAGCGGATATCCTGCAGAACGGACGTGCGGGCGTTCCACTGCAGATCGAGATGGGCCTCGTTGATCTGGTCCGAGTTATCGTCGGCCTGCTGCTGGATGAAGTGGGTGTTCAGGAGATTCGGGTCTGTATACGTTGCGGCCGGGATGCCCAGGCCGGGACTCCCCAACGAAACGATGCCTGGAATGCCGGCCCCGCCGTTGCCGGTGTAGGTCACACTGGTTGGGAACCCGGCCACCGTGAAGTACCGCGGCTCGGTGCCGCCTGACACCGTGTTCTTTGCGACATCGAGGTCGAGTGTGGCGACAAACTGGTTGTCGCTGCTGTTCCACTTGACGTTGTAACCCACCTGCTTGAGGAGAGTGGGTGACAGCAAGGAAGTGTTCTGATGCTCGCGGATGTAATCCGTGTGCAACTGGTCGTTGGTCGTGAAGTTGGTGAGCACGCCGTTCTTGTCGAACGTGCCGCTGGCGAGGGTGGTTGGGCCGAAGTACCAGCCGATCTCGCTGCTTTCTGAATGGATCTCGTACTTGTCGTACAGGCCATCGAGGGTCATGACCAACTGGTCATTGGGTTTCCATTGCAGTACGCCGTGACCGCCGATGCGCCTGTAGAATGCGTCCAGGGCGATGACGTCGACCTGCTGCGGCATGAAGCCATGCGGATCGCCTGGGAGCTGCGGGAAGTCGGTGGAGAACCAGTTTCCCGTGAAGACCCGGTTCGTGGGCGCACTGCGCTCCTGCACGGAAAGCGAGGCGAGCGCGCCGAATGTGCCGTCCGCGAACGTGTCGCTCAACAGCACGAAGCCTTGCGGCTCGGCATGTGAACCGGAAAGGTCGCTTTTCTCGCCCTTGAGGCTCGCGATGGCCGTGAAGTGCTTCAGGTCCAGCGGGCGCGGCGTATGAAGATTCATCAATCCGCCGATGCCGCCGTCATTCTGGGAGGCCGCCGAGGTCTTGTAGACGTCGGCGCCGTTGATCAGATCCGCCGGCAAGATATCGAAATCGAACGAGCGATGTCCGGTCTGAGTCGGCAGTTGGCGGCCATCGACGAGCACGGTGTTGAAGTTCGGCCCGAAGCCGCGGATGGTGACCGTCTGTCCCTCGCCGACCTGGTTGCGGTCGATGGCCACGCCGGTAATGCGTTGCAGTGACTCAGCAACGTTCGCGTCGGGAAACTTGCCGAGGTCCTCGGCCGAAATGGAATCAACTACATAGTCGGCATCGCGCTTGATGTCCATGGCGCGCTCGAGACTGGCACGGATGCCGGTCACGACGATCTCCTGAAGCTCGCCTCCCTGGCCGTCCGTTTCGGCGCTCGGCGCCGTTGCCTGCTGCGAAGACTGGACCTGGCCATGCGCGATCGAGGCAAAGGCGCCCAGAGCGAGGGTCAACGGCCCTCCATTGCGCATGAAACGTCTGGCGAACTGCTGCGAAATTTTCACGTTTTCCCCCTCACGAAAACAGCTGGCTGCGGTGGCGGACACCCGAAATGTTGTCGGTGGCGTGTACGTTACCGTAATCGATTAAATGCCACTTCCACTTGGGCAGTCAAGCTTTGAGCGTAGCGAGAGCCTGATTCTCGTGCATCCAGCAGTGCTATTGCCGGGCAAAAAAAGATTTGACGGCGCAGCTATCGCTATGATCAATTTAGCTAAATCGGTAACGTACACGGACACTCGCTTACGATGA
>DAITMW010000389.1:4937-6331 GCA_036834945.1 Steroidobacteraceae bacterium
AACATCGTCAACATCGCATCCGTCCACAGCCATCGGATCATTCCCGGCTGCTTTCCCTATCCCGTCGCCAAGCACGGCCTGATCGGCCTCACCCGGGCCCTCGCGATCGAGTACGCGGCCCGCGGGATTCGGGTCAACTCCATTTCTCCCGGCTTCATTCTCACACCGCAGACCGAGCAGTGGCTCGCCGCCCAACCGGATCCCGAGAAGGAGCGCCGGCGCCAGGAGGAGCTCCTGCCCTGCAAGCGCCTCGGTACCGCGCAAGAGGTCGCCTACACCGCGCTATTCCTTGCCAGTGACGAAGCGCGGTTCATCAATGCTGCCGATATCCTGATTGATGGCGGGCGCACGCAGCTCTATCACGAATGAGCGCGCCTAACCCGCCTGGTCTCAGATTGAGTGCTGGCAGCTTTGTAGCCGGCGACTGGGGCACGACTCACCTGCGCCTGTTCTTGTGCGATGAGTCCGGCAACGTCCTCGATTCGGTCACCGGGCCGGGCGCTGCGGCCGGGGACTTCTCGAGGGTGTTCGACTCTCTGATCACCCGATGGCCCTCGTCCGCACAGGTGCCACCCACAGTCCTGAGCGGGATGGTCGGTTCCAACATCGGGTGGGTCCAGGCGCCGTATCTCCCCTGCCCTGCTCGCCCGCAGGACATCGCAGCCGCCTGCGCGAGCCTACGCGAGGGCCGGATCCGAGTTGTTCCCGGCCTTTCCTGCCGTAATCGGTTTGCTGCGCCCGATGTCATGCGCGGTGAGGAGACGCAGATTCTGGGGGCTCTGGAGCTCGAGCCCGATTTGCGCCATGGACGCCGACTGCTCTGCCTTCCCGGGACCCATACCAAATGGGTAGTGCTGGAGAAAGGCGTCATCAACGACTTTCTGACTGCACCCACCGGCGAGTTGTTTACGCTGTTGCGCGATCGCAGCGTGTTGGTGCGCGAACCGGGCCCTGCGGATGGCAGCACGAGTTCGGCCTTCGAGCGGGCGTTGGACGAGTTTCAGCGGTTCCCTGCCACGCAAGTTCTCCATCGGCTGTTCGAGTGCCGCAGTCGGACCCTGGCGGGCGATCTGCAGACTCACGAGGCCGCGGCATTTCTGTCGGGCTTGCTGATTGCGAGTGATATCGCCGGCGCGTTGAATCTGTTTGCACCGTCGCTCGAGTCTCCGGCAGTACACCTGATTGGCGCCCCGCAGCTCACCGAACTGTATGCGAAGGGCCTCGCCTCCCAGCATTACCAGGCGAGCAGCACCGACGGGGTTCCCGCAGCAGTGGCTGGCCTGGCGAACGTCCGAAGTCAACTGATCTGAAGGCTGGTACCTATGCACACTGAACCTCTGGCGACAGACCGCCCTATCGTAGCCATTCTTCGCGGGGTACAGCCGGCACGTGTG
>DAITMW010000390.1:0-6328 GCA_036834945.1 Steroidobacteraceae bacterium
GCCCCGAGAGCAAGAAAGATCGTCAACACCACCGGAAACTCCTCAGGTAGCAGGGACATCGCCATTGCGATGCCGGCGAGCGCGCCGTCCCGCCAGACGGGCCAGGTGCCGCCGCGCGACAGGCCATAGAGCAGCACCACGAGTCCACAGGCAATCAAAGCAATGGTTGCGACAACCTGGACGATCCGGGTGGTCTCGCGCTGCAGTGAGGTCTCTTCAGGCTCTATGGTCTGGAGGGCTTTGCCAATCCGGCCCAGCTGAGTTCGGGCTCCAGTAGCGACGACCTCCGCCACCCCTTGACCGGAGGTCATCAGGGTGCCCGCGAACAAGGACGGCAGGTCGTCTCCGCCGGGCCGTGGCAGTTGCGTCGCATCCGCGGAACCGACCTTACGGACAGGTACGGACTCTCCCGTCAGGAGTGACTCGTCTACGGTCGCATTCATCGAGCGTCTGAGGATCGCATCCGCCGGGATGCGGTCGCCTTCTGCAACCAACACTACATCCCCCCTCACGACGTCACGCCCGGCGATGCGGCGCCGTTTCCCCGAGCGCACGACCAGCGCGCGAGGGCTCGAGAGATCGCGCAGGGCTTCGAGGGAACGCTCCGTACGCCGCTCCTGGACGATGGTGATGACCATGACCAGCAGTACGGAAGCCAGGAGCAACATCGCGTCGCCAAACTTCCCCATTACGAAGTACAGGCTGCTCGCGGTAACGAGCAGCAAAAACATCGGCTGACGGGCGACTTCCAGTGCGATGGCCAAGAAGCCGCGGGACTTGCTGGACGCGAGCTCATTGAGCCCCTCTTCGATGAGCCGCCGGGCCGCTTCCTCGTCGGTGAGGCCGGGACGCTCTTCCAGCTTGCCTTGGATGCGCTCTGCGTCAGTAAAGAATGTCGTGGCGGTTGGAGATTCGTTCACACATTGCTCTCAGGCCTTGCCGGAAACCAACGCCCCGATACGTGGGATCGGCAAACAAGCGGCCCACCAGTGATAGCTCCTCGCGCACCAGCCATACGACGAGGAAAGTGTGTTTTCCCGGGTCGCTGCTTGCGCGTATACGAGACCCTGGGGCGAGAATGCGTGGCCTCTCCCTTGATCATCATGAGCCCCGCCGTACCATCGTTTAGATGTCCGGTCAGGACGACGCCGACGACCGTGGGCCGTAGGAAAGGGCAGCTGATCGAAACAGCAGATCCACCACGCGCCTCGTTCGATTCTCGTGCGGTCCGCGCGAAAGCAGCACGTATTGTCTTTTTTCCAACATGTGGTGGCGCCAGGTAAATCCTCCCTGGTTGGAAAAGCTCTCCTTGCTGTGCATGCGATGCGGTGTGGATCTGCACACCGTTCCAGGAGGCGCCAATGACGAACAGGCGAGCTGGCATTCTGCGTCACTCCTCACAAAGGCGGAAACTTCGTCAGCACGGCCTCGACGGCCGTCCGGATCGGAGCTTGCGAGTTCTCGAGATCCGAGCTCGTCAACTCCTTCCTTGCCCATCCATGCCACACGGGTCTGTGGGTGCGTGCGTCGAAAACGTCGATCGAGAGTGTCCCCTCGCGATATTGCCGGACGTCGATCGCATTCCCCCAATATCGATAGCCCCACCAATCCGGATAATTGCGGTAGGACATCCCGTATGCCGGGGGATAGGACCGCACGTCCACCCGATCCTCCGCGCCGATCGTGAAATCGACCATGAAGTCGGCAGAGGCGGGATCGGCGACGTGGACAAAACCCTTCTGTGCCAGGTCGGCTTGGATCGCGTCCTGGGCCCGTTGTACTACCAGGGGATTGCCTGAGCCGTGGTGGTCCCGGGGCATCCACGCGAAACGGTGGAAACCGGAAAAGGTCGCAGCGCGATCGTAGTCGTTGGCGACCCGCAATGATGCACAACCGGCCAGTATCAGGACGGCCACCACCAGGGCCATACCCCATACCCCATCCGCCCCAGCCGTTGCGGGTGCTCGTCAGATCGCTCGAAAAATCCACCGTACCCATCTGCCCCATTCCAGGATCTGAAGATTGGAGTGTGCGCGCTCGGCACTCGGGGAAAATCCGTATTCGTGCGTATGGGGCCATATGCACGGCCGTGGCCGGTCCAGCCAACGGCTTGATTACTGCATTGCGATCAAATGGCTGGCCCGATGTGCAACGGCGCTTGATCAAACCGAATAACATAGAGCCACTGCGATCCGAAGATCGCAGTGGCTCTATGGGGTTACGGCAGCGAAATCTGCAGTGTGCTCGCGCGAAAGTGATGCGGGACACTCATGAAAGGCTCCTGCACGACGTCGATGACGAGGCGTTTTTTGAAGACTCGAACGCTCACGCGAGCTCCTCGTGAAAACCCGGCAAGCTCGAACCCCCGGCTCTTTATGCGCAGGTCAGAATCCGAGCCGACCAACAGGTTACGGACGTGAAAGGTGCCCGGAATCGCGTCCTTCGCGAGCTCAGATAGACCATCGGTGACGGCGGGAGTCCAAGGATTTCCTCGGGTAGTGGCCTCACGGAAGTGCGCGCGGTCGCGAACGTAAAGTGTCGTCATGGGTGATCCTCAATGTGCTCTGGGCGGCTTGCCCGCAACCCGCCCCCGGTGCCGTTCGCAGATGTCAATGGGCGAAGCCGGCCGTCCTCGGCCGCAAGCGCGTCCTCGCGCGCAGCCATTTACATCTGCGAACGGCAGGGATAATGGGTAATCCCGCAAGCCGCCCTCTTGGAAGTGGCTACCCAGGTGTGCTGTCGCGGCGACGGGGAGTCGGCTTCCAGGAAACCTCATGGATTTGCATTTTTCCGTCCCGTTTTCCTCCGATCTCAACGTTTGAGGCGGTCGCCTCACCGGATGATCTCCAGGCGGTGATGGAGCTGGAGGGATGGACCAACGACCGCCTGGTCGCCCAGCGGGTCGCGCGCTTGCCGAGAGATCAGTGGGTCTATGGCGTCGGCAACTCCAGTGTGGTCATGGCTTCATTCCTCCATGTTGCTCCTGCCGGGATGAGATTCACTTCTGCGGATCTGAGCGGCTGGTATGCAGCGTTCGAGCGACGTACGGCCATCGCGAAGGTGGCGCATCATCTGCGTCGCGAAGCCATCAACATGCGGGTGGCGTCGCTGACGCTGCAGTATCGAACATACGTGGCCCAGTTGGCCGGGGAATATCATGACATTCGCGGGCAACGGGTCGCCCTTGCCTCGCTCTATAGTCCGGACAGCTACACAGAGTCGCAGGCGTTTGGAGAGCGGATCCGCTCGGCTGGAGGGGATGTGATACTGTATGACAGTGCGCGACATCGTGGTGGGACGAACGTGGTGGCGTTCAAGCCGCGGAATGTGCGGGATGTGATGATGAGTACTCACTACCGCGTTTCGGCCATTCGACCAGCTCAACTGCAAGGTGTAAGCTCGGTCTGGCGAGCGGTTGCGGACATCTGAACCAACCAATACGGGTGTGAATGCTCTTCCGAAGCAGAGGTATCCCGCCAGCGCAGGGCAGCCATCCAACAGTGTAAGGAGAATGCGTTGAATCCAATCATGGTGGCCTTGATTTACGCGGTCGTCGCGATAATTCTCGTGCCGGTCGGCTTTGCGGTTTTCAAGACGCAATACCAATTCCTGGATGTCGTGTTGGCAGCTTCGGGCGGGGCTGCGTGCTCGCTGATTCCGACGGCTGGTGGTATCGCATCGCTCGCTGTCACACTCGGCATCCTGTACTGGCGAATGAAGCGCGACTTTTTTCCGGACATACTCGTTTCTGTCTTCGTAGCGCGGCTTGCCATGGTTCCCATACTCCTCCTTCTGATGCGGAAATGATATTCCCGTAGCGAATCTGCGCGGCCATGCAACACGGTCAGCTGGCCAGTTTGGGGTGCCGAGGGGGCGCCTAGCGCCCCTTCAACAACGTCGGCTTCGAAGTCGAATAGAGCATGGCGTTGAACAGCAACTTGTAGGTCACCTCGCTCAATCCCCGATAGGTCGGAATGAAGCCGAATGATACGATGCGACCCTTGCCCATGGGGACGTCGGCGATGGCGGCGGTGCCGTTGAGATACTTGCCGCCCAGAATCCAACCACTGAGCAACGGGTTGGCGCTGGTGTAACGTCCGATGGGCCTGGCGGCTCCGGAAACCTTGAACGTCGGGCTGGTCTCGAAGAAAACCGGTACCGTGGCGCCGGAGCCGAACGCTATCGGGCTCGACTGGTCGAGCGCGATCTCGAGAATGGAGCCGGGGCAATAAAACTCCTTGGGCGGGACCTCGGCCAAGGAGTTGCTGAATTCCGGGTTGTCCTTGGTGGCATACACGTCGGCGGCCTTGTTGGAAGTGATGAGGGTTCCACCGGCCTCGACGAAGGCTTTCAACGCCGCCGCGCCCTCCGCGCCGAGGCCGCCCCGATACTCCGGCGGCACCTCCGGCTGCTCGAGCCGGTTCGCTCCATCGCGTCCCTCACGAGCCCGCCCCTCCAGGATCGCGCCTGCCGTGTTGTCAGGAAGAATGATGGCATCGAACCGCTTGCGCAGATGGCCTTTGCGTATATCGGCGTCAACCAGCGTCTTGTAGGGTACGTCGCTCTTCTCGAAAACGAAGCGCGTCCAGCCCTCGTCGAGCGAGGCAATCCAACTCTTGTACAAACCGACACGCGGCGCCTTCACCTCCAGCGCATTACCGCCGACAGGCTCCGCGGCGGGTTGAATATCGGCCGAGAATTTCTTGGCGACCGCAGCCAGTTTCGATCCAACGCCGCCCTGCTGCGGAATGTAGATCGTTCCAGGCTCCGCGCGCGAATCCGTCAGGCGATAGGCTTTCACACCCTGGCTCAGGAGGGCGAATAAAGCGTAAAAGCTGCTGTTACGGCGAGCGTCCAGCAAGTACCCCCTGGCGCTTGCCGGTGGCACATGTCCGGTCACCGGGGCGATCGCAGTAAGCAGGCTCGCCTGCGTGGTGAACTTCTCCTGGATCGCATCGGCCTGCACGTTGTAGAACAACGGCAGCGAGGTTGCGGTGACGTCATAGGGCCGTTGCGGCGGACCACCGGGATATTCCCTGATATCCGGGTAGTGCTGCCGCTCCAACACAGTCTTGGCGAAGGCCCTGAAGGGCTGATCGAGCGCTATGATGTAACTGCCGGCGGGATATTGTTTGCCTCCGGCCTGAAAGGCCGTCGTGGCTTGCTGCACTTCGACGCCCGCATCGAACAGAGTCTCGACCAGGCGCTCGGTCATTCCTGGATCGGTCTGTCCGGGCGGCACCACGTACGCGTACGGACCAGACGCCGGGTGCACGGCGCGCGAGCTGATCGCATAGAAATCTGACAGGAAGTGCTCGCGGTCAGTCGCCGCCGACTTCGTCATGGAAGCCAACGCGGTCATCTGGTACGCGACGATGTCCCCCAGGTGCCAGGTCCCGCCCTTCCAAGGATCGGGGTAATTCCAGGCGGCAACCTTCGCGTCATAACCAATGCCGGTGCCCAACTTTTCGAACGGCACGTCGATGGGCGAGGCCAGGTTGGCGCTGGCGGACTCCGTCAGGATCCGCAGTCCATTGTGCAGAGAAATGTAGTCCCGCAACGGCGACCAGAAATCGTAGACACCGTGCACCAGCACACCCGACTTGCCCGAAGAGGCGACGTCGTGGGCGGTGCGCATCCCCAACGAATTCATCGAGAATACCAAGAGCGGATCCACGTTGGGGTCGATCGGATCGACCCACGGCGGTAAGTAGAGTCGGGGGGCATTGGCGCCTTGCTGATGCAGGTCGTACAGGATCTGTGGGTGCCATTCGTTGATGACGCGTGCCGTATGCAGTGTCTCGAGTTGCGTCAAGCCGACCCAATCCCGGTTATCGTCATGACCCACGTACTTGGCATACAGCACCGGCGGATTTGAGCCTTCCGCAGGGGTACCGAGCGTCTTCTTGTACCAGTCGACGACGAGCTGCTCACCGTCCGGATTCTGTGAGGGTATGAGAAGGAGGATGACGTTCTGCAACGTCGTCAGTACATCGGGATCGTCCGAACTCGCCATTCGGTAGGCGAACGCCGCCGCCGTCTGCGAGCTCGCGATCTCGGTGGAGTGGATGTTGAAGGTAATGATCATTACCGTCTTGCCACGTGCAACCAGTCCGCGCGCCTCTTCGGGAGAGGTTTTGCGTGGGTCGGAAAGACGGGTGACGATGTCCTGGTATTCTTGGAGATGCGCCAGATTTTCGGGCGCGGAAACCGTCAACATCACGAACGGACGGCCTTCCATGGTCTTGCCCAGCTCCTGATAGCGGAGCCTATCCGACTGGGATGCCAGCTTCTGATAGTAGGCTGTCAGCTGCGTCCAGTCCGCCAG
>DAITMW010000391.1:0-6296 GCA_036834945.1 Steroidobacteraceae bacterium
TTGTCCCCCAGAGCATGCAGGGACTGCAGCCGAGCGCGCTGGCCTACATTCCCTTGCGCGGTCGACCTGTTCGAGCTCGCCTCAGCCTGGCGCACCGCGCGAAGGAGGTAGATCCCGCCGTTCTCAAATTCATCGAGGTCACCCACGAAGCGGCCCGGACTCGCTAATCGGTCCGTGCGCTGGGAACGCGCGAGCTCGATCCACGCTTCCTGTGAGGCACGCTGAGGCTCAATCGCACGCCAGAGCCCCAGCAGCCTCAGTCTTATGCACCGGCGAGCGCGCCGCACTGGCCCAGAGCGCGTAACCTGCGCGAATGACTGAATCACCATCCCGCGAGCCGCCCTTCGCACCGGATCTCCGCCCGCCCGCAGGCGTCCCCTGTTTCGACCACGATCCCTATTCGGACGACGTCGGCCACTTCCCGTATTCCTACTACAAGAAAATGCGCGAAGCCGGCTCCATATGCTGGTTGAGCCGCTACGGTGTCTATGTCTCGACCCGTGATGCGATCGTTCGACAGTGCCTGGGTGACTGGCAGCACTTCAGCTCCGCCAAAGGCATCGGTCCCCTCAAGAAGCGGGCCATCAATGACCTGAAGGGCAACCTGATCAGTCCGTCCGCCTCCGGGCTGTTGGAGTATGACCCGCCCCAACATGGACCGGCGCGGCGAATCATGGTGAGTCTCCTGTCCAACCAGGCGGTGGCGGCATTACGCGAGTCCTTTTTGGTCGCCGCGGAAGCACTGGTCGATGAACTGCTCCAGAAAGATTCGGCCGATGCAGTCACAGAGGTCGTGCACCGTTTCATTCTGAGCGTCGTGGGGGATGCGGTCGGGCTGCCGAAGGAGGGACGACAACACCTGCTGATCTTCGGCGAGCTCGCGATGAATCTTCCGGGACCACTCAACAGTCGCTATGAACGGGCGCTGGCGCGAGTCGAGAAAGAAGGCTCCCGGGCATGGATCGCCGGCATGGCCAGGCGTGAGTCTTTGGCGCCGGTCGGCTTTGGCGCAACGCTCTACGCAATGGCGGATCGAGGGGAGATCACGCACGAGGAGGCCGCGGCACTCATCGGCACGTTCCTGTTCGCCGCGATCGATTCCACCGCAATGACATTGATCAACGGGCTGCACTCGTTTGCGGCCGCGCCCGATCAATGGTCGGCCCTGCGAGCCAGCCCCGGCCAGGTGGGGCAGGCATTCGACGAAGTCCTGCGCTACCGCTCGGCACCGCAAACCTTGTTCCGCACGACGACGAGCGAGGTGGACATCGAAGGCGTGCGCATTCCCCAGGATCAGAAAATCGGCTTCTCGCTGGCAGGCGCCAACCGCGATCCGGCGCGTTGGCAGGATCCCGACAAGTTCGACATTTCGCGCAAATCAGCGCAGCACGTCGCCTTCGGAGCAGGCATCCATGCCTGCCTGGGCCAGATGCTCGCCAAGTTGGAAGCCGAGTGCCTCCTGACTGCCCTGGTCCGACGCGCCCGGCGGATCGAGTTTGCCGGAGAGCCGGTTCCATTCGCCAACAACGCGATGTCGACCTACAGTAGCCTGTCACTGCGTTTCATACCGGCCTGAAGGCGGAATAGGGGGCAACGTGCCTGTAAGCCCATTCGAGTATCGTTACCGCAGCCCGATCAGCACTCCCGAATCGCGCGGAGCCCGTGCGCCTCAGTACCGTCAGTCCATCGAACAGGGCATGTTGATCGAGCGCGATTTGCCCGTGAAACTCCGCGATGGCACCGAGATCCTGGTCGACGTGTTCCGACCAGCAGACGGTCCGCCAGCGGCGCCGCTCATCGGCTGGAGCCCTTATGGGAAACATGTGTTGGGATATCTCGCCAAGGCGTACCCCAACAGCGGGGTGAAGCCCGAATTCACTTCCGCCTTTACGGCCTTCGAAGCGCCGGATCCGCTTTATTGGGTACCTCGCGGTTATGCCGTGATCAATGCGGACATCCGCGGCACGTGGAAATCCGAGGGCACCGCGCTTTACTGCGCCCCGGAGGAGGCGCAGGACTTTTACGAACTGATCGAGTGGGCCGGCACGCAACCCTGGAGTAACGGGAAGGTCGGACTGTCGGGAGTTTCCTATCTCACGGTGATGCAATGGCGCGTCGCCGAGTTACAGCCACCCCATCTCGCGGCCATCAATCCCTGGGAAGGTTGGTCGGATACCTACCGGGAGGTCGTCCGTCATGGAGGAATCCCGGACACCTGGTTCTGGCCCTATCTGTGGGCGCGCTGGGGTGCGAGCCAGACCCGCATCGAGGATCTCGAGACCGAGACCCGCGAGCACCCCTTGTTTGACGCCTTCTGGCAGTCGAAGGCTGCGGATCTCGCACAGATTACCGTACCGGCCTATATCGTGGCGAGCTGGTCCGACCAGGGTTTACACACACGCGGCACCTTGGAAGGCTTCAAACAGATCCGCTCAGAGCAGAAGTGGCTGGAAGTGCACGGCCGCAAGAAGTGGTACTACTACTACGAGCCCGAAAGCGTGCGACGCCAGCAGGCGTTCTTCGACCATTTTCTGTTGGGCAAAACGACTGAGCTGGCGCAGTGGCCGAAAGTGAGACTCGAGGTCCGCAAGCGTTACTACGTCGGTGACATGCGGGCTGAGGACGAGTGGCCCCTCGCACGCACGCAGTACACGAAGCTCTTTTTGGACTGCCCCACGGCGGCATTGCAGCGACAAGCGGTTGGCGAGCCGGGAACTGTGAGCTATGAGTCCCGTGGCGACGGTCGGGCGGTGTTTGACTTCGTGTTCGATCAGGCAACCGAGGTCATCGGGCACATGAAGCTCAAGCTCTTCGTCTCCACCCAACAGGGCGACGATATGGACTTGTTCGTTGCGGTTCAGAAGATCGACAGCGACGGGAATGTCGTGCCGTTTACGTTCTACGCCCAGTTCGAGGATGGCCCCGTCGCCCTGGGTTGGCTACGCGTCTCTCACCGCGAGCTCGATGCCGCACGTAGTACTGAATATCAACCCGTGCTGGCGCACAGACGCGAGCAGAAGCTGCGCGCGGGTGAGATCGTACCCGTGGACATCGAGATCTGGCCCTCGGGGACGTCATTCCTGCCGCAGGAGAGATTACGCCTCGTCATTCAAGGTTCCGACATCTATCGCTATCCGGAGCCACTGGTCTATGCGCGGCACGAGGCGAGTGTAAACGAGGGGCAGCATGTCATACACGCCGGCGGCGCATACGGGTCCTATTTATTGATCCCCGTCGTGCCTGAGAAGGGTTGAATGTCGCCCCGTGAAGCAGCACGGAAGTCGCTCGGTCCGAGCCCAAACGCCTTACGGAAACGCCGCGCGAAATGGCTTGGCTCCACGAATCCGCACCTCGCTGTGATTTCCCCTACCGCCATCAGGTCATAGCGTCGGTCACTCAACAATCGGTGAGCGGCATCCAGCCGCATGCGCATGAGTTCGCTCCTGAAGGTGGTGCCGGCGTTGGCGCACAACAGGTGCAAGTATCGCTTGGAGACGCCGACATCATCAGCCACCATGCTGGGGCTCAGCCCGGCCTCATGGCAACGATCGCGGATCGTGCGCCGGACTCTGTTGAGGAGTTGCTCGCTCGCGGTCCGGGGATGCATATCCGGTCCGGCTGCGAGGGCCAGTAATGCGGCGATCTGCTCGGCGACCGTGTCTGGCGGCAGGGCGAGTTCCTGCTCGCCATCGAAAGTGGCGAGCGCCGCGGAGAGCGCGGCTCCCCAACCCGAGGAGTCGAGCAAAGGCCGGCCAGCCAGACGTTCCGGGGCCGGAATCCAATTTCGTAGCCATGCGTCGGGGAAACGCAAGGCCACGCTACGTGTGGTGGGCAAACACTCGAGCCGGTAGGGCGCGCTGCAATCGATCAGGACGCAGCCGCGGGCCTCAATGCAGGACTCGCGACCATACTGTTGGAGGCGCATCTGTCCGGCTCGTAGCTGCAGCAGGAAATGGCCGGCATAGCGACTGTGAGCGATCCGGGCGCGCGTGCGGCGGACCGTCTGGGTGTCCGCTTCGACGAGATACAACGTCGCCGGTCCCAACTCGAACTGATCGAGACGCCCCCGAAAGTGATGCCGCTGTGGGCTGTCGATGTCGATCTCGAGAAACGACTTGCAGATCGTGTCGACCCAGTAGGCGAGAGCGTGCCGCGACTCGACGTGGTCGGTGGACCAGCGCTGCCACAGTCGGGGCGATATTGACTCGCTCACCATGGGCCACCATCCGCCTCAGGTCTCGTCCAACAGTTTTTCGGCATTCAGCATCAATCTCTCCAGGTTCGCCTTGAGCGCGGCCGGGTCGATGCCCTCCAACAGCCGCGTCTCCCGTGCCACCGCGAGCGGCCTCACTTGCTCGAGCAAGGCGCGACCTTTCGCCGACAGATCAACCATGGTGAGTCGCGAGTCCTTGTTGTTGCCCTTGCGTGTGACGAGTCCGGATTTCTCCAGGTCACGCAGGGAACGGCTCACCCAGGCTTTGTCGACGTGCGCGCGTCTTGCGATTTCGTTGACTGTGACGCCCTGAAAGCCATCCAGCAGGTTCATGAGGCGCAGGTCCGTGTTACGCAGACCTACGCGAGCCTCGATGGTGCGGGTCGCGAGCCGCGCCATCACTTCGGCAAGGCGCACGATCCGGACGGCAACCAGGTCCTCGAGAGTGCGCACCCGCGCATCGCGCTCCGGGTCGGCGATTCTCAGGCGTCGCTGGGTCGGCAAGGTGGCTCCATTTCCGTTGTCATCACAATGTTGTCTTGACAACGAGTGTCGCCCTGTCCCATGCTGCCCGTCAATACCTGCGAGGGGCTTTATGCCGGCTGCCGCATCCCTTTGGCCCGAATCACCCTGGTTCACCGGAGTGAACGCTCCCTGCCGGGTCGAGGCCGACATCAACGATCTCGAGGTCGTCGGATCGATTCCGCCGGAAATCGACGGCGCGTTCTACCGTGTCGCTGCGGATCACCAGTTCCCACCGCGATACGCCCACGACATTCCTTTCAATGGCGATGGCATGGTATCGATGTTCCGTTTCCACAACGGACGCGTGGCCCTGAAATCCCGTTATGTACGCACCGACCGTTTCAACGCGGAGCGCGCGGCGGGCAGGACGCTCTTCGGCAAGTACCGCAATAAGTGGACGGATGACCCTTCAGTCGCGGGCATGAATCGCAATCTGGCCAACACAAACGTGATCATTCACCACGGCGTGTTGCTGGCATTACGTGAGGACAGTCCGCCCGTGGCGCTCGACCCGGTGACGTTGGAGACGATCGGCAACTGGGACTTCCACGGAACGCTGCCTGGCCCGACCTGCTCGGCGCATTGCAAGATCGATCCTTACACCGGCAACCTGGTGGGCTTTGGATTCGGCGCCAAGGGAGACTTCAGTCGCGACATCGTCTATTTCGAAGTCGATCCGCGCGGGCATGTAATCCACGAAGCCTGGTTCCAGATGCCCTATTTCGCTGAGCAGCACGACTGCGGCATCACGCGCGACCACATCATTTTTCCGGTGGTGCCGATTGTGGGCGCCGGCGAGGAAGGGCTGAAAAAGGGCCTGACCTACTACGGCTGGGATCCGGAGAAGGACATCCACCTCGGTGTACTGCCTCGCTTTGGCCGCGGCGATCAGATCCGCTGGTTCACGGCACCCAACCAGTTCACCAGCCATGTGATGAATGCATTTGAGGATGGCAGCCGCATCCATTTCGACACGTGCGCATCTCCGGGGAACCTGTTTCCTTTTTTCCCAGAGTTCGGCAAGGCGTTTGACCCTTCCGGGATGGCCGTGAAGCTCACGAGATGGACGGTGAACCTCGATTCCCGGGACAAAGGTTTCGAGCGTGTCACGACACTCAGCGACTTCATCGGTGAGTTCCCACGTAACGATGATCGCTTTCAGGGAAAACCCTACCGCCACGGCTGGCTTCTGGGTTTCACCGGGGCACGCAACAGCCTCGGCCACGTGGACCTGAGGGAGGGTCGGACCGAAGTCTGGAGCGCGCCACCGACACATCCGGTCATGGAGCCCTGTTTCGTCCCGCGCGCTCTCGATGCTCCGGAAGGGGACGGTTGGATCCTGCAGGCTCTGACGAACAGCACGACCATGCTGACCGAGCTGAATCTGTTCGAGGCGACCCGCATAGCACAAGGTCCGCTCGCGACAGTCAAACTTCCCCTGCGGCTGAAGCCTGCCTACCACGGCAGCTGGGCCGATGCTGCTCGCATCCTTCGTTACCACTTGGCCGCCAATCTGACCAAAAAGGCTTGAGTCGTGCTCGACTACAACGAATACGAA
>DAITMW010000392.1:0-6285 GCA_036834945.1 Steroidobacteraceae bacterium
TCCACGATGGCGAGCCGCCTGGTGGCAAGTAGGGCCTTGGCCTCATTGACACGCTCTGCGATGACGTATCGATGGGGCGTCGTGCCAAATGTGGTGCGGAAGAGCCTCGAGAAATGCCGCGGACTCAGATCCGTCGCACGTGCCAGCTCCAGAAGGCTCAGGTCCCTCCTGAGATGGGCATGGACATAGTCGATCACGGTCTGGGCTTGAGTGCTGGAGAAGCCATGCTCGGATGCGTCCGATCCACAGCTCCACATGGAGTAACGGGCCGCGACGTAGGCGGCCAGGCTCAGTGAAAGCGATTCACCGTAAAGGGGGCCGCATTGGCAACCTGCCGTCGCTTCAGCCAGCATGTTGTCGAGGATGGACACGAGACGGGCATCGTCTATGTTGAGTTGGGGAGCTAACGAGACCTCGCTCGGCGATTCCGTGCCGAAGAACAGCCGCTGCAGTCGCGCGCCATCGAGCTCCGTCACAACGACGCGCCACGCAGCGCCTGCGACGGAAATATTCGTGTTACGGCATCCTCCAGGAAAAATGAAGATTCTGCCCGGTTCCACGACACAACGGGCATTGCCGGCGCCCCCGGAAACGCGGACGACGGAAGACCCGCCGAGACACATGATCACGTGGCTGTTGTGCCAACCAACGTCTTCAAGGACGCCCATCAGGTTGTGACGTTCGAGCAGGAACCCGGACCACCGGGTCGCGGCACTCGAGAATTCCGGCGGCCCAGTTCCAAACACCTTGACCGTGCCGTCAATGATGGCGCTCACCCTCGCAGGGCAGTGTCCTGGCGCAGCTGCAGATTCAGGTGCGTTGTTTCCGTGGCAGTGCCGTGGAGAGCGCGGGTTACTGCCGCACATTTTCTCGAGCGCATTGCTAGACCTTTGCAGACTCATCACGGTTGGTATCCGCGACGATCAGTTTGACGGTGAGCGTACCCGCTTTCAGATATGATGGGTAGTTAGTAGACAGTGTGCTTTTGGCCAGACTTGTGCCTGATGTGACACGATGCGCGGAGACCTCGCAATCCTCGGCGGAGGAAGCATGGCACCGCCGGGCCATCGCGGCTACCCACAAAAGTGGTGATTGGGCCTCTCTGGCAAAGCATCTGGCCACGCTGGCGGGGTTGCTGCGGAAACAAACTGGCCGGCTCGAGGAGGCGCGGCAACTGGCGGAAGTAGCTGTCAGTGTCAGCAGGGGTTTCGACCCTGTCACGCCTCAGCGTTGGCATGCCTACGGCGTACTGGCAGACACTCTGGTCGCCACCGCGGCAGCAACTCTAGATGAGGGGCGCAGAGCCGAGTTGCTGCTGTGTGCAAGCGAGTATCGGCAGCTCTGCGATTTCGCGCAGCGTTTCCTCGCCGCTCTCGCTCAACTCGGGGCGGAGGCGGGCTATGCGCGTGCAGTCGTGTTGGCCCGCCTGGGCCGCTGTTTCTACATGGGTGGGCACAGCAAGCAGGCTATAGACCAACTCCATGCGGCACGGGCTGCCATTGAAAGTCTTGCGGACGTCGAGAGTCTTGCCGCGCGTGAGGGCCTGAGGGGGTTTCTAGGACAGCTGAATTCGGAGCTTGGTGAGATATTCCAGACATTGCGTCAGCATGAGCGCGCGCGACAGGCATTCGGCACGGCACTGAGGATCGCCGAGGATTTACAGGACGTGCGGGCGCAAGGAATCAGCCTGATACAACTCGGCGCTGTGGCTCTGGCCGACAACCACCCCACGGAAGCGCTGAGTCGCAGCCGGGCGGCGCTGCAGAGGGTGCGCGCGCTGCATGAACCTGATCTGGAGGTCACCGTGTGGCAGCAGCTTGGCACGGTGTTGCAGGGGCTGGGACGGCAAGAGGAGGCTGAACGGTGTTACCTCGAGGTGGCGCGGATCAGCAACCAGTACGGCACTGCAGGTGCGGTTCCCGACTCAACCCGAGCCAAGGTCGAGTCCGAGGACGGCGCCGCACTCCCATTGCAAATCACCGTGGACGAAGAGCTCATCACCGACTTCGGTCTGGATGGCGATCTGCTGGTCGACGGACCGCGCCGACGTCGCATTTTCCGGTGGCAAGGTGCGCAGGAGGACTCGAGCCCGGATACGTGTGTCATGCTGGCACCTTGCGTTCGTGTCAGCATGGATGCCGACGGAGCGGTTCGTTTGTACCTGCCGTTGGAGGAGCCGGTGTTCGAACGATACAGCGGCTGCACGGTGATCCAACGCAGGCGCCGGCAGGTCTGTATTTCCGGAACAACCACGATCCTCTGGCGCCTGATTGCCGCGCTGGACGGCAGTCGCAGCATGGCCCGCGTGCTGGCGGAGGTCCCGGCGGGTGAGAGAGCGAACGCCGCTGCCATGCTGAGTGCTTTGGCCGCCAATCACGCTATTGATGTCTCAGGAAGGCCCATCGGACGGTTCCTCCATTCGGCTACAAAGAAGGGTGTCATGCCGGCCGGTGGTCTCGAGGGGGACGCAGTGCTGCAGTTGGCGACGGACGGCGATCACCGCTCCTATCCCGGAGCGTCACGGCTTGCTGTGAGTCAGTCCATCCCGGAGCGGTTGCGTGGCTTTCACGCGTTGACCCGGGCGCGCCGATCGCCTCGGGAGTTCAAAGGCCTGAGCTTGAAGAGGGGCGATTTCGATGCGCTGCTGCACACCGCATGCGGAACGACCGGAGGCATGAAGTGGGAAGGGCGCGAGGTGAAGCTACGGTCGTATCCTTCCAGTGGCGCACTTTATGCGGTGGAGGTCTATGCGGTAGCCCTCCAGGTTGAGGGGCTCTCATCTGGAATTTATCACTATCGCGCGGACGAGCATTGTCTGGAGATAGTGAAACAGGGGCTCGATCAAAACCGCTTCATCGACGCCATGCTACCCACCGAACGCGCCATGGTCGCCGGCGCGGCGGTTATGTTTTGTCTCAGTGGACGCTTTACACGGCATGAAAGGAAGTATGGTGAGGGCGGCTATCGGATGCTGGTCGCCGAGACGGGGCACATCTCGCAGAATCTGATTCTCACGGCCGTCGCACTGGGTTTGAGCGCTCGCCCTTTTGGCGGCGTGTTCGATGCGCTCCTGAACCGACACCTGGGGCTCGACGATGACGAGGAGCAGTTCCTCCTTTCCGTTCTCGTGGGCCATGCGGCGTGACCAGGGGCGCACACCCGATGGCCGAACACGCTTCAGACGCGATGGCAGACATGGCCGCGCATGCCCAACTCGAGTATATCTTCCCAACTCCTATATTCCGCTATGTGCTCCGGGATGCGGACGCCATGAATGATCAGCTGCGCGGAATCATACTCGAGCGCGAGCGCACAACGCCCTCCGTGTCCAAGAGCAATCAGGGAGGCTGGCAATCGCGACCTGACTTCTTGCAATGCGACCAGCCGGCCATAGCAGCACTCGCCCGTCTCATCATGAGTGCGGTCAATGTCGCAACGCAGAGCATACGGGTACTGTCGACCCGGCAGCTGGAATTCCGCTTATACGGGTGGGCGGCGGTCAACCGAACGGGTCATTACAACACTGCGCACGTACATCCCCATTCCACCTGGTCAGGAACCTACTACGTGGATGCAGGCGATGAGACCTCTGATACCTCCGGCGCGATGCTCGAAATCCTGCATCCGATCACAGCCGCTGTAATGAGTTTTTTCCCGGGCGTTCTGCCGTCGGCTCGCCTCGTGCGTCCGGAAACCGGGATGATTATCCTGTTCCCGAGCTACTTGCAGCACAGCGTCCGAATGTACGGTGGTGAGCGGCCGCGTATCTGCGTGGCCTTCAACGCGCATGCTGGCGTGCAAGCGCCTTGAGCATGGTCGCAAAGCTGCCGGCTCACAAGATCGCTCCACGCCGTCGCGCCGACTTTCTTTACACTCGCACCCGCTATTTTAGAAGGCCCAACACGCAACGAATTGTTTTCTCAAAAAATCTCTAATGGGGCATGCAGCTTGCATCCTTCGCCGCTCGCGTGCTCGAACCATAACATCGCCCTGCGAACACCTGGCACGCGCACAACCTCGAGGCGTCGGCAGGGAGACTGGATGAACAGGGACAATGAAAATGAAACGAGTTCTAGCCTTCTGCACACTTTTGGGCGCATCGACGGCGGCTCTCGCCCAACCCGTGACCTGCTATTTCGGCGGCCAGATCCAGAGTGTCAACTTCGTGTCGGGAAACCCGGCGCTGTCCGGCTCATTGAGTCCGAACACCCCCCTGGTCGTCGACGGCAAGCAGTATCTCAGTGGCAATCCATACGTGATCGGCACCCTCACGGTGGACCCCGATTACGTGTCGGGTTCGCGCCTGCCAGTGCCGGTGACCTTTTCAATCACCTTCGAAGGCATGACGTTCACGCGTACGTTGAAGATGTCCAACGGTGGCGAAGATACTTTTACGTTGAGCGCGACCGAGATGCAGACCCATCTGGAAGCAGCCATGTCGTCCACCGGCATCATCGGTGCTGACCGGGTGAACATCGATCTCAAGATCAGTAACGGCGTCCTCACCGGTGGCACCTTCACTTTCTCCGATATCGCAGGCTCCTCCGTCCTTCTCGGCTCTATTTCAGGAACGATCACTTCCGCGGTGGGTAGCGGAACCTGATCAGGCTGCCTTGACCCCGTAACCCGCTGATTTTTCCCGCTTTAGGGGCAGCGTCCCGTGGCGCTCCCCATGCATTCCGCTGGCGGTAAGTCTCGCCTCTCGAGGCGAGATGAAACGGAATCGCGGCCAACGCCAGACCGATCGCATAGAGCCAGGGCTTGGTACCGACACCCACGCATGCCCAAACGCAATACGCAGCGGCCACGAGCGCTGCACTGATCGACACGAGCTCGCGGCGCCCTGCTGACGCGATCCTTCCCCGCTTCCATACGACCAGGACAGCCAGTGAGCACGCCAGGTAGAGCGGCAGGTTCGCGGCAGTCACGAGCTGACTGAAGAAGGTGAATAGCTTCGTCGTGGACTCGCTGTAGTTCATGACGAGGAGGATGCTGGCGAGCACGCCGGTCGCGACGAAGGCGGTGCTGGGGGTTCCGCGGCGGCTGGTCTTGCCCCAGGCCGCGGGGAACCGGCCATGGATCGCGAAGGTCTGCGTCAACTCGCCAACAATGAGAGTCCAGCCATTCAACGCGCCGAGCCCACAAATGACGATGGACAAGGCCAGCCACCAACCATACTGCGGACCCAGGAACCGTACGAAGAGGTCCGCGAAGGGTGCGTTGGAGGCGGCGAGCTCCGCCTGCGGAATGAGGAACAAGGGGACGAGGGATACGCCGATATAGACGATCGCGGTGACCAGAGTGCCGACGAGCGTGGCTCGCGGGATCGTGCGGCCTGGGTCGAGAACCTTCGCGGCGGGAATGGCGGCACACTCGATCCCCAGCATGGCGTACAGCGTGTTGGTCGAAGCATCCAGCACCGCGCGCAGCGAGATAGGATTGGATGGAATGTTCCCGAGGTACAACGTCGGCTTCACCACCAGCAGCCAGAGGCCCAACAGGATGATTCCTACCAGGGGCAGCAGCTTCAACACCGTCGTGACCAGCTGTATCGAAGCAGCCATACGGATGCCGAGTGAGTTGATGAGCACGAACATCCAGAGGAACGCGAGTGCCACCACCGGCCGGAGCCAGGAATCGGCCTGCAAGGGGGGAACCAGAATCGTCAGATAACCGACCACGCCGGTGGTGATGGTGGCGTTCGTCACCCAGGTCGAGAACCAGTAACACCACAACACGTAGAACGTGATGCCGTTGCCGAAAGCGCGTTCGGTATAAGCGTACGGCCCATCGTCCTGCGGAAACAGACGCGGCAGGACCGAAAAGACCATGGCCAGGCAAACACAGCCCAGGAGGGTGATCATCCAGCCCCACAGCGCGTTCAATCCATATGGCGCGAGTGCCGCCGGCATCAGGAAGACGCCGACCCCGATCATGTTGCCGATCACCAGCGCCGTACAGGTCCAGAACCCGAGGGGGCGTGCGACATCGGACTCGGCACCCACCGCAGCCATGATGATGCCCCTCTAGGGCGCAGCTGCTTCGGTCAGGGCGGCCTCCAGTAGGATCATCGCCTCATCGACGTGCCCACGATCGATCATCAGCGGAGGAATGAAGCGCACGGTGCTGACCCCACAAGACAGGAGTAACAAACCTTGGTGGAAGGCCCTGGTGAGGAGCTTGTCGACCAGCTCTTTGGCCGGCCTGCGACTGTCTCGATCCTCCACCAGCTCCATCCCGATCATGAGCCCTTTGCCGCGGACGTCGCCGATGCATTCGAAGCGA
>DAITMW010000393.1:0-1575 GCA_036834945.1 Steroidobacteraceae bacterium
TACGGACTTATGAGTGACACCTTCGAAGCTCGCGTGACGGCCACGTTCGGCCGGCACCTGCTCGTGCGGAACGCCTCCGGACAGGAGCTCCGGGCACGACCCTTCGGGCGCGGGCTCACGGTAGTTTGCGGCGACAATGTCCTCTGCCGCAGCGACCCGCACCACGACGAAGTCCACGTTATCGAAGTGCGCCCCCGGCGCACTGCCCTGTACCGATCGAATCTGCGTGGCGTGACGGAGCCCGTGGTGGCGAACCTTTCGCGACTGCTGGTGGTGCTCGCACCGGCGCCGATGCCTGATCTTTTTGTTGTTGACCGTTACCTGTCGGCCGCCGCATCCGGCGGAATTTCAGGAGCCCTGGTTGTCAACAAGACGGAGCTCGGGATCGACGCGGAGTTGCACGCCCAGCTGGAGCGGTTCGAGAAAGCCGGCTATCCGTGGATCGCGTGCTCGGTCCGCGGCAACACCGGCTATGACGCCCTCCTCGAGGCCTGCGCCGGGCAGATCGCTGCGTTGGTTGGTCAGTCGGGCGTGGGGAAATCCTCCATTGTCCAATGGCTGATTCCCAACGCCGAAGTTGAAACGGGAACCCTGGTGCGTGAGGAAGAAGGACGCCACACCACGACGGCGTCGCGGATGTTCGATCTGCCCCGCGGGGGCCACCTCATCGACTCACCCGGGGTACGGGATTTCGCACCTGCGGTCGATCGGCTCGACAGTCGGAGCCTCGGGTTCGTGGAGGTCGAACGGCTGGCGCCGGGGTGCCGGTTCGCGGATTGCCGGCATATGCGCGAGCCTGGGTGCGCGGTCAGGGAGGCCACTGAGAGTGGCGAGATGGATGCGCGGCGCTATGAGAGTTATCGGCGCTTGCGCCGGTTGTATGAGGAGTTGATGGCGGCGCGGGGGCCGGAGCGCAGGCGGTGAATGTTGCGGCGCCGGGTGTGATCGCCGGCGGCGCGGAATGCCTGCGGGGCCAGGGGATTGGTGGCTGCCGGCGCTGAATGCCTGCGGTGTCGAGTGTTGATCGCTGGCGGCGCTGCGCCAGGCGCTACGTCAGGTGACCGACTGCCGTCCGCTCAACGCGTGAGCCAACGTCCCGCCGTCGACGTATTCGAGCTCGCCGCCGATCGGGACGCCGTGGGCGATGCGGCTTGCGCGGATGCCGCGCTTGGTCGCCAGTTCGCCCAAGAAGTGCGCGGTGGCTTCGCCTTCTACTGTTGGGTTCGTGGCGAGAATCACTTCGCGCACGACTCCCTCGTTGAGGATTGCTTCCAACTCGCGAACACCGAGCTGCTCGGGGCCGATTCCATCCAGCGGCGAGAGGTGCCCCATCAACACGAAGTATCGGCCGCGGTAGCTGCCCGTCGACTCTACGGCAACCACGTCGGCCGGGGACTCCACTACGCAGAGGAGCGCTGAGTCGCGCTGCGCTGAGGCGCAGGTCGAGCACAACTCCTCTTCAGTGAGCATGCGGCAACGGCGACACCGTACAACGGACTCCAACGCGGCTTCGAGGGCGGTCGACAGCGCGCGCGCTCCCGAGCGGCCCTCCTGGAGGAGGTGGAACGCCATGCG
>DAITMW010000393.1:1675-6237 GCA_036834945.1 Steroidobacteraceae bacterium
TGTCCGAAAAACGCCGGCCCGTCCGGGCCGAAAGCTGTTTTTCCAAATCAAAAAGGCAGTTTCATCCCTGGGGGCAGTTGCAGACCAGCGGTGAGGCTCGACATCTTTTCCTGCACGCGCTGCTCCACTTTGTGGACGGCATCGTTCGTGGCGGCAGCGATGAGGTCCTCGAGCATCTCGCGGTCCTCGCTCACCACGGCCGGCTCGATCTGCACGCGCTTGACCTCGTGCTTGCCGGTCATGGTGACCTTGACCATGCCCCCGCCCGACTCGCCGATGACTTCGATGTTGGCAATCTCGGCCTGGGCCTTCTGCATGTTGGCCTGCATGGCCTGGGCCTGTTTCATCAGGTTGTTGATGTTACCGCGCATGTAAGGACTGGCTCCTGATTTCGTAAAGGGTACGGTTACTTTTCCTGGCGCACGGTGTTGGGCAGCACCGTGGCGCCGAAGCGATCGCGGAAGCCCTGCACCCCGGGGTCGCTTTCAAATGACTGCCTGGCAGCTGCCAACTCCTGTTGGGAAGCGCGCTGGTCCGCTTGGAATGGCGTGTCGACTTCTCCGGTCGCCATTGTGATCTCGACGCGGACTGTCTCGCCGTAGAAGCGCGAGAGAGCCTGCGCTAGCTTTTCCTCCTGTGAGGGAGTGCGGACGAATTTCACGCGGGGATCGAGTGCCAGGCGGACCAGAGCGCCTTGGCGACCCAGGAGTACGCAGTGCCTCGCCAGCTCTTTGGCGGAACCTTGGAGGTCCAGCTGGTTGAGGGTGGCGGACCAGGATGTGTCGCCGGAGCCGTTGGCTGGAGCGGGTTCGCCGACAGGGGCGCTATGGGCGCTGGTGGGGGCGCCTTGCGCGTTGGCGGAGGCGCCGTGCGCGCCGGCGGGGCCGCTGTGCGCACCGGTGGAGGCGCCCTGCGCGCTGGCAGGGCCGCTGTGTCCACCTGCGCTGCCGGCAGATCCGCCGTTGTGGGGCATCGCTGCGGCAGCCTCACCGGTCGCCGTTGAGCCGCCACGCGCGTCTCTCGCACCGGCGCCTGTGGTGCCGCCGTTGGAACTCGCTACTCCGCCCTGCGAACCGCTCGCACCGCCCGCCGCATTACTGCCGTTGGACGCCGCTCCGCTGGCAGAGCTCCCGCCACTACCGCCGCGGCCGGAGGCGCCGCCCAGTGCCGCAGCGCGGGCTGCCGCTGCGCCGCCTGCACCCGCTTGAGCGGCTGCACGCGCGGCTGCCGCTCCACTGACGCCACTGCCACCACTGGCGCTGCCGGCACTGCTGGAGGCACTTCCGCCCTGCCCAGCCAAGCCAGCCTGTGCGGCCGCCTGCGCGACCGCAGCGCCGCTACGGCCCGCTGCGCCGGCCGTCGTAGCAGGACCCGCGACCTGCGCCATGGTGGCGTCGTTGGCCGGCCTGAAGGCGATCATTCGCAGCAACGTCATTTCGAACCCGGTGCGCGGATCGGGCGCCAACGCCAGATCACGCCTGCCGATGATGGCGGTCTGGTAGTAGAGCTGGATGTCTTCGGGCGAGAGTGCCTTCGCCAGGCGCTCGAGCAATTCGGGCGCGTACAGATCGTCGCCTTCGAATTCACTGACAGTCTGTTTCATCGCGACACGCACGAGGAGACCCGCGAGCTCGTCGAGCACCTGCGCGTAGTCGGGCGCGAACTCCTCCAGCGAGCGAGCGCACTTCATCAGCTCCTGTACATTCATCGACGCGAGCAACTCGGCGAGACGCTCGACATGATCGCGCGAGATGGTGCCGAGCATGGCGCGTGCTTCTTCCTCGCCCGCTTTGCCGCCACCGAACGCGATGAGCTGGTCGAGCAGTGAAAGACCGTCACGCATACTGCCGTCCGCGGCTTGCGCGACCAGGCGCAACCCGGCCGGCTCGAATGCGACGCCCTCCTTCTCCAGGAGCGCTTTCATGTGCTCGGCGATCTGCCCCACGGGCATGCGCTTGAGGTTGAACTGCAAGCAGCGCGACAGCACCGTCACAGGCAACTTCTGCGGGTCCGTCGTAGCAAGCAGGAACTTCACATGCGGAGGTGGCTCTTCGAGCGTTTTCAACAGTGCGTTGAAGGAGTGCGTCGAGAGCATGTGCACCTCGTCGATGAGGTACACCTTATAGCGTCCGCGGGTCGGCGCGTACTGCACGTTGTCGAGCAGCTCGCGCGTGTCGTCGACCTTGGTTCGGGACGCCGCGTCGACTTCGATCAGGTCTACGAAACGCCCGCTGTCGATCTCCACGCAAGCGGAGCACACGCCACAAGGCTCGGGGGTAACCCCCTTCTCGCAGTTCAAACACTTCGCGAAGATGCGCGCGATCGTCGTCTTACCGACGCCTCGCGTACCGGTGAACAGGAACGCGTGGTGGACGCGGCCCGTTTCGAGCGCGTTCACCAGGGCACGGCGAACGTGCTCCTGTCCGACCAGCTCGGCAAATTTCTTGGGGCGCCATTTACGCGCCAGCGCGGTGTAGCTCATTCAATGAACCCTACAGGAGCGCAGAGATCGTCGCCCGTCTTCCTCGGGAGGCAGCTCGCACCAGCTCTGGCTCCGGCACCCGACATCGTCGCTGCCGCTGCTGCCTTCCGGCCCTGACGGGATTCACGACTAGTCGTCGCGGAGAAGCCGATGCGAGCCACCATTGACTGGCCCGCGGCGGATGCAGCGACGGATGAGGTTGGATGGAATTCATCGGTCCCACGCTGGGCGGGTCGCGCAGGTTACCAAAATGGTCAAATAAATCAGAAACCTACTGTAAATAGCGTCAGATTCCCGACGACCCCTCACAACCCCCGCATGGGGCGTACGGCCGGCACCTGCCTTGGACCACCCCGCCATGCGGCCCGCGATCCTACCACAACGATGACCGCCCAAATCCGGGAGTTCCCAGGCCCACCATCCTCCACCTTTTTTGGCGATGCCGAGCCGAAAATTCCAGGGGTCGTCAACCCCTTTTTGCTCGCCGTTTCGCTTAAGTCTTCGAGACCACTGAATTCGTGGAGCCGACGTGAAACGCTCAGTCTGCCTCGCCACAATTGCCGCCCTCACCGCGAGTAGTCATGCGCTGTGTGTGGGCGGGATCGCGGATGTCACGGTCATCGACCGCGATAACGGAGCTCGGTTGACACCGCACTACTACCATGGCGAATACTGGGTAGCCGGCACGCCCGGCCGTAGATATATGGTTGAGATTCGCAACCACTTGGGCGAACGCGTTCTGGCGGTCACCTCGGTCGATGGCGTTAACGTAATCTCTGGTAAGACCGCGAGTTGGACCCAATCGGGTTACGTACTCAATCCAGGGGAGCACTACGAGATCACCGGCTGGCGCAAGAGTGACACGGAAGTGGCTGCATTCACATTCACCGCATCGCCGAACTCGTACGCGGCCCGCACTGGGCGGCCTGCGAACATCGGCGTGATTGGCGTGGCGTTATTCCGCGAACGGCCACCGCAGCCCGTCTATGTGCCGCCTCCTCCACTGTCGGAGATTGATCCGGCTTTGGACGCCGGTTCGGCGCGAACGTCGCAACCACCGCCGTCGGCATCAGGGCCAACATTAGCCGCGACGTCGCCACCCACGCGGGACCACGCAGAAGAAGACGCGCAGCCATCCTCGCCAGCTCCGCGGCAGGCGCCCAAACTCGGAACAGGCCATGGCGCGCGCGAGGACTCTTTCGTGGTTAACGTCGAGTTCGAGCGACTTCAGCCTCAACCGAACGAAATCATCCGCATCCGCTATGACAGCCTCGACAACCTGGTTGCGATGGGCATCATCAGGCGCTCGCATCCAGTCGCAACGGTGCTCAATCCGTTTCCGGCTTCGCCCGAATCGGAGTACGTGCCGGATCCGCCTGGCGGCCTGTAAGGAATTGCCGGTAGTTTACTGAATGACAGATAAGGGAGAGAGCGACGAGTCTCTGATCGGACGCTACGCGCGGGGCGACGCGGACGCGTTCGAGATCCTTTATCGTCGTCACGAAATGCGCACGTGGCGTTATCTCGAGCGCAATGTACGCAACCGCGCGATCGCCGACGAGTTGATGCAGGAGGTCTGGTTCGCCGTTGCCACGAACGCAGCGCGCTACGAGCCTACGGCGCAGTTCACGACGTGGCTGTTCAGGATCGCGCACAACCGGATGATCGATTTGATTCGGGCGCGACGGCCACAAATGAGCCTGGATACCATCGGGTACGAGGCCGACGCAGTCGTTCAGCAATTGACGAGCGACCCGAACGTCGGACCGCTCGCTGCCGCAGTAGCACGAGACGAGGCAACGGCACTCAATCAGGCGATCGGGCGGTTGCCCCAGGAACAGCGCGAAGCCTTTCTACTCCAAATGGAGGGCGAGCTCAGCGTCGAGGAAATCGCAGCGATCACCAACAGCAGCTTCGAGACGACCAAGAGCCGGTTGCGCTACGCAAGAACGAAGCTGCGGGAACTGCTCAGCGAGTACGCATGAACGACGTGCCATCAAGCCACGAGCCCTGGGACGACGTCGACGCTTTGTATCGACGGGCGTCGGCGCTCGACCCGAGTCGGCCGAGCGCGTCGGTC
>DAITMW010000394.1:0-2389 GCA_036834945.1 Steroidobacteraceae bacterium
TGCTTGTCGAACCGTTCGCCGGTTTCCTTTCTCAGCGACTCGATGCGCTGATTCGTGATCCGCAGGTCCGCCTTGATGTCGGTGACGTCCGACTGCACGTGCCTCACGTCAGACCGCAACTCCGCAACCTGGATCGCCAGGTTGGCTTGGTCACCCTCTGCCATCACTGTCTCGCTCTCCAATTCGCGCATCACCGCGTTCATACACGTCCAGACCTCCTGTGTTGGAATGATTTCCCAGGGCTCCTATCGTAGACCCTGCACGATCAGGAAAGGAAGCGTTTTCTCCAGGAAAATCCGGAGGTTAGCGCGCGAATTTCACGTCGGAGTTCGCGTGTGTATGCAGCGTCGGTACCAGACGTGAGTCACGCGCGTATTCGCGCGTAGTGGTCAGGTCATTCGTGCCATCACGATCAGCGCCAGCCCGGTCACAAAACAGGCGAACATCGCCGCGAGCAACTTTCCGGTGCCGGCGGGGGCGGTGCGGAACTCCTTCCAGATGAAGACGCCCCAGAACGCGGCGACCATGGTGGCGCCCTGGCCCAGGCCGTAGGAGATCGCATAGCCGGCTGGCGCGGAGGCGATGAGGCTCAGGGACATTCCCACGCCCCAGATCATGCCGCCCAGGATGCCGGCGAGGTGGGTCCCGAATCCGGCTTTGAAGTAGTCGCTGAACGTCACGGGAGTCCCCACGAAGGGGCGCCTCATCACCAGGGTGTTCCATACGAAGTTGCTCAGGAAGATCCCGACCGCGAACACAAACACGGCCGCGTAGGGTCCCATCTTCCCGGGCTCGGCATGAGCGGGATTGTCATACATCGCTGCCGCCACGAAGCGGTAGAACATACCCATGAAAATGCCGCAGGCGATGGAGAGGACCAACCCCTTGGTGCTGATCGAGAGCTGCGCGCTCGCCAAGCGACGATAGGCGATGGCGTCCAGCACGATGGCGAGGGTCACGAGAATGACACCCGTGCCGAGTAGCCCGACATTGCCGACTGGATCGGCCACGTAGTTCACGACGACCCCGATGAGCAGGGCGAGACCGATGCCGACCGGGAAGGCCACCGCCATGCCGGCGATCTCGATCGCCGCCACCAGCAGGATGTTGGCCAGGTTGAAAATGGCGCCGCCGATGAGCGCGGAGATGATGCTGCTGCTGGAGGCCTGGGCCAGGTCGGTGATGAAGGAGTTGCCTGTCCCGCCGGTGCTACCCAGGGTGAGGCCCAACAACAAGGTCAGCAAGGGGACGCCGATGGCGTAGTCCCAGTAGAAGAGCTCGAAACGCCAATCCTTGCGTGCGAGCTTGCGTGTGTTGGCCCACGAGCCCCAGCAGAGCATCGTCAGGACACATAGAACAACCGACAGCGGATAGCTCTGAACGATGAACATGGATACCCCCTTTTTCTTGGATCTGTACTGGCGGCTATTGGCTCAGCGGCGCCGCGCCCACTCCAACTCCAGCTCAGCGCGCTTGGGAAACGACTTCTGGGTTCCCACGCGCGTCGTGGACAACGCCGCGAATAGACTCGCTCGCGCGATCGCTTCGTTCTCGGGAAGGCCTTCCGCTAGAAAGACCGCGAGACTGCCGATGAATGCATCACCCGCGCCGGTCGTATCCAGCGCGGTCACGGCGAAGGGCGGTATGTGCACTTTTCCGTTGGAGTCAGCGAGTAACGCTCCACGCGCTCCGAGAGTGATCACCACTCGGCGGAATCCCTTGTGCAGAAGCGCTTCCGCGCACGCCGCTGCCTGCTCCATGGTTTGCACCGGAAGGCCGGTAATGAGCTCCGCTTCGGTCTCGTTGGGAATGAAGTAGTCAGCGCCGGTCAGCTCGGTGAGACTCGCCGGCACGGCGGGCGCCGGATTCACGATGCAGCGAAGGTTGTGAGCTCGAGCGAAGCGGATCGTGTGATAGACCGTGTCGAGGGGTATCTCGAACTGCAGGATGATAGTGCTCACCGTGCGCAGATCGGCCGCGGCTGCATCCACGTCCGCGGGGGTCAGCTTCTCGTTCGCTCCCTTGACGACAATGATCCGGTTCTGGCCACCGGGTTCCACAAAGATGGGCGCTACGCCGGTCGGGGCGGCGTCGATGATCTTGACGTGGGAGGTGTTCACTCCGAAGGTGTTGAAGTTGCGTACCGTGGCCTCGCCGAAAAGGTCATTGCCGACCTTGGCGACCATCAGCACCTCGGCCCCGCACAGTCGCGCGGCTACGGCCTGGTTCGCTCCCTTGCCGCCGAAACCGAGGTCGAAGTTCTGGCCGAACAGTGTTTCGCCGGGCCGCGGGAAGCGCTCGGCGAAGGTGATCAGGTCGGTGTTCGCGCTGCCGATGACGGCGATGCGGGGAGTGATTGCCATGGCGCTTGCTCCAGTCATTCGGCACG
>DAITMW010000394.1:2489-6174 GCA_036834945.1 Steroidobacteraceae bacterium
CAGCGGATGGCGGCGATGGCAATGAGGTCGTTACTCGCTACGATCAAAGTGGCTCTCCGCCGGTGCGCGAGCAGCTCGACGGCCTCCGCGGTGAGCACTCCATCGAACGGCACCGATGTCTCCCAGGCGATTTCGATGTCATTCGGAAAGGCCTTTACAAAACCGTCGCGCCGCTGCCGGGCGCTCGCCAGGTTCCGCGGACCGGAGAGCAGACCCACGCGAGTATGTCCCATTCGTAGCGCATACTGTGCCAGCAACCGGCCGCCCATCTCATAGTTGGAATGCACCACGGCGTAGCCCGGCCGTGGCCGATCGATCAGCACGACCGGCGCGGAGAGCTTCTTCAAGGAGGCCGGCAGGCGCGGCCCCAACGGACACCAGATGATGCCATCCACCGCATGCTGCAGCAGGAGTGAGAAGCCGTCTGATTCACTGAGCAGGCTCCCCTGGCTGTCGATCAGACAGACCAGCAGGCCGAGGCTGCGCGCCTTGTTCTCCACGGCCTGGGCGAGCTCGGGAAAGAAGGGATTGGTCAGATCGGGCAGCACCAGGCCAATGGCGCGCGTGCGTCCCGTGCGCATCGCCTGCGCCGCGCGGTTGGGTGTGTAGCCGAGCTGACGGGCGACTCCGATGACCTTGCGACGGGTGCGCTCGCCAACGTTCGGACGGTCGTTGAGCACGTTGGAAACCGTGGCGACCGAGACACCAACAGCTGCGGCAATGTCCTTTACCGTGACCACTCTCAGTACTCCTTTACAGGCGCGCTGAGGGTAGTGTAACGTTTCATTCGCTCTAGTGTAACGTTTAACTAGCTGGATGCAACGAGGGGGACGGCTCGGACCGCGCAGCCTATAAAGCCGGCAGCGGACACACGTGTGTCACGCAGGCAACAGAATTGGGAGGTCACGATGAAGGTCACCAGGTCGAATCCAGAGCTCATGCTTGTTTCCGCGGTCGTTGCGGCCATTCTGTCTGCGCCGCATGCGGCGCGCGCGGCGGAAAACACTGCCGCCGATACGGATGAGGCGGAAAACGTATCGGAAGTCATCGTCACGGCGACCCGCCGGGAAGAAAGACTCCTCGATGTACCCGTCTCGACGTCGGTGTTGAGCGGCGCGCCACTCGAGGCCATCGGTACCGGCGGTCAGGACATCCGGCAGCTCGCCTTCACGGTGCCGAGCCTGAACATCGAATCCTCGAACGGCCGTACCTTCCCGCGCTTCTACATCCGCGGCTACGGCAACACCGACTTCAATTCCTTTGCCTCGCAGCCGGTCTCACTGGTCTACGACGACATCGTGCAGGAGAACCCGGCGCTCAAAGGGTTTCCCATTTTTGACCAGGCCGATGTCGAGGTGCTGCGCGGTCCGCAGGGCACCCTGTTCGGGCGCAACTCGCCCGCCGGCGTGGTCAAGCTCGAATCCGCGAAGCCAGTGATCGGTGAGCTCTCCGGCTCGGCCAGCATCTCCGACGGCACCTTCAACACGGCCGATTTCGATGGTGTGATCAACCTGCCGATCAGCGACACCATGGCTTTTCGGGCCTCCACGCAGGGTCAGCATCGGGATAACTGGGTGAACGCGCCCAACGCGGCGATCGGCGACAAGCATCTCGAGGGTTACGACGACTGGGCCGCGCGCTTGCAGTTGCTCTACAAGCCCAACGACAGCTTCAGCGCTCTGTTCAACGTTCACGGTCGGACGCTGAATGGCTCCGCGCGCCTGTTCCGCGCCAACATGATCCAGCTGGGCACGAACAACATCGTCCCGGGCTTCAATCCCGCCACGATCTATACCGATGGCTACAACGGCCAGTCCTATAGCAGTCTCGGGGCCAACGTCCACCTGACCTTGAATACGCCGGACTTCACGTTCCAGTCCATCACCGGCTACGAATCCATCCGTCACTATCAGACGATCGGCGATATCGACGGCGGGTATGGTCCGGGCGTCTTCTCGGGCTCCCCGCTGCCTTCGGGTCCCGGATTCATTCCCTTCCCCGTTGAGACCGGCGGTGGCATCGGCAGCCACTACCAGCTCACCGAGGAGCTGCGCGTCGTCTCCAACACGTCCGGTCCCCTGCAGGGCCAGGCCGGTATCTTCCTTTTCTATGAGAACGTCTCGGCCATAGGAAACGATTATGTGTACAACAGCCTGGAGCTGCTGGACACCACACTCTCACGTCAGAAAAACGACGCCGAGGCCATCTTCGGTTCGTTGGAGTACAGCGTCACCTCCGCGTTCAAGGTCCGCGCAGGAATCCGCTTCACCGAAGATCACAAGACGTTCTCGGTGCCTTACACCACCGTAGTGGGAGGTCTGCCGCCGCCGGAGTCGGCTTCGGTACGGGCGTCGCGCGTGAATTGGGACTTCAGTCCGACGTACCAACTCGCACCGGACGTGAACCTCTACGCGCGTATCGCGACCGGCTTCCGCGCTCCGAGCTTTGGAGCGCCCTCCGCGGGACCGCCGCCGCTGCCGGTGCAAATCGCCCGTTCCGAGGACAACATCTCGTATGAGGCCGGTATCAAAACCGAGTTGTTCGAGCGTCGCGCCTCACTTGCTTTCGATGTCTACTACTTCAACGTCAGCCATCAGCAATTGACCGCTGTCGGCGGTGCGGCCAACGTCACGCAGCTGCTCAATGCCGAGCACACCATCGGCAAGGGGGCGGAGCTGGATTTCCAGGCGCATCCGTTCACCAACCTGACGGTCAACCTGAGCGGCAGCTACAACTACACGCGTATCGAGGATGCCAACCTCGCCGTCGCCCCCTGCTTCAACTGGGGACCGGGTGCCGCCTGTACGCCTCTGGATCCGTTGAACGCCCAGGGACTGGCGCGGATCGACGGCAATCCGTTGCCCCAGGCTGCCCGGTTCACCGGTGATTTCTCGCTACGGTATGGTCACCACGCCGGACCGGGCGAGCTGTATTTCTACACCGATATGGCCTATCGCAGCGAGATCAACTTCTTCCTCGACGAGGAGAAGGAGTTCATCGGCAAGCCTCTCACCCAGGTGGGTCTGCGCGCGGGCTATATCTGGAATCAGGGTAAGTACGAAGTGGCCGCGTTCTGCCGCAATTGCACGAACCAGATCCGGGTCATCGGAGGCATCAACTTCGAGAATGCCACCGGCATGATCAACGACCCCCGCATTATCGGGGGCCAGGTCACGGTGAAGTTCTAGGGCCTCCCCATGAGGCCGGCAGGGTGGCTCAGCGGGTTGGTATGCGCTGCATTGTGGGCTGCCGCGCAGCTGGCAGTGGCCCGCACGCCCGTCATCATCGACACGGACGTTGGCGATGACATCGACGATGCCTTCGCGCTGACCATCGCGCTCCAGGATCCGAGGCTCGAGGTCATCGGCATTACGACCGCCTGGGGCGACACGCGCATGCGGACCTTGTTGGTCAGGCGCTTGCTCGAGACGCTGGGCCGCAGGGACGTCGCCGTGGCGCAGGGGCCCGCAACAGCGAATACAGCGCCCTTCACGCAGAAGAAGTGGGCAAGCGCCGCGGGTGATCAAAGCCCCGCGCCGGATGCGGTCGAATTTATCCGGAAGCAGGTGAGTCAACGTCCGGGCGAGATCACGCTCATTGCGCTAGCTCCTTTGAGCAATGTCGAGGCCTTGCACGAGCGGGCGCCGGATGCGCTGCGTAAGCTCAAACAGGTGGCCATCATGGC
>DAITMW010000395.1:0-6159 GCA_036834945.1 Steroidobacteraceae bacterium
CCTGGTAGCCGGTCAGGGATCTCAACGTCAAGCCGTTGTCGAAGTTGTAGCGCAGTTCCACGCTGGAGATCAGGCCGCGCTCGTGATTCTCGCTCGGCGAGTCGTAGTCGACCACGAACGGGTTGGTCGGCGTAAAGGGGTAGTATTGAGTACCGGGTATGGCCGTCACGGCATAGCCGCCCGTGTTGCGATCGGTGTACTCGATCTTGCCGAGTGCCTGGAACGCGCCAGGCCTGAACAGGATGGATAAGCGCCCTGCGCTCTCGTGCAACGACCCGGCATTGTTGTAGACCGGTCCAATGCTGCGGTAGAAGCTCTCGTGTTGCGCGCTCTCGCCGGCGAGGCGGATGGCGAGGACATCGTTGATCGGAAGGTTGAGGGCACCTTCGTAATTCAGGGCATCGTAGTTACCGCCGCCCACCTCGGCGTAGCCTTCGGTCTGGCCGAGTTTCGGGTTCTGGGTGTTGATGAAGATTGCTCCACCCGTGGAGTTCGACCCTACCAGGGTGCCCTGTGGTCCGCGCAGCACTTCGATATCCGCCAGGTCGTAGAACTGGCTGGTCGTGACAATCGGCGGTTGGAACAGCCCGTCGTAGTACGTGGCGACGCCGTTGGCTACGTTGGGATTGCTGCTGGCGAGTCCCACGCCGCGGATGTTCACGGAGTTGGTGAGGCCGGTCGTGGCGATGGACAAGGACGGGGCTGCGTTCTGCAGGTCGGCAAATTGCGCGATGGCTTTGCTTTCCAGCTCACTGCCCTGAAGGGCGGTGGCGGCGATGGGGACGGTCTGCAGGTTCTCGGTACGCCGCTGGGCTGTGATGGTGATCTCTTCGAGCGCATCCGCTGGCTGATTGCCCGAAGGTGCCTCCGCTTCCGCCCACGCGGCAGTGCTCGCTCCGAGCGCCAGTGCCACGCTGATACAGATGGATCGATTGATCTCTCTCACGGTCGCCCCCCTTGTCAAACCGCAGCTCGAAGAGCACTGCATTCAACAGGCGCCGTCGAGGCTTGGCGTGATAGTAAAGTCACTTTACTATTTTGGCAACTGCGATCGAACGCGTGTGATCCGGCGGATGTCCGGTTACAATCCCATAACAATCAATGCGTTAGAGGCGCGATCCTGCTCGCTCACAAGTGCGCCAGCCGGACGGGCTCTGTGGCTGAAGTTGTGAAAGCGATAGTGGCGCGTGCACACTTCGCGCTATTGGGGGTTCACGGTGGCTGGGTGAGAGATTCGGCAACCGCTGCGTCTGTGCGTTGGGAAGAGTGAATTTGGATACGAGCACGAAACGAAGCCGCTACCGCGAAGGTCTCACGAGGATCGAGACGGCACTCGGCAGCGCCGGTAGCCTGGTGTTGGGACTCTACATCCATTCGGCGAGTATCGCGCTGGAGAAAAGCCAGACGTGGCGAGCGGAGTACCGCAAGATCAAGGGCCATGTGATCGGCACTCCGGCCATCGTTTCCCTGATGCCGGGGATCAGTCAGACGGAGCTGGCTCAACTGTTGAACTGTGAGCGGGCCACCGCAGGACTCCAGGTGGCGGAATGTGTGCGGCTGGGATGGATCAAGCGCGTGGTGTCACCGCAGGACAAACGGCGCTACGAGTTGCAGATCACGCCCAAGGGCGAGCGGATGCTGGCCGAGGTGCGGCAAATCATTGCGCGGCATGAAGCGGAGTTTCTCGCGCCATTGTCCAAGGGCGAGCGTGAGCAGCTGCGGGATCTGCTGGCGAAGTTGATCAGTTAGTCATCAGGACTCTGCGATCACGACGCGCACGCCGGCCTTTTCGAGCATCTTGGTGTGCTGCGCGGAGATGTCCCGGTCGGTCACTACCGTGTCGATCTCCTCCAGACGGCAGGCGACGTGGCCCGACGGGCCGTGGAACTTCGAGCTGTCCGCCAGCACGATGATCTCATCGGCGCGATCGATTAGCCGCCGCTCCGCCGTCACCAGGATGATGTCCGCCTGCATCAGGCCCGCGGGTCCGAGTGATGCGGCGCCCATGAAGAGTTTCGGGGCGTGGAAGCGGGGCATGCCGTCGTCGCCGGCGGCCGAGAGGATGATGCTCTGTTCCGGGAATACTTGGCCGGCAGGCACCAACAGCCGTGTACCTGCCTGATTCAGCAGCGCGCTCACGATGTGCAGTGAGTTGGTCAACACCTGCAGGTTCAGGCCGGCCAGGTGCGAGCACATCTGCAGCGTGGTGGAGCCGCCGTCGACCATGATGCCCTCACCGGCCACGCACAGCTTCGCGGCCGTGCGGCCGATGGCTTCCTTTTGCGGGCGGTGGCGATGGATATTCTCGTGGAAGGGCACTCCCAGCAGGTGCCCCGGATTGGCTCCTCCGGAAGCCGGGACCTTCTTTTTGCCTCGCTCCGATAGCTGCGCTCCGCCCCGTACGCGCGTGATCAGGCCCGCCTCGACCAGGCGCTCGAGGTCGCGGCGAATGGTCGCGGGGGAGGCGTCCATCCGCTTCTCCAGGTCCTGAAATGAGATGAATCCGCGTTGCCCGAGGCACTCGAGGATCAGTTTCTCGCGCTCTGCTGAATGCATGGTCCGCCCGCGTCAATGCCAAACCCGTACTTTGGCGGCATTGCGGGCGTAATTCAATCAACTTCGATCACACGATCCCCGTACCGGGCGCGAGCTCGCGGCGCTCGCGCGCCTTCTTCTCGCGATAACCGCTCGCCCGGTATTGGGCGATTGGCTCGATCGCACCGCCCGCAGCTTGGCGGGCGCGTGCCAGGATCGGGGCAACGTCCGTGCGGTAACCGGCTCGTAACACCTGGAAGGCCATCATGACGTCGTTCGATTCCTGTGCGTCGTGAAGCGCGGCGCGATCAACGATCAGGGCTTTGGCATACGCCGCGGCAATCGCTTCCGCTGAAGCGAGCATGCTTTCGATCGGGTCGGTGACGTTGTGCGATTGGTCGATCATGTACGCCGGATGGAAACCCCCGCGTGGGGTGAGCTCGGCTTCCACCAGCTCGTTGAACACCAGGTAGAGCTGGTGCGGGTTGATCGCCCCGGAATCCAGGTCATCGTCGCCGTACTTGCTGTCGTTGAAGTGGAAGCCTCCGAGCTTGCCGAAGCGGTGCAGGCGCGCCACGATCTGCTCGATATTGACGTTGGGTGCATGGTGGCCAAGATCGACCAGGCACTGTGCTTTGGGGCCGAGCTGTTGCGCCGCCAGAATCGACGAGCCCCAGTCCTGCAGCACGGTGCTGTAGAAGGCCGGCTCATACAGCTTGTGCTCCAGGAGCATTCGCCAGTCAGCCGGCAGAGCCTGGTAAATGCGTGCGGTCGACTCGAGATACCGGTCAAAGGCGCGCGTCAGGTCCTGTTGACCGGGGAAATTGCTGCCGTCACCGATCCAGACGGTGATCGCCTTTGAGCCGAGTTGCTCGCCAATGCGGATGCATTCGATATTGTGCTCGATCGCCTGCTCGCGCGAGGCAGTGTCGGTGCTGGCCAGTGATCCGGAGCGGTAGCTGATTTTCTGGCCGGGCTGGTCCTGAAAGGTGTTCGAATTGACGGCATCGAAGCTCAGTCCGCGGCTGCCCGCCTCTTCCTTGAGCGCCCGGTAATCCTTGACGAAATCCCAGGGAAAATGAGGCGACACGCGGGGTGTCATACGGCACAGCTGCTGGACCACCGCGCAATCCTCGAGCTTCTCGTGGATGTCGGTCGGGGCTCCGGCAAAGGGAAACTTCGCAAAGCGCGTACCTCCACGGCCTGCTCCCCAACTCGGCAGTGCCACAGTGAATGCCGCTACGCGGCGCTCGATGGTCTCGATCTCGAGGCCACGACGGCGAAGCTGTCGTCCCAGCGACAAGTAGTCATCCTCGAGCGCCTCCCGGCGGGAAACGTTGGAGTCGCGGATGAAGTCCGGTGAGAGTGGTAGCTGAGTCCCCATGGGAGTGGCTCCTCTTTCAGCGCGTGAAGGCCTGCGCGTTACCAGCGTCGACGTTGATCATATTTCCCGTGGATTTCGCCGATTGCTCCGATGCGAAGAAGTACACGGCGTTGGCGATGTCGCTGGGCAATACTTCGCGTTTGAGCATCGAGCGATCTCGGTAGTGAGCCTCGAGCTCCGCGCCCGAATCGATCCCATGCGCGCCGGCCCGCTCGCGGCGCCAGTCCCCATCCCAGATGCGCGAGCCTTTGATCACCGCATCGGGGTTGACGGTGTTCACCCGAATGCCGTGTGGTGCGCCTTCCAGGGCAAGACAGCGTGCCAGGTGCAGTGCCGCCGCCTTGGCAGAGGCATAGGCTGCGGCATTAACGGCAGCGGCGACGCCGTTCTTCGAGCCGATAAACACGATCGAGCCGCCATTCTGGAGTTTCATCAGCGGGAAAGCCGCGCGGGCGGTGAGAAAATAACCTTCGGCCAGCACGTCGTAGTTGCGGTGCCAAAGCTCAACCGAGGTTTCCTCGATGGGCGCAGAGGATGCGATGCCCGCGTTCGCGACAACGATATCGAGACCACCGAATTCACGCACACAGGCTTCATAGGCGGAAAGGACCTGGGCCTCGTCCGTCACATCGCACAATGCGGTGCTGAGGACGTCTTTGCCGGCGACGTTCTGCAATGCGAAGCCCGCTTCCATGAGTGCAGGAGGATCGCGATCCAACAGCATGACGCACGCGCCCTCCAATAGCAGGCGTTCCGCGGTTGCGCGGCCGATCCCGCCGGCACCGCCGGTGACGAGTGCGATCTTGCCAACGAGCGCCTTGGGCTTGGGCATGCGTCGCAGCTTCGCTTCCTCCAACGCCCAGTATTCGATGTTGAAGGCTTCCTGCTCCTCGAGGCCCACATAACGGCCGATCGCCTCGGCTCCGCGCATGACGTTGATGGCGTTGCCGTAAAACTCACCCGCGAGGCGCGCAGTCGTTTTGTCCCCCGCAAAGGTGATACGACCGATGCCCGGCACGAGCACGACCACCGGATTCGCATCCCGCATGGGCGGGTCTTCAGCCTTCGCGCAGCGCTGGTAGTAGCCGGCGTAAGCCGCCCGATAGTCGCTGATCGATTTCTCGAGGTAGGCCATGTCCGCGAGCCGTGTTTCATCGAGCGTCAGGGGCGCGATCTTTGTCCGCAGGAAGTGATCCGGACAGGAGGTTCCGATCGCAGCCAGCGCCCTGAAGTTGCGCGAGCAGACGAACTCGAGTGTTTCAGCGTCGTCGGAAAAATGACCGACTTTCGCGCGCTCTGCTGACATGAGCGCGCGCAATCTCGGCATCAGTTTCGAGGCGGCGCGCGAGCGCTCAGCCTGAGGTAGCGGCTCGATGCGCGCACCTCCGAAGGCGGGACCGCGAGCCATCCGCTCGTTCAGATACCGGGCCGCGGCTGCGATGAGCTCAATGGTGTTCTCGTAACACCGACGCGAGGAGTCACCCCAACAGATGATCCCGTGCCCGGCGAGCATTACACCACGCAGACCCTTGTTCCGGGCGACGTAATCACGCAACCGCAGTCCGAGGTCGAAACCCGGGCGCTTCCAGGGGAGCCAGCCGACCGCACCGCCCCAGATTTCGCGCGTCGCGGCCTCCCCGTTGGATGAAGCGGCCAGGGCGATGATTGCATCGGGGTGCACATGATCGACATGGGCGAAAGGCAAGTAGCCGTGCAGAGGTGTATCAATGGAGGCGGCGCGGGCGTTGAGGTTGAATGTGCAGTGAGGCAGGTAGCCCACCATTTCATCCTCGTGTTGCGGTCCGCGATACAAGGATTCGAGTTGCAACAGCCGGTCGAGATACAGCGTGGCGAAGCCATCCAGCTTCATCGAGCCGATGTCGCCGCCGGAGCCTTTGACCCAGAGCACCCGGGTGGGCGCGTGAGTCAGGGGATCGCGCTCCTCGAGCTTTGCCGACGTGTTGCCGCCACCGAAGTTGGTGACAGTGAGGTCGGATCCCAGTAGGTTTGAGCGATATAACAGCAACTCGGCGGAGGTTTTTTCCGCCGCCGCCTGTTCCGACCAGCGGCTGGGGGGAATCGTAAAGGGGAGAGCCGCGCGCGGCTGGTCGGGGGAATCGTTCATCGGGTACTCGTTTTCGGGCTGAAATGACGCGAATCGACACGCCTTTGTAGCCAAATGGCCTTCAGTTTGCAATCATATTCGATACACATCAATCATTTTCGGTCTCGGAGGGGGT
>DAITMW010000396.1:0-4821 GCA_036834945.1 Steroidobacteraceae bacterium
TTTCCAGATTCATCTCGACATAAGAGACGACTCGATCGAGACTCGCCATGACCTGCCAAACTTTCTGACGAAGATGGCAAGACCATAGAATACGTTTTCCCAAGGAGACATCACTCGTTTGAGTGAACCCATGCACATTGGTTGAGCAGGATCTACTGGATTCACGAGACCTTTGTGCAAGACGAGCGCACGCGAACGCGCCGATCATACGAGCCCATCCACACAAGCAACGGAGCGTGTAGCGTGAACAAAGCAAACGATCGGTTTGTGCACAGGTTGAATGATGTTAGCGTGTCTGACGGCGATATCGTCGCGCCGGCGCTCATCCCGCGGGCTTTGACGGCTGGGGAGCTTGTGTTCTCCGACCGTGCGACCCAGGTTTTCGAGGCGGACGGCGGGACCACCTACGTCGAAAACGGACGTCCGACTCGGGGTACATGGTCCGTCGACAAGGGTCATTTCAGCTCATTCTGGCCGCCCAGCTACCGCGCCAGTTATGAGCTCCGCTGGATCGTCGAGGACGGCGCTATCGTCGGGCTGCGTTTCACCGAGCGCGGCCGAGGCGCTCAGTTCGAAGGTCGCTATCGTGTTGACTAATGTGCGCCAGGGCGGGTTCGGCCGGGGACGCGCCAGCAGCGCGCGTAAATCCACCCCAACGAGTGAAGAAACACGCGACCTCGGATGTTAGGGTCCGATCGAGGTCCGGAGTCGCGTGGCTGGGATGACGCCCGCGGATGAGGCAGAGCGCTCGCGGTCTCAACCAAATTACATTCGAGGAATCTATGAGCAGAGCTACGTCGCGATTGGAGGTATCGTTCATCGAGCGCCAGCATCAGTATCTCATCGCACTTCGCAACGCCCTGCTGACCGCAGACAGCAACACTCGCTGCGACGAGTCTCGAGTCCGTGAGGATATCCAAGGATCACCGCGCGAGTACGAAGACGACGCACAGAAGCTGGCGGCGCTCGAGTTGGACGGCAATCTTGTCGTACGTGATGAACGGCGGCTCGTGCGTGTGAACAGAGCGTTGCAAAAAATTGACGAAGGTACTTACGGGTTATCGGATGTCAGCGGCCAGGAAATTCCTGTGGCGCGATTAAAAGCGGTCCCGGAGGCGATTTGCACGATTGAGGAGGAAACCCAGGTTGAGCTCGATCGCTGAGCCCGGCTAAGGAACGGCACAGAAGCCTCCTCTCGCACGCGAGCCCTCCCATCATGACTGAAACCGCCGTCCTCACGGCGCTCGTCCCGGTGATCGCCCTGCTCTTCCTGGGGGTCGCGACAGCAATCGGCTCGCGCACGGTGCGCCTCAGCCCGATCGTGGGCTACCTCGTACTAGGACTGGCGCTCAGGGCGAGCGGACTTGGAACGCGATTTCAAGAGTCGACGATCGAGGTGTTGGCCCAGCTCGGCGTGATTTTTCTCCTGTTCGAAGACGGACTGCATTTCTCGTTGCAGCATCTGCGTAAGCAGGCTGCCGACATCTTCGCCTTTGGTCCACTCCAGGTCGCCTTGTCCACACTGGCGTTGGGCGGGACGGGCCTGCTGTTTGGCCTGACGCCGATGGCGGCTTTTCTGGGCGGGGCGTTGCTCGCGTTGTCATCCACCGCGGTAGTGGCTCGCCTCATTGCTGAGCGTCATCAGCGCAGTTGCCCGGTTGGGCTCACGGCCACCTCCATTCTGATCTTCCAGGATGCCGTTGCGATCTTTCTCCTGATCATCGCAAACTCTCTGGACAGCGGCGGCCCCCTTTGGAAGGTGGAGACGCTTGCACTGGCAAAGGCGGCCATCGCATTCGCGCTGACGGTGGTGCTCGCACGACTCGTAGCTAAGCCGTTTTTGGGTCTGGTCGCGCGAACGGGCAATGAGGAAGTCTTCACCGCAACGGCGATTCTCATTGCGCTGGCAGCCGGATGGGCGACCGGCCGCATCGGGCTGTCATTGAGATTGGGGGCCTTTCTCGGTGGGCTTGCCCTTGCGGAGACACCTTATCGTGCAATCGTGGAGTCGGAAATCAAGCCGTTCCGAGGCCTGTTACTGGGCTTTTTCTTTGTGTCCATCGGACTGTCACTGGAAACTTCCGCGCTCGCAAGCTCGCTGCATATCGTGCTCGGGCTCACGGTGCTGCTCATATCCATCAAGATTCTCACCAATATCGTGGCGAGCCGGGTCTTTCGCTGGTCAGTGCCAGGATCGACACAGCTCGGCTTTCTACTGGCGCAGGGATCCGAATTCACGTTCGTACTACTGAGTCTCGCGCCCGTACGCCGTGTGATTGGGGAATATGCAGCCTCGGTCATCATTGCCGTCGTGGCGCTCAGCATTGCCCTGACGCCGAGCCTTGCTGAGGCAGGGCGACGCATCGCAGGCCGGATGCGTCAAAGATCAATGAAAGCGGTCGACCCAGAGCTGACCCTGCAATCGGTCGCGGCGCCGGTGCTCATTGTTGGCATGGGGACGGTTGGGCGGACAGTGGCCGATGCTCTCATCCATTTCAAGATCGGCTATTTTGCCATCGAAAGGGATCAACAACGTCTGCAGGACGCCATCGCGGACGGATACATCGTCTCGTTCGGTGACGACTTCGACCCTCGACTTTGGGGGCCGACTGATCTCCACCGGCGCAAGCTGAGTGTATTGACCGCCCCGGACGTGGAAGCTTTGCGTCGTACCGTGCACCTGGCCAAGGCAAATTTTCCGAAGTTGAAACGCTTCGTGGTCGTCATGGATGAGATCGCCGCGCAAGAGATACGTAACATTGGCCTGTTGGCTATTGTTGATGCCAGCCATCCTCGGGGTGTGGACGTCGCGCGCGTGGTGCTCGGTGAACTAGGGGTGGCCCTCCCTGCGGTCGAGGCTTGGGCAAGAGAACGCAACTCACCCTACCAGCCGCCCATGCGCTTGGCGACTGCTGCAGCGTAGCTTCGCTGCGCAATCGCGTCTGCGCTCGATTCAGCTTCCCTCCACAATATCCCTCTAAGGGGTGTAGCCGAAGTTGAAATACCACGGTAGGTTATAACGGCGATTGAGGTGCTCTTCCCATTCTGGGACGCCAGCTTTTATCAGCCACGGAGATTATAACTCATGACGCTTCACCCAGTCCTCGCGGCCGCCGTGTTTGTTATTTGTGCGAGCGCTGCTAGCGCGGCTCCCACGGAATCAGCGGATTCTCCACACGTGTCGCCAGTGAAGAAGTACTCCCAACTGCGCAACGCCTTGCTCTCGGGAAAGACTGTGGTCGTGACGATTCAATTCGACAAGTGTACTGTCCCCGGCGGAGGGGCTACCAACTTACATTTCTCGGGGGGATTCAGGATCAACGAGTTTGTGATCCCGAACGATGGCTACATCTCCTTCTCGGATGTCCATTCGACTCTTGAAGCCGATACGCCCGTGACTGAATACGTGCGCTACCTCATGAGACCGGACGGTGCGGTAACGATCGGTTTCACCACCGTGTCGAGGGAGGGAAAGGTCGTGCGAGAGTCGAAGTTTTTATGTGAGGATGATCGCGCGATTCAGTTCTCCGGAACCACTTCCTAGCTTGTGCTTCAGGCTCGTCGTCGGGTTGGTGGCTTATCGCGCGTCGCTCGGGCCGGTATTGGATTGGCAGACGAAACATCACGCAGATCGTGCAATACGGGCACGCGTGAGTGCGCCGATGATTGGGTGCGAATCGACGTTGCAGTAGTTCGGCGGGAGGGCAGTTATGGCGTTTACTAGAGGCTTCAAAGGCAGGCAGCCCGACGGCGGCGCGCCGCGCGATCGTGTGCCGCCGGGGCAATACGTTACCGAGGACTTCCCGGTACTAAGCGCGGGCCCGACACCCCACGCACGCCTGGAAAAGTGGTCGCTTGAGCTGCGACACGCCACAGACGTGCTCGCGCGCTGGAGCTGGGCAGAATTCGAGGCGCTCCCGCAAACTTTGCAAACCGTCGACATCCACTGCGTCACGAAGTGGAGCAAGCTCGGTACGCGATGGCGCGGAGTGACCTTCGACGATCTCTTGAAGGCGGCCGGGCTCGCGGCGCCGCCGCAGCCATATGTCATGGCGCACTGTGACGGTGGGTACACCACGAATCTCCCTACCGCGGATCTCGTGGAGGGTAAGGCAATGGTGGTCACGCACTTCGACGGTGCGCCCCTCGCCGATGTACACGGCGGACCGGCACGATTACTGGTGCCTCATCTCTATTTCTGGAAGAGCGCGAAGTGGGTACGCAGTCTCGTCTTCATGAAGACGAATGCCCCCGGCTTCTGGGAGTCCGCTGGCTATCACATCCACGGGGACCCGTGGCGGGAGCAGCGCTACACAGGCGACGAGTGATGGCGGCAGCCGCTCGCCTGAATTGGCAGCTGGCAACGGTCGCCATGTTTCGCGATGACACACCGACTGTCCGTTCGATCACCTTCGATGTGCCAGCGTGGATGGGACACTCCCCGGGTCAACACGTCGATATCCGTTTGACCGCAGAGAATGGCTATCAGGCGGAACGGAGTTACTCGATCGCGTCCGCTGCGGGGCAGGACACTCGCATCGAACTCACGGTCGAGCGCCTCGCCAACGGCGAGGTCTCACCCTTCCTCACGCAGGAGCTCGCCCTAGGGGACAGCATCGAGCTTCGCGGCCCTATCGGTGGCTATTTCAACTGGAAGCCCGACCAGTCGGCGCCTCTGATGTTGATCGGCGGCGGCTCTGGCGTAGTTCCGCTGATGTCGATGCTGAGGACCCGTTACCAGATCGGAAGCAGGGTACCTGCGCGCCTTCTGTATTCCTCGCAGACGTTCGAGGACATCATTTACCGGCAGGAACTGGATAG
>DAITMW010000396.1:4921-6112 GCA_036834945.1 Steroidobacteraceae bacterium
GCGGGTTTGCCTCCGCCCGTCGTGTCGCCGCGTGGCTGGTCGGTACTTCGCGGGGACACCGCGCCGACGTGAGCTTGTCCCGCGCACGAACGGGTGGAAAGTGCGCGTCTCAATACAGCCGCCTCGACGATCTGACACCCGTCATCTTCGTTACGACGGGCGGAGTGCAAGCAAAGCGGTAGCCTGGCCAACTGATTCCGCGCGGACGGCGGCCGAATTCGCCTCGCGTTTTTCTTGTAATCGATCCGCACCGCGTCACTTGCTCAGCGGTGAAAGTGCTTCGTCGGCCCGGGTGGACCGCCGCCCTGAGTGGGGTAGGTTTGGGGCCGTACCATGCCGGGCGGCAGCGGCCGTTGCGATGGCCTCCTGTCGTCTGACCACCCGTCTTCCGGATATGAATGAGCGGTTTGCCGCGGTGGGCTGGCGGAAAGGCGTGTCGGAGCGGGGCTGTGCTGCGAGGACAAGTCCGGGCTGAATTGTGGTGACGGAGCCTGCGGGCTCTGCCTTGCCATGGGAGATGGCAAGTGTCGCTGCCGCTCGAGCTCGTTCAAATCGGCGGCAATGGCGTTGACGGTTGCAACATTGTGCTGCAACTCATGATGGGCTGAGTATTCACTGTCACGAAGACTGCGGAAGGCTTGTACGTCGAAGGGTGTCTGATGGCCATGGCGACTGTCCTGCCAGCCTCTGAGAGCCGTATGCACGTTGTCCAATCCGTTGGTGATGCTGTCCAACCACTCGACGGCCCGATCATTTGCCACACCCAGTCGATTTTCCAACTGCCTGAGATAATGGGAGTTTGCTTGACCGCGGGAGGCCTCAACCGGCAGGCTTTGGCCACTACTGGGAGTGAGTGGACCACCCGGACTCGATGCTTGGGAGGCGAACTGCATGCCTTGCACGAGGTCTGCCCGCGCCTCGGAATGCGTTGACACGTGGCTGTTGAATCCGGACAACAGGGAATTGAAGCGATCGACTGCATCCGCAACTGCGGTGCCCTCGGGGGTCTGCATCCTTCTGAATGCAGTCGGGGGGATGAGTTCAGTTATAGATGAAATATCCTGATCCATGGTGCACTTCCGTCCAAGAGTGTTGCGGCGGGCTATCACAACGATAGCGTCTCTCACCTGTCACAGGTGTTAAGTATCGTTAGAGCCGTCACGAGGCGCGACGATGGTCGCGAAGCCTGCT
>DAITMW010000397.1:0-2565 GCA_036834945.1 Steroidobacteraceae bacterium
CGGGACGCAGGACGCGTAAGGCCTCCGCCAACAGTGCGGGGGCATCTTCGGCATGGAGTATGTTGAACTGCATTGCGTAACCAACGGAATCGGAGTCGAGGCCCGTGCCGTCGGTAACGAAGTCGCGTTGTGTTGCCTGCACATTGTGAAGCGAGAGGCTGCTGGCCCTGGCGGCGGTCGCTGCGATCATCTGCGGGTCGATGTCCAAGGCGTGCACGGTGCCGCTCGTGGCTTTTGCGGCCGCGACTGAAAACGTGCCATAGCCACAGCCGAAGTCCACGACGTCCTCGGTGGTGGACCCAAAACCCACTTTCCGCAGGACCAGAGCAGTATCGAAGAAGCCCTCCCACATCTGCACGTCCGGCATACCGCTGTCGCGTATTTTCAAAGCCTCACCTCGCCTGCCCGGGAACGGCCGCCCCGCCTTAAAAATGATAGCTCAGGTCGATTCCGGCGGTCAGCGGCTGGTTCGTGACGATGCGGCTGAAGGCTGCCGAAGGCAGGGTCTCCTGGAACAGGTTCTCCACCTAAGATTCACATCGCCAGACATCGTCCGCACCCTGACTTCATCGATTCCAACGAATGTGTTGGCGCGCGGACGATAGCGCCCGACAAAACAGGGCGACAAGGTGTCGAGTTCATTTTTAATGCGCGGCTAATATGCCCGTGCGTACGGACCATGAGCACGCACATGTTTGGGGCGATGGCCCGCGCGGATGTCAGCCGCGCGGCGCGCCTATCTCGCTGCAACGATTGCCGCGGGGTCGGCGCCCACGCGGCCACTCGCCTGGTCGGCGGTACCGGCACGAGCCAACGAGAAGTCGAACCGTACGCTCGGGAGTCCCTTGACGGGTGCCGCGGAGTCGTTGGGATTTTCTCTCGCGATGAGATCCGGCGAAGAGCCGAACACGACATCGGTCTCGACATACTCATCGGGGAAATACAGGGCGGTCACCAACTCGCGAAAGCCGGGAGCGCTGATGAGAAAGTGGATGTGGGCCGGCCGTTTCCCCAGGCGCTTCTGTGCACGGACGAGATCGCCCACGGGGCCGTCCATCGGAATGTAGTAACCCAGCGGCCGCACGGTGCGCAGGAAATAGTTACCTTCAGAGTCGGTATGGAACGTGGCGCGATAGTCGATCGAGCTGCCATCGCCTTCCTGCAGGTCGTAGGTACCCGCCGAGGAAGTCTGCCAGACCATGACTTTCGCGTTGGGGATACCCGCACCGGCGGCATTACACACCCTGCCCCACAGGAGAATCGGGTCGGACGTATCGCCCCGCGAAATCTGCGCACCCAGCTCGAGCGCTGGAGAGTCTTCCCGAAAGAAAGGACCCAACAGACTCGTGCGCGTCGCTTCCTCCACCGCCGTGTCGTCGTGCAGTGCGTTGACCATGGTACTCAAGCCCAGCACATCCGAAAGCAGGATGAACTCCTGCCGTGTCGGCGTACAGGTTTTACCGACTCGAGTGAGGAACTCCATGAGCTGCAGCCATTCCGGCGGCGTGAGATTCACTTCGCGTGCAAACGCATGCAGGTGTCGTATGCCCGCCTCCATGAGCTCCTTCAGGCGCGGGCTGGGCGTGGTGTCCATCTGCTCGAGCACGGTTTCGGTGATCGAGCTCGGGGTGTGGTTGCGCATGTCGAGGCTTCGCCAGGATGTGTGTGCGCCGGACAATAGCCCACGCGTCGCCGCGCCTGGTAGTCGGAACCGATCTCGTATCCGTGCAACGGCGCGATGATGCCTGTATATTTATACAGAACGATAGCTACCCGGGCCAGGATAGGTACCCGTCCCCGCCGACGTATACTTTGAGTCGACCGGGTTCTCGATCATTGAGAGATTTGACCCGATTCTGAACCCTGATTTTGTGGAGAACCCAATGCCCTCACCCGCCTTGAAGCACGCGTTAGATATCGCTCTGGAACTCCCTGCTGGAGAGCGCGCGGCACTAGCTTCATTCTGGAAAGGCACAGACGATGAGCGTCGAAGAGGCGCTCGGAAGGATCGATGCTCGCTTGCGGCAGCGCTGATGAGGTCGGTCCGATTAGTTGAATCGGCGGTTATTGAAACAACCGAAGCTGCGGCGTGGTACGAAACTCACCACAATGGTTTGGGTAGCGAATTTGCGCGAAGAGCTCAAACTCTCGCTCGACACGCTGAGCACCGGCGATGAGTTTGTGGTCCTTGCGGTCGCCCATCACCGAAGACGTCCAGCTTATTGGCGTGGCCGGATTCCGCATAGGAATCGCTGAGCCCACCCAGAGTCTTGGCACAAGGATATGGAGTCGATGGTTTTCTCGCACCTGGTTGAAATTCCCCCGACGTTCAATGAGCTGGAGGATGAGTCAACGAGCCAGGGATTTGCCTTGTTGACGCGGCTGCGAAGCGAGTGGGACAACCGGGTCAATCGATTCGACCGTGACGGCGAGATCCTTCTAGGTGCTTACCGGGGCGAGCGCCTGGTCGGCATCGGCGGCCTGAATCGGGATCCCTACTTGGCCGATGGCGTGACCGGGCGCATACGGCATCTTTACGTTCTGGAAGCCGAGCGGCGCGCGGGC
>DAITMW010000397.1:2665-6106 GCA_036834945.1 Steroidobacteraceae bacterium
GCCTGAAAACCAGCCGCCATGAACGTGGCCATGTGCTGTTTGATCGACGCGAAATCCGCGGACGAGCACAATCCATGCGACAGCTCGTCCAGACGGCCGGTGCGCGCCATGTTGTGCGTCATCGCGCCCGAAACGAAATGATACCCCCAGAAGATCGCCGCCTCGTCGCAATCCGGCATTGCCTTCTTCAGCAGATCGATCAGCGCCAACACGACGGGGTTGAAGTACCTGGTCATCTTCTCGGCACCCCAACCGGCGGCACTGTTGGCTTGCGCGGCGATCTTGCCGAACGCCAGCCACTGTTCCTCGTCTTCGATCTGTGAGTTCAGGTCGGTGTCGATCCAGGCTCGTAACGCGCCCTCCACCGTGACGTGGTCACCTACTTCCTCCGCATAGCGTCGCATCGCCTCCAGCCTGTTACGCGCGGAGAGCGGTGCCCGCCGGGCCCATACGGCCTCGTAGATGCTTTCCTTACCTTTGAAGTGATAGTGGATCAGCGTTGAGCTGACCCCGACGCGAGCGGCGACGTCCTTCAATGTGACTCCGTGGTAACCGAACTCGGCGAACAACTGTTCGGCGGCGTCCAGAATGCGCGTTATCGACGCCTCGCGGACACGCGCCTTGTGGTTTCGGGCACGGGCGCGGCGGGCCGCCAGCGGACTCTCCGGCGCTGCTTTATCAGTAGTGCTCATCGGTCGTAGGCTGCCGACCTACAACAGGCGCGTCAACACAAGCCGACCGATGTCGAGGCGCCAACCCCGGAATGTCGGCAAAAATCGATATAACCGCGTTGCTCAGCGGTGAGCGCGGCCAGGGCGAACTGTACCCAGTGCGGTCCCATGCCTCAGCAGAGGCGTGAACGGGACCGCTGTTCGAGCGGGTCGCCGATCAGGCTTACGAGTGGCTGCTTACTTCGCCGGTGGCGCCGAGGACGATATATCCGACGAGGAGCGCCCCGAATAGAACACCAGCCAGCGGGTCTTGAATCGCCACCCATGAGCGGTCTTGACGTACGTATCCTGGTATCCACCCAACCGGACAATGCGTGTCGGATCGTGCTGAACGCCCAGCATGACGAGGTAGGACTTGCCCGCAGCCCCGGTCGGCGTAGGCATGATGACCGTGTTGACGATGATGTGAGTCAGCCCGGTACCCATCCACTTGGCCGGATCGCCGCAGCCAGCCGGGCCGCCGTTGGCTGCGGCGGCAAGCTGGTCAGGCCCCTTGGCGGGCTTTTTGGGTGGTACGTCCCAGTCGTTCGTGCCGCCGAACTCGCCGTCAGGCGTGTAGAGCGCAGCGTAATCGTAGCCCTTGTTCGTGCAGTGCTCGATGACCTGCGCGTAGCGGGCAGAGAGCATCTTGATGTCGATGTAGTCCTGCGCGGTCAGCTTCATGGGGGCCGGCGGTGCGGCGTTGGCGCTGCCGGCAAGCAGAGCGATCGCCATGGTGAGTTGGAAATACCTCATTTCGCGCCCTCCTGGTGACCCGCCTTGCCGAACTGGATGGACGTCGCCATGTTCGGAAACACGTGCCAGCGGGTCTTGATGCGCCAACCTTTCGCAGTCTTGACGTAAACGTCCTGGTAACCGCCCTGGCGCTCGATGGCGTTTGGATTGCCGCCAACACCCAGCGCCAGGAGGATTGCTGTGCCGGCGGCGCCAGTAGGCGTCGGGCGGATGATCGGGCTCAGGATGACGTGAGTAATGCCGTAGCCACGCAGAGTCTTCGGATCGCGGCAACCTCCTGGGCCGCCGCCATCGATATCCGCCAGCGCCTCCCTGCCTTTGATGGTTCGCTTGGGTGCCGTGTTCCAGTCGGGGGCGATGCCGAATTCGCCGTCCTCCGTGTAGAGATCGGCGTAGTCGTAACCGTTGTTGGAGCAATGGTCGACGGCGAAGGCATACCGGGCTGAGAGTTGCTCGATGTCGATGTAGTCCTGCGGGGTCAATGAGGAATGAGCGGTCTGCGGGGGCACCAGCAACTTCGGATCCACGCCCTCGGTCAAAGGCTGCTCCACGGGAGCGGGACGCGCCTGGGGCGGCTTGTGTCCGAACTGGATCGAAGTGGCCATACCCGGGAAAACGTGCAGGCGGCTGACGTAGCGCCAGCCCGCAGGTGTCTTGACGTATGTGCTTTCGTAGCCTCCCTGACTCTCGATGGCGGTCGGATCGCCGCCGACGCCTACGACGAGCAGGATCTCCTTGCTGCTCGCCCCGGTCGGAGTCGGCGTAATGACCGCATCCGCAATGATGTGTGACAGGCCATACCCCATGAAAGTCTTGGGATCACGACACCCGCCCGGGCCACCGCCGTCTGCGTTGGCAAGTGCATCCCGCCCCTTGACCAACACCTTCCGAGGCGGCTGCCCCCACTCCGAAGCAACGCTGAACTCGCCGTCCGGCACATAGAGATCGGCGTAGTCATACCCTTTGTTCGTGCAGGTCTCGATCGCGAAGGCGTACTTCGCATCCAGCTGCTGAATCGCGACGTAGTCGTCGGGTGTGAGTTGTGGGGTAGCGGCGGCGGCCGCCGTGCCTGCTGCCAGGCAGGCGATGACCGGAGCGTGACCGAAACGCAGTGGAGGAAATCCCAGGAAGCACCGACGGTGCGACGTGGGGAAGCGGAGGAAATCCCGTGAAGCACCAGCGGTGCGACGCGAGACTGTGCCGAGGGATGGGGCGATGCGACGAGGGGGGAATTTCATCGCAGCGTCCCAGGCCCCGGCACAATTCCGGGAATCCGTGTTCTGATCTTGTAAACAGACTCGCAAGCTGTGATGTACAAAGTCTTCCCATCCGGGTCGCCGAACGCATCGTTGGTCGCGCAAATCTGACGCTTGGGCTCGCCGCCCACCACCGGGAGATTGATCGAGCCGAGAATCCTGCCGGTGGGCGCGATGATCAGGACGACACCCGGCGCGGCTCCGCTGGTCGTCCAGATGTTGCCCTTCGTATCAACCTTCAGGCCATCGCCGATACCGACAGCATCAGCGAGCTCCGTAGCCTTGGTATCGATCGTGTCGTCCGCGAGCACGTCGTACCGTTTCAACTTGCTGCCTGCCGTGAGGTAAAGATACTTCTCGTCGGGGGACAGTGCGACGCCGTTCGGCTGTGGACCACCGAGTTGATCGTCTTTGAGGAGCAGTTTCACTTTGCCGTCCTTGATGAGGAAGACGCCCGCATAAGGCAGCTGTTTCAGGGGACTCTGTTTGCGGTCTCGCAGTCCCCAGTCGCTGTCGGTCATGTACATGGCGCCATCGCGCTTGACGATGATGTCGTTGGGTCCGTCGAAACGCTTGCCGTCGATACCGCTTGCGAGGACGGTGCGTGTGCCATTCTTCTCCAACCGCACGATCGTGCCATCGTTCGCCGCGCACCAGATCAGACGGCCTTGCGCATCCAGGGTGGTGCCGTTCGGGCCGATCATCAGCACGAAGGAGCG
>DAITMW010000398.1:0-6104 GCA_036834945.1 Steroidobacteraceae bacterium
TCCGTGATCATCGGCATGCACCACGAGCAGGACATGCGGAAGATGGGCGGGCTGGCGAAGTACATGCCCATCACGGCGATCACGAGTTGGATCGGCACCCTGGCGCTCGTCGGCACGCCGTTCTTCGCGGGGTTCTATTCGAAGGACGCCATCATCGAGGCGGTGGGCGAGTCGCATCGGTGGGGTGCCACGTACGCTTACTGGTGCGTGATGGCGGGCGTGTTCGTGACGTCGCTGTACTCGTTCCGGTTGCTCTTCATGACGTTCCACGGGCCGGAGCGGTTCCGCCACAGCCACGGCGGGCATGCTCACGGCGATGCGACCGTAGGTCATGAGGAGGAGCAGGAGCAACCGAGCGCTGCGGCGGGTCACGGAGCGCATGGGGTAGCGCATGCGACGGCAGCGGCGCACGCCAAGCACGATCACTCGCATGACGACCATGCTCATGGCCATGGCCACGCGGTCGAGCCGCACGAGAGCCCGGCCGTCGTCACTGTTCCGCTAATCGCGCTGGCGATCCCGTCAGTGTTGATTGGCTTCCTGACGGTGAGCCCCGTCCTGTTTGGCAATTACTTCGGTGATGCCATCCAGGTGCTCGAGCACAACAACGTGCTCGGCGAGCTCGGCAAGGAGTTCCCCGGACCGGTGGGCTTCGCCCTCAAAGGCTTCGTATCGCTGCCGTTCCTGCTCCTGTTGGCCGGAGCGTTCACCGCCTGGCTGTTCTTCCTGAAGAAGCCCTCGCTGGCGAACTCGGTGGCGCGCACGTTCGGGTGGCTCCGCGAGATCCTGGTCCAGAAGTACTACTTCGACTGGTTCAACCAGACCATCATCGCGGGCCTCACCCGGATCATCGGTTTCGGTTTGTGGAAGGCGGGTGACCAGGCGTTGATCGACGGTGCGCTGGTCAACGGCTCGGCACACACGGTCAGCTGGTTCGGCAGTGTCATCCGGCGCGTGCAGAACGGCTACCTCTACTCGTACGCGTTCTGGATGATGATCGGCCTGGCGGTGTTGCTGGGCTGGTTCCTCGAGCACAGTTAAGAAAAGCGGTCACAAGAATGCACGGTCTCCTGTCTGTTCTGATCTGGCTGCCCATCCTTGCGGGCGTCCTGGTTTTGCTGCTCGGTGAGCGCAACATCGCTGCCGGTCGCTGGGTCGCGTTGCTCGCGACCATCGCGACACTGGTCCTGTCGCTCCCGCTGGTCGTCGGCTTCAATACCTCCACCGCGGACTTCCAGTTCACCGAGAAGTTGGACTGGATCCCGCGATTCCACGCCTACTACGCGCTCGGATTGGATGGCATCTCGTTGCCGCTCGTCGTGCTGACGGCGTTCATCACCATCTTCGTCGTGATCGCCGGTTGGAGTGTCATCGAGTCCCGCGCCGCGCAGTACTTCGCGTCCTTCCTGATCATGGAAGGGCTGATGATCGGTGTGTTCTCGGCGACGGACGCGCTGCTGTTCTACTTCTTCTGGGAAGCGATGCTGATCCCGATGTTCCTCATCATCGGTATCTGGGGCGGTCCGCGGCGCGTGTACGCGACCCTGAAGTTCTTCCTGTACACCTTCCTCGGCTCCGTGTTCATGCTGGCGGCGCTGATCTACATGTACGTGAAGGTCGGCGACTACTCGATCGCCAGCTTCCAGAAGCTGCCGCTGACGCTGGTCGAGCAGCGCTGGATTTTCGTGGCGTTCCTGTTGGCGTTCGCTGTGAAGGTGCCGATGTGGCCGGTCCACACCTGGTTGCCGGATGCGCACGTGGAAGCCCCGACGGGCGGCTCCGTCATCCTGGCCGCCATCATGTTGAAGATGGGGGGCTACGGTTTCCTGCGCTTCAGCCTGCCGATCGCGCCGGATGCGAGCCGTGAGCTCGACATGTTGCTGATCTCCTTGTCCTTGATCGCCGTGGTCTACATCGGCTTCGTGGCGATCGTGCAGCAGGACATGAAGAAGCTCATCGCTTACTCATCCATTGCGCACATGGGTTTCGTGACGCTCGGCGCTTTCCTCGTCTATGACATCGTTCGCGCCACCGGAAGCGTGCAGGGCGCCGGCATGGGCCTCGATGGCGCGATGGTGCAGATGGTCTCGCACGGTCTCGTGTCGGGCGCATTGTTCCTTTGCGTCGGCGTGCTGTACGACCGCATGCACTCGCGTCAGATCGCGGACTACGGCGGCGTGATCAACACGATGCCGATCTTCGCTGCGTTCATGGTGTTGTTCGGACTTGCCAACAGCGGTCTGCCCGGTACCTCGGGTTTCGTCGGCGAGTTCCTCGTGATCATCGCCGCCTTCAAGGCCAGCTTCTGGTATTCGTTCCTGGCGGCGGTAACGCTGGTGCTGGGTGCGACCTACACGCTGTGGCTCATCAAGCGCGTGATCTACGGCCCGATCGGTAACGATCGCGTCGCGGCCTTGCAGGACCTGAACGGACGCGAGTTCGTGGTCCTGGCCGCGCTGGCGATTGCCGTCCTGCTCGTCGGCATCTGGCCCGCGCCGCTGTTGAAGATCATGCAGCCGACGATTCACCACCTGGTCGACCAGGCCATTGCCACCAAAATTCCGCTTTGAGCGCACTGCCCATGCCCACTGATTCGCTCATGACCTGGTCCACGCTTCACATCGCCATCGGGGAGATTTACCTCGTTGCGGCGATCTGCGGCGTGCTGCTGATTGATGTATTCGCCGGCGAGAAGCGGCCCGGACTGACTTCGACGCTCACACTGCTGGCGCTCGCCATCGGCGCGGCCCTCACTGTGATGTTCGGCCACGTCACTCAGCACGCCGTGTTGTTCGACGGAATGTACGTGGCGGATGAGCTCGGCTATGTGCTGAAGCTCGTTGGCTTCGTGGTCGTCGCTGTCGTTCTCCTTTATTCGCGCGCCTATCTCGAAAACCGCAAGATCCTGCGTGGCGAGTACTACGTTCTGGCGATGACCGCGCTGCTGGGCATTTTCGTGCTCGTCTCGGCGAACAGCCTCCTGACGGTGTACATCGGTGTCGAGCTCCTGGCGTTGTCGGTCTACGCCATGGTCGCGTTCGACCGCGACTCAGGCATCGCCGCCGAGTCGGCGATCAAGTACTTCGTCCTGGGCGCAATCGCCTCCGGCGCGCTCCTGTACGGCATGTCGCTCATCTACGGCCTCACCGGAACGCTCAATCTCGAAGAGATCGCCGTGAGACTGCACTCGCCGTCGAGCCTTGGTGTGACCCTTGGCCTGGTGTTCATCGTGGTCGCGGTGGCCTTCAAGTTGGGCGCGGTACCGTTCCACATGTGGTTGCCCGACGTGTACCAGGGCGCGCCGACCGCCGTAACGACGTTTGTCGGCACGGCTCCCAAAATTGCCTACTTCGCTCTGACCCTGCGGTTGCTCGCTCACGGTCTGCAAGGCACGGTCGTCGAGTGGTCCCAGATGTTGAGTGTTCTGGCCATCCTGAGCCTGGTGGTGGGTAACACCGTCGCGTTGGTCCAGACGAACATCAAGCGCCTGCTGGCGTACTCCACGATCTCCAACGTGGGCTTCATCGTGCTCGGCTTCGTTGCCGGCACGCCCAGCGGCTACACGGCGGCGCTGTATTACACGCTGGTCTACGTGTTGGTCGTACTCGGATCATTCGGTGTCATTCTGCTCGTGAGCCGGGCGGGCTACGAAGCTGACAAGCTCGACGACTACAAGGGCCTCTACCAGCGCGACCCGCTACTCGCGCTAGCCATGATGATGCTCATGTTCTCGACGGCCGGTGTGCCGCCGTTCGTCGGCTTCTGGGCAAAGCTGCGCATCTTCCAGGCTCTCTGGGAGACCCAGCACTTCTGGCTGGTGGTGATCGCTGCCGCGATGTCCGTGGTGGGCGCGTTCTATTACCTGCGCGTCATCAAGATCATGTACTTCGATCAGCCCACGGGCGATGCGCCGGCCACGGTGCGCTCGACGGGAGTACGGCTGGTACTGGCGGCCAATGCCGCCGCTGTGCTGATTCTCGGCCTGCTGCCTAGCGGGCTGTTGGATCTTTGCTCGCGCCTGATCCACTGAAGCCAGGCGGCGGGTCCATCACCGCCGCCAGCTTTTCGGGCTTCATGCGAGCTTCGAGCTCATGGCATCGCGGAGTAGGGCGCGGCGTATGCGCTTGCGCTCGGGGTCTGGTGCCTGGCGCATAGCTCCGGCCCCTTAGGCGGGGCCGGAGCCAATCGACTTAGCGGACCCAGTGGCCCGGTTCGTAGCGATACCGGCCCTCATGGGCGACCCAACGGTCGGGCTCCCAGTGATAGCCGCGGCGCTCGCGGATCCAGTGGCCGTCGACCCAGACGTGGTGATGTCCCCGGTAGGCCCAATAGCCGGGGGCCCAAACGAATCCTGGGCGCGGTGGCGGGGCGACGATGACTCTGGGCTCCGGAGGGGCGATGGTGATATCGATCCCGGCGGCATGGGCCAGTGAGACGGCAGCCAGCGGTGCGAGCAGGGCGAAAGTGAACGTCCTTTTGAAGGGCGCGTGCGCCGGGCGCGGCGCGGGCTTATTGCGATTCAAGATTAAATTCCTCCAGCTTCAGCGACTTGACTCGCTGTAGTTGAATGCGCCGCTGTCGTCGCAGTTCCAGGCTAAGACGCGGCTCCCGGTCCGGATTATACCGGCCCTTGCATCCAGGAAACGCAGCAGGGGCGCGGCGGTTAACCAGGAATCGCGTTCAGCGCCGGTTTAGGTGGGGATTTCGTGGCGAACAGGACGCCAAATGCGGTGATCATGCAAAGAACCCCTGCCACCATGAAGGCATGGTCATAGCTGCCTTCGAACGTGCGGATGAACCCCGCGAAGGAGGCCGCCAACGCTGCGCCGACCTGGTGTGACGCCATGATCCAGCCGAAGACCAGGCCTGCTTTTTCCGCGCCGAAAGCCTGCCGGGTCAGGGCGACGGTGGGAGGCACGGTAGCGATCCAATCGAGGCCGTAGAACACCGCGAAGATCGACAAGCCGTGTCCCTCGGAGATGAAGCCGTAGGGCAGGTAGAGAAGGGCGAGCCCGCGCAGGCCGTAATAAGTCAAAAGCAACAGGCGGTTGTCATACCGATCCGAGAGCCACCCCGAGCCCGTCGTCCCGAAGAGGTCAAAGATCCCCATCATCGCCAGCAGTCCCGCGGCCTGGACCTCCGGAATCCCGTGGTCCACACAGGCAGGGATCAGGTGAGTGCCGACCAGGCCGTTGGTACTAGCTCCGCACACAAAGAAGCTGCCGGCGAGGATCCAGAACTCGCGCCGGCGGCTCGCCTCCCGTAGTGCCGACAGGGCCGCGACGACAGGATTCCCTCCGACGGGAGCGGGCACGTCCTCGGTGTCAGGCAGTCCGAGAGGCCGGAGCCCCTTGTCCTGGGGTCGGTCGCGCATCACCCAGAAGGCAATCGGGGCAACCATCAGTGCGACAGCCGAGATGGCCACCACAGCCCAACGCCAACCGGAGTCCACGACCAGTTTCGCCAACACAGGCAGGAAAATGAGCTGGCCCGTCGCGGAGCTCGCCGTCAGAAGACCTAGCGCCAATCCGCGGTGGACGTAAAACCAACGTTGAACGACCGTGGCGCCCATCACGACGGCAATCATTCCCGTGCCGGTACCGACGAGAAAACCCCACAGCGCGACGAGTTGCCATGGCTGTTTCATCACAATGGTCGCGAGCGTCCCCAATCCGATCATGAACGAGGACACCGCCATGACCCGGCGAGGTCCGTAGCGGTTGATGAGTCCGGCAGCGAACGGCCCCATGAGGCCATACAGGAGCAGGTTGGTGGAGATGGCCATCGAGATCGTCGCGCGGGACCAGCCGAACTCGCTCTCCAGCGGCACGATCAGCACGCCCGGGGTGGCACGGATCGCGGCCGAAGTGAGCAGGACGACGAATGTGATGGCCAGGACGATCCAGGCGTAATGCAGCTTCTTCATGTGGGGCGGATTCTCCATGGGCCGTGAATCTTAGCCGGGCCGGGGTATGGCCCGAATGACAAGTACCCCACGATTTCCGCCAAATGCGCTAGGCTAGGGATCTCATGCAAGTCGCTCAACCCAAGAAGATCGTCATGCTTTCGGTGCCGCCGGCGCAGGGCATCGATCTCATCGGGCC
>DAITMW010000399.1:0-6065 GCA_036834945.1 Steroidobacteraceae bacterium
ACCGTCAGCGGCCCCGGCGAAGGAGCCAATAATATCGGCCGCCGCGAACATGCGAACGCGCCATTACAAGTTATGGCACGCCGGTTGGTCAGTTCATGCCATATGGCTTCAGCTTGCTGCCCTCGCTATTGTTTTGCGCACTGGCCTCACCATATTGCTGGTATGCAAAAAGATAGTGTCTCCTTTCGCGAGCATCGCGAGCTCGGCGAAGTTCGGTGGCTGCGCGATTACGATCGCGCCTTGGCGTTCGCGGCCGAACAGGGCAAGCCTGTTCTGCTGCTGTTCCAGGAAGTGCCAGGTTGTTCGACGTGCGTGCGCTTTGGGCAGGACGTCCTGACGCATCCACTGATGGTAGAACTGATCGCGGATCGGTTCGTGCCGGTGGCGATCTTCAACAACCATCGTGGCGCAGACGCCGAGATCTTACGCCGTTACGACGAGCCATCGTGGAACAACCCGGTGGTGCGGTTTCTCGGGCCTGATGGAGCCGAGCTCCTGTCCAAGCTGGCGGATCGCTACGACGCCCTGGGACTGCATGAAAAGATCACCGCCGTTCTCGAGATGCTCGGCGATGATGTCCCCGGCTATTTCCGCACGTTGGGGCGCGACCTGCTGGTCGAATATGGCCTCAGCAAACGCGTCACATACACAACTCCGTGCTTCTGGTCGGGCGAAACAAGCCTTGCCCAGCATCCGGCGGTAATCACGACCGACGCCGGCTGGATCGATGGCGAGGAAGTAGTGCAGGTGCATTTCGAACCGCGTCGGGTCTCGCGCACCGATCTGGATTCCTATGCCCGGGCGGAAGGGTTCAGCCCGATCGAAAGCGGCGGTTTCGAGCTTGACCGTGAGCCGCAGTTCTATCTCCGCAAGATTGCAGCCCGCCATCTGCCTTTGACGCCGGCCCAGCGTACGCGGATCAACTTGGCGGTGCCTTATAGCCGTTCGCTCGCGGACGTGCTCAGTCCTCAGCAATCTGCATGGCTTGCCGATCCGCGCCTGCGGCAGTCGAGCGGGGATGAAGCCTATCGCCAGGACATTCGCCAGAGCTGGCCGGCGTTGGTGGCGCAGCTTGGTCTTATCGGGAAGGAGCCGTGATCGTGGATGTCTCCACCATCGGCTTGATCGAGGATGAGGATCCCTGCGCCAGATGCTTGTCGTCGGGTGAAGAAGGTGATGGCTCGAGCGCCGACTAGGCGCTTTTGCCTGCAAGTCGGCCGGGCAGCTGGTTTGATGACGTCGGCCGACCGGATCAGCGTAAATCCAAGCGGGTGATATCCGTGCTCGTTGTGGGCACTTGCCAACGCGAACCTGGCGAGGGCGCGGCAAACCGGACGTTCCGAGTGTCCGAGAAGAGTCAGGACACGCCGCCCAGCAATGGTTCGGTGAGCGGCGACAATGGGTCGCTTTGGCACGTTATGGCGGAAAGCCACGCGCGGTCTTCCTGACTCACTCGGGCCCACGTGTTACTTCGAGCGCGGACGGCCCGTGGACGCTGGCGTGTCGGAGAGTGGATGGCGCTCCCCGCATTAACCGGCCTCATCGTGTCAGGGGCGCGTGTCAGTGAAGATTCCGGACACGCCGGAGATTGGATGCCCTCAGCCGGCCTGGAACTAGCCGGCCAACAGCCGCCGCTAGCAGGGCAATGATTTCCAACTCGCCCAGGGAGCCGCCGCCTCCCCCGGATTTGCTACCCGAAGAGCTGCTACTGTCGCCATCGCCGGAGCCACCGGAGCTGCCGGAGCTGCCCGAACCGCCGGATCCTGCCGAGCCGCTGCCCGACGCCGGTGCGACAACCGTAATCTGAACGATGGCTGGCGACGAGCGCGCGCCCTGCGTGTCGGCAACCGAGTAAGTGAATGAATCAGTGCCGCTGAAATCCGGGCGGGCCGCGTACGTTACGATGCCTGACGAGTTTGCGGAGACTGTGCCGCCGGTGGGCATATTTCCGAAGGCGATGCTGGAGGGATCCACCGAACCGTCGGGATCACTGTCGTTTGTGAGGACATTGATACTAATAGACTGGCCCGCTGTCACGGTGCCACCGGAGTCCGGTACGGCGAGGGGTGGTGCGTTATCCAGTGCGAATAGTTCCGCACCGGTTGTTCCATCGTCGCTGACGTAGAAGTAGTTTTGTCCCGCGGTGAGATGGGTGAGTGTCGAGACGATCCCGCTCGAGAAGCCTATGTTGCCGACGAGGCTCGTTCCAACAGCACTGCCGTCCGTTCTCCAGAGCTGCCAGCTCCCACTCGCCGTGTTCGTCTGAAACAACGTCACGCCGTTGAAGTCGTCGAAGAAGAGTTGATTCGAGCCTGCGAAGGCTGAATTTCCGGCCGTTAGCGACGAGGTGCCGTTCACTGTGCCGTCTGTAGTCCAGGGCTGCAGAGTCCCCGGGTAGCTGGTGCTGGTTGCGGTGGCGGCGAAATACACTTGGTGCCCGTTCCCGGTCAGTGGTCCAGGAGGCGTCATAGCGATCGACGGGCTGAGCACGGTGGAATTGGTACCGTCGAATGACCAGAGCTGTAACGCAAATGGGGTGGTCTGGGCCGGGTTGAGCGTCTCGAATACCAGATGACCGTTGACTGACGTCAAGGAGGAAGAGCCGTACAAGAATTGACCGGGCGGACTGGCGACCAATACCGTGCCGGCAGCGGTACCGTCGGATTCCCAGAGTTGGTCACCGTTGACCGGGTCACTGATGAGAAAGTACAGAAGGCCGTTGTAACTGACAAGGTTATGTGGAGTTGAGCCCGCTGAGCCCGCCACTATGTCAGAGACTCTGACCGTGCCTGCGGCAGTGCCGTCCGATGCCCACAGCTCCAAGCCGCCCTGGGTGGGGCCACCGTCCGCGGCAAAGTAAAGTCGGCTGCCGACGACCGTCAGGTAACACGGATTCGAGCTCGCAGTCCCTGGGTTGATATCCGCTACGCGTGTAGTGCCCTGGCTCGTGCCGTCGGTTCTCCAAAGCTCCGTTCCGTCTTTGTTATCCCCCGCTGCGAAATACACTATATTGCCGAGCGCGACGCCAGAGCCACATGTGCTGCCGGTTCCGGCATTCGACAACGGTGTAAGCGTCGCCAACATCTGTGTTCCCTGCGTCGTACCGTCCGAATGCCAGAACTGGCTGGCGCCGCTCGAGGGCTGGGTAAAAAAGTACAGCGAGCCACCGGCCGTGAACAGGTCCACAGGATTGGAGCCGGCGCTGCCGGGATTGATGTCGATGACGAGTTGCGTACCGGCGTACGTGCCGTCGGAAGTCCACAGCTCGCGACCGCTAAGGCCATCGTCAGCTGAAAAATACAGCTTTTGGTTGTAATCCACGAAGCTCGCCGGCGAGGACGGATTGCCGATCTCCGCTGCAAGATCGCGCAACAGGTGGGTCCCGGCTGAGGTGCCATCGCTCACCCAGGGCTCGTGGCCTGCCACTGGGTCGTCGCCATCGAAGAAAAGTTGCCCGCGGGAGTAGGCAAACACGCGCGGTAGAGCGACTGTCTGCACGTTCGAGTAGGCCGCCAGTAACGTTAACGCGCCTGTCGGTGTGTCGTAGCGGTAAAGGCTGCGATGATTGAAGTCGTCCTGGACACGGATGAAGTCGGTAGTGCCGTTTCCGGCCACATCCATGTATCCGGCGGTGCCGAAGTTGCTATTCACGACGGGGATGCCCGTCACAACATGAGTGCCGGCGAGCGTTCCGTCCGAGCGCCAAAGTTGACCGCCGAAGGTATTCCCAAAGTAGAACGATGAGCCTACGGCAGCCACCAGGTATGCATTGCCGGAGAGCGTACTGAGTCGGATCGTGCCGGAGCTCGTGCCGTCAGTCACGTACAGTTGCTGGCCGGTCTGTCCGTCGTCACCGAGAAAATAAGCTTTCGTGCCTCCGGGTTGAACGAAGAACGTGCCGACCACACCCGAATAGCCGGGCAGTGAGTCGGGGATGGGCGATACGACACCGAGGGAGAAAGTGCCGCTGGCCGTGCCGTCCGATCGCCACAGCGTGTAAGTCGATCCTCCGCTCGTGTAGGCGCCGAACACCGCGACATTTCCCAGCGAAGCCAGCGGCGTACCGGACAGAAACCCGGTGCCGCTGGCGGGTGCGATGTTAGCCACCATGGAGACGGTATTGGTGCCCGTATCGATGCTGAACAACTCCCGTCCAGCGTCGCTGGTGGTGGCGTTGAACAGCACGTAATGCCCGGCTGACACCATGAGAGGGGAAGCGAGTGGGTCCTGAATGGAATTCGGTACGGTAGCCAGTGCGATAGTCCCTGCCGGCGTTCCGTCGCTCACCCACGGCTGTACAGCGCCGTCGGCGGCGCTATTTAGAAAGTAGAGCTTCTGGCCGACGGCGGCCATCGCGTAACTCCAGTTGACATTCGGGCCCGCCGGGTCCGTGAGTCGATACGTTCCGGCGGCCGTCCCGTCAGATCGCCATAGAACCGACTTACCGGTGCTCGTCTCGTAGACCGTGAAGATGTACCTGTTGCCAAACGCAATCCCGGGGCTGCCAGCGTTGCCGAGAGAGCCGAAGTCCATCACGACCTGTGTGCCTGCCGGAGTGCCATCCGACGCCCACAGAGCGTAGCCCCTCGCCGTCCCATCGGAGACAAACCAGTAGCTCAGATTGCCCGCTTTGGTCGTTTGATAGCCGGTGGCGCTACCCGGCAGCGGATTCACCGAATCGAGCCTAACGGTGCCTGACGAAGTCCCGTCCGTGGCGAAGATCCGGTAAACCGGGGGTGAGCCGGTCATGGCATTCAGGAAGGACCACGAGCCCTGGTCGATGAAGTCCGTGGGATCGGAGCTGACCGGGGTGGTGCTCACGTTGATGTCGCGGACCAGGTGCGGGGTCCCGCCAAAGGCCGAAGCGGATACAAACAGCACGAGGGCCCGCGCGCAGCGACGGAATAATTCCATGTGATTCCCTTAGACCCCGCACTTTACTTATCAATTGGAGACCGCGGGCATCCTCGAGCTGGAATACTAGCTATCCGGATGGCATGGCGCTACTTCAGCCGGAAGAAGTCACGGGCGTGGCGACGGCGACTCTCGCACTCACGCTGTCATACTGGGTTTGACTGAGACCGCGTCATACCACTTGCGGATGGCGGCGCTTTCTGTAGGGATCGGCAAGCTCAGGGGCTGGGTCGCGAAATCTACCGCGATGAGTGCGGCAATGTCGGCGGCTGTGGACCTGCTTCTCGACTGGCCAGAAGGCCGGCCTGAGCGCTGGAGGGTTTGGCCGTCATATGTCGGTGCTCATGAGGCATGCGACGGAACAATCTTCTCATCCGGGTCGAGTGGCTCCTGAGTCGGCCGCAACGCAACCGGGACATGTTGGAGATTCACGCGGATCCGGGTCCATGTGCTATACCCCCGACGCATTACATCGACCAGCAGCCGCGAGCCGTGGCTCAGCTGCTGCCCGAAGTGCGAGCGCCGACTTATCCAGGCGTTGTTGAGTCGTGTCTGGCGGCATATCCTAATCTCGGCTACTCGCCTGGCGGCAGCCCGGCGAAGCGCGCGGCCCTGCGGATTCAGGTGTCCCACATCATCTCGCGCGCAAGCGGGTATGAGTCGGGAGTTGGTGCTCATCGAGCCATACGCGGGGGAATATTGCCTCGTTGGTGGCTCTGCGCTGGTTGAGCGCGTGATGCGCTAGACTGATCCCACTGACCGCTCTCTCTGAGAGGTTCCTATGTCTAAAGCCAAAAAAGCGCGCGCCATAGGGTTCAATCATGTCGCGCTCGAAGTGGGTGACATCGAGGAAGCGTTGGCCTTCTACGGTCGAATCTTCGAGTTCGAGCTTCGCGCGAAGAACGAAAGTATGGCCTTCATCGACTTGGGCGACCAGTTTCTTGCACTCCAGAAGGGACGCAGACAGCCGCCGGACGACGGTCGTCACTTCGGGCTTGTTGTAGACGATAAGAACGCCGTCCGCCAGGCCTTGATCGATGCGGGCGTCGAGAAACTGCCCGGGCCATTTCTCGACTTCCGCGATCCCTGGGGCAACCGTATCGAGATCGTGGGCTACGAAAACATCCAGTTCTCCAAAGCGCCTAATGTGT
>DAITMW010000400.1:0-6061 GCA_036834945.1 Steroidobacteraceae bacterium
GAGAGGGTTTCGATGACGCACCGACCACGGGCGGGATCCCGAAACCGGCGGGTGACGTGGGTTTCACCTGCGCTGGCGCGCCGTCACCTGCAGAATCCGTATCCAATGGTCCCTCAGGAAGCAACAACTGATCGAGCCCCAGCAGGTCCTCTGAATCCTGCGTGTAAGGCGCGTCAGAGGATACCCCGGCAGGCGGGCTCGGAGACGGCGGGGTTGAGGCGGCCGCCTCGTTCAATGCGTCGAGCAGCAGGTCCGAATCGTTATCCCCGAGGAGTCTCTCGGGGTCGATCAGTTGCTCCGCCGGACCCTCAGGCTTGGCCTTTCGGGACGCCGGGTCAGGGGGGGCGCCGGAGGACGCGGACGTCGCTCCAGGCGGGACGCTGCCGTCGATGGGCGCTTCGACCGGGAGGTCGGTCAGCGGCTCAAAGACGGGGCGGGACGCAGCTTCCATAGTTTCGAGCCTCGTAAACGCTTCGTCGAACGCAATCGGCGCGCTCACGTCCGCAGACCCGGTCGGGCGCCGTGGCAGTCCCTGGCCGGGTTCCCGATATCCGGTGCGCTTGACGTTGCGCGTATCTAAGCAATGCCGGGCGGTTCTAGCCTCGCGATGGCTCACATAACGGACGCCTGGCGTCCTGGAACGTGAACCCGGTCACGCTGGTTCGGAGACAAGATGTCTGGATTAAGTTCAATTGAGGGTAGGGAGGATGTACCGCGTGAGGGCCGGAGGTGCCCGCTGCCGTGCGAGGCGCCGGTCCTGGCATCGGGCGCCACGAAGGTGGCGGGTGTGTGTTCGCGCCCATGGCCGGTCGGATAGACCCCGCCGCCGAACTACGCACGCGGTCGCGCGTGCGCTGGACTGGCGTACGCTGGACTCAGCGACGTGGCGCCAGCGGGCAGCCTGTACGGGTGGTCCCGTGTCTCGCCTGGCCGCCTGGTTCGCCACCGCACGCCACCTCGCTCCGTGAGCGAGCCGGATGTCGCTGGCCGGCCAGCGATCACGATGTACGTGACATATCAAACACGGCGCACAGGGTCTCAGTTACGCGTGGAGGAACTGGAAGTTCCCGGTGAAGGCGCATGAATTCGCTGAAAAAGAAAATTCGTCCGTGGGCTCTCGGGTCAATGTGCGAAACGATGTCGGCGAAGTAACGTGCGCGTTACACGTGAGTGAACACGTGAGTTCCCGTGATGGATCTCTTAATAGCGGCGTTGCAAGATGGCGTCACCAACGGAAGTGCGTCACACTTTCGCTGCCGTCGGTGAGATAAATTCAGGTCTCAATGCAGATACGCGCGCTGCTCGATCTAGAGCAATTTCCCGATTCCCTCTACGCGAACGAGCTGCGCCGGGATTTTCCGGATCTGCGCTTTTCGCCCGCGTTGGAGAAGGATTTCCAGGCGTTCCAACTGGATCGCGCCCGTTCGCGCGTGCGCTTCTTTCAGCTCGCGACCTGCATGCTGTGCCTCGCGGTCGCCGCGCACCTGATGTTTGCCGATGGCGCCGGCGTTCGCGAGGTGTTGGTCAGCTGGCTGGGGCTGGCGCTACCCGCGAGCCTGTTTCTCGTGTGGGCCTCGTGGGGCCGCTTCTACGACCGCGTATATGTGCCGGTCGCGCGAATTGCCCTGCCGCTGCTGGGAATCGTTTCCGGCGTGGGTGTGGCGGTTCGGGCGATCGGCGGCCACCCCGACCCGTTCTACTTCCTGACTTCCTACAGCATCGCGCTTTTCTTCCTGGGCGGGCAGCGATTTCGCGAGGCGCTTTTCGCCAATGCGCTGATGATCGTCGCCCACGGCGTCGCGCTCATTTATATGGGCCAGTCGGCCGGGTCGGTTGCCTATTATGTCAGCGTTCTGACGATTACCGCCGCGGTCGGAGCCTTCGGCTACAGTGGCGTGGAGCGGCAGCTCCGCACCTCTTTCCTGGAGCGCGGACTCATGAGCGAGATGGCCGCTCGGGACGGATTGACGGGCCTCAAAAACCGCGGTGCGTTCGACGATCACTTCCCCCGCATGTGGCAGCAGGGGATGCGTGACCGCCGCTCGTTGGCGGTGCTCCTGATCGATGTCGATCATTTCAAGGCTTATAACGATCGTTATGGTCACCAAGCAGGGGATCATGCGCTGCGCCGCGTCGCGCAGGTTGTACAGAATTTTGCCCGTCGTCCGCTCGACATGGCGGCACGCTATGGCGGCGAGGAGTTTGTGCTCGCCCTGTTCGATATGACGGGGGAGTACGTGCAGGAGATCGCCGAAGATCTGCGTAAAGCGATTCTCGCGCTGCAGATTCCGCACGAGGACTCGCCGACTGCCTCCTTCGTGACGGCGAGCGTCGGAATTTCTGTGGTGCGCCCGAAAACAGGACGAAGTCCTGACGGTGCCGTGCAACTCGCCGACGAATCGCTCTACAGCGCAAAACGCGGCGGACGGAATTGCGTGAAGATGGTCGACAGCGACTACGCGCTCTTTACTACGGGCACTTTTCGTCGGCGTGCGTGAGATGATTCCGTCGGCGCGCGTGAGCTGATTCCCCGCTAGTTTGCCCCGGATGTATTCAAAAAATACTCCACCTTGTCCCGGTACGTCCGCGAAAGCTTCAGCTCGTGGCCTCCATCGAGGGTGAGGAAGTACTCCCCGTTCATGTGCGCGCGCAAACTCTTGACCAACCTGAGGTTCACGATCGTCGAGCGGTGCACCCGTTGAAAGAGCTTGGGATCCAGGAGTTCCTCGAGCTCCTTCATCGTGCCTCGCAGGATATGCGTGTCTCCTCCCGCATGAATGCACATGTAGTCGCCAGCGGCATCGATCCATCGGATCGATGCGACGGGGACCCGCACAGTTTCTCGACCCTGTCGGATCGGTAGAACCTCAGGGTGCCGAGCTTCGACGGCAGCCTTTCCCCGCGTCAGTAGCTCATCCAGCGCGAGCTCACCCGAGCCGGTGATCTCCGCAATGATCTCCATGAGCCTGTCACGTTGGTTCGCCGCGGTTTTGGCGCGCGCGTGCTCGCGAACGCGCTCGAGCGCTACCGCGAAGCGCGCCTCATCGATCGGCTTCAACAGGTAGTCGACCGCACGTGCTTCGAAGGCCTGGATTGCATATTGGTCGTAGGCTGTTACGAAGACCAGGACGGGCAACGTTTCGTGGGGCAGATGCGCGACCACTTCGAAGCCGGACATACCTGGCATCTGGATGTCGAGAAATACCAGGTCGGGCTTATACGTGGAGATTGCGGCAAGTGCCTCACGGCCGCTGCTGCACTGGGCGACGATGTTGAAATCCCCGGCCTCGCGCAACCGCAGCTCGATACCACGTCGCGATAGCGATTCATCGTCGACAATGACCGTGTTGATCTTCATGCACGCGCCCTCTTCGATTCAGGATACGTCTGATTCACGGTGGGCTCCGTTATGCTTCCAAACTCCAATGGCAAGGCCATGTCGATTCGCAGTCCGGGGTGGCTGTTGAGCACCGTAAACCGGTGATTCTCGCCATAAAGCACTGCCAGACGCTCGCGCGTATTGCGGAGACCGACACCGCGGCGCTCGCTTGGCACATACCGGTCTCGCATGCCCGGTCCGTCATCGATAACACTGACCTCGAGCATCGCACCACGGGCGCGGCCTTCGATGCGCACGCAACCCCCGCCCTCGCGCGGTGAGATGGCGTACTTGAGGGAATTCTCCAACAGGGGCTGCAAGAGAAGGCTCGGCACGAGCCCATCCAGCGCCGGTCCTTCTATGGCGTATTCGAGCCGCAAGCGCTCGCCGAAGCGCAGCCGTTCCGTGCCCAGGTACAGATCCAACGCCTCGATTTCCTGTCGCAGCGTCACCTTCTTCATGGGGTCCTGGTCCAGCGTGTAGCGCAGGAATTCCGACAGACGGGCGATCGCGTGATTGGCCGTGCGATTCTGGTTATCGAGAATCAGTGTGGAGATGGCGTTCAGGGTGTTGAAGAGGAAGTGTGGATTCAACTGGTAGCGCAGCATCTTGAGTTGCGATTCCTGCGCCAGAGCGACGGCTTTCAACACCGCCTCTTTTTGCAGCTGCTGTGACTCGTAATAACGGATGCCGAAATACAAGGCGGTCCAGCACAGCAGCAGGTAGGTCGTGGAAACGGCACCCCCGAAGAGCTCGAACAACGTCTTGAACTGCCAGTCGGGCTCGACGAATTGTTTGTAGGCGAGGTTGATGACGGTACGGATCGCGAGGGCCGTGATGTAGCAAGTGACGAGGCCACCTAGCACGATGGAGCGCGGTGGGCGTCCCCACAGTCGGCGGTAGATATACCGCATGGGCATCGAGAGGACGAACCCGGCCACGGCGGCGACGAAGATGACCTGCGCGTAGCTGTTGGGTTTTTCGTAGAGGAGCGCGCCGAAATATTGCGAGATGCCGTAGGCACCCCAGCCGGCCGCATGCAGGCTCCAGAACAGGACGTTCCGGTTGGTGCGAAATTGTTCGAGCGTCAGCATGACTTGGGGGCAGCTCGGGCGACCGCGGTTCACCGCAGGGAAAGCTTAGGCCATCTCGTCGCGCCGCGTCTCCGGGTGATCGTGCTCGTGCGTCGGCTCGTCGCACCTTGCGGCGCGCCGGGCGGTGTTTTGAGGATCGCGGGTGCGGGCTTAGGCGGAGTTGGCCGACTGGGCGGCGGTTCAGGCTTAGGGGTAGGTGGAGTTTGGGGGATGGGCGGGGTGCGGGCTTAGGCAGTAGGTAGAGTTGGGCGAATGGGCGGGGTGCAGGGCTTAGGCGGGCGGAGTTGGCGAATGGGCGGGGTGCGAGCCTGGGCGGGCGGAGTCGGCGAATGGGCGGGGGTGCGGGCCTGGGCGGCCGGAGTCGGCGAATGGGCGGGGGCGGGCTCGGGGCGCCGAGGCGGGATGGCTTGAAGGCCGGGTCAGCCGGCCTTTGGGGGATCCGCGGTGGGGGTCTGGGGCATGTTCAGGGACTCGATGGGCAGGACCTGCGAAAGGGCGGGGCCCTGGGCCAGGTCACAGCCGATCGCCGTGAGCCATTGCAACGAGGCCTGAGACTCGACGCGCTTCGCGGCGCAATGGATGCCTAGAACCTTCACCGCCTGGACGATCGCAACCACCATTGCCTGGGACAGCTTGTCGCGCAGCGCTACGGAAGTGAGCTTCGGGTCGATCTTGACCAGTCGGAGCGCCTTGGAGCGCAGCAAGGGCAGCACGGATGAATCGAATGAGAAGTCGTCGATGACGACGAAGCATCCGAGCTTGTCGCACAGGGAGATGAACCGTTCCACCAGGGCGCGGTTCTGGGTGCACAGCGATTCCGCGATCTCGAATCCCAGGTTGTCGGGCGAGATGCCGTTGGTTTTGAGGTGGGAGGCGACCTGTTGTGGGAAGCGTGGATCCTCGAGCGTTGAAAGCGACAGGTTCATGCTGAAGCTGGTGGGCTCCAGGTTCCAGGCGGCGCGGTTGGAGCCGAGCCAGGAGAGCAGCCGTTGCAAGGCGAGCCCATCCATCGCAGCGGGGGCGCGGTTGGAGTCGCGGTGCGGAATGCGCGGCAACACTTCGTAGCGCCGCATGCGGCCGCCGGCGCGCAACTTCGAGAACGGTTGCACGTCGAGGATGAGATTCGACGGGTCGAAGGCCAGGGTGCGGGACGTGCCTGTCACGGCAGAGCCGTTGAGAGCCGGAACGCTGGCCGTCGCACTGGGGTTGTTGAGAGCCCGCGCCGTCCCTGTTGTTGCGGCGGTAGCCGGAAGCGCCTTGGTCGTCGTGGTCGCGTTGGTTGATTTCGCGGCGGGAGCCGGTTGCGGCAGAGCAAGGGCTACGGCTGTCGTGGAGAGCGCGTCGCTGTTGCTGTTAGCAGCGGAGCTCGAGGCCGGCGCCACGGTATGAGCAGATTGAGCCGCTGCGGGAGCAGATGGCGCTGCGTGAGCGGATGGCCCAGCTGCGAGAGCGGACGGCCCAGCTGCATGAGCGGACGGCCCAGCGGCAGGAGCAGGTGGCCCAGCGTTAGGCGCCGCTGCAAAAGCTGTTGCCTGTGCCACCGCCACCGCGTTGGGTGCGGCTGCTCCAAGCGTCGGCACGTGTGCCG
>DAITMW010000401.1:0-6059 GCA_036834945.1 Steroidobacteraceae bacterium
ATTGATTTTATGGCGTCCCCAACGAGATTCGAACTCGTGTTACCGCCGTGAAAGGGCGATGTCCTAGGCCTCTAGACGATGGGGACGTATAGAAGGGCGGCGAAGGTTACACGGCTTGGGTGGAACGGGCAACGGCGGCGTATGGGCCCAAGGTCTCGCGGGGAACCCCGGGGACACGCCGCCGAGCAAAATCAGGCGCCTTTGGAGATCCCGGAGCCGGCGGAAGGCAAGCCGGCCAGGAGCTCGGTGAGCTTATCCAGATCGAGGGGTTTCACGAGGTGGGAATCGAACCCGGCCTCCTGCGAGCGGCGCCGGTCGGACTCCTGTCCCCAGCCCGTGAGGGCCACCAGGGTGATGCGGGCGCCCCAAGGCTGCGCACGGATGCGCCGGGCGACCTCGTAGCCGTCGAGCTTGGGCATGCCGATGTCGAGCAGTGCCACTTCGGGGCGGTGCTGTTCGGCGGATTCGAGGGCTACCGCGCCGTTCGCCGCGGTGTAGACCTCATGGCCGCTGAGCTGCAGGAGCGTCGCGAGGCTCTCGAGTGCATCGTTGTTATCGTCCGCTACGAGGATGCGGCGTTGTGTTCTGGCGGTCCCTTCGGCGTTCATCGACTGCTCCAGCGAGGAAAGTGTGTTGTGTTGTGGGTCGGCTCCGGCCAGGTCCAGGTTGTACAGCGGTAAGCGGATCACGAACTCGCTGCCCCGTCCCGGGCCGTCGCTTTGGGCGGTCACACTGCCGCCGTGCATCTCGACCAACCGTTGCACCAGGGCCAGGCCGATTCCCAGGCCGCTCTGCGCGACGCCTGAGGACCGGTCGAGCTGGGTGAACAGGTTGAAAATCATGGGCATGAGATCCGGCGGAATGCCGATCCCGTTGTCGCGGACACGGATTTCGACCTCGGCGCCCGTTCTGGCGGCGACGATAGTGATCAGCCCTCCCCGCTCCGTGTACTTGGCGGCGTTGCTCAGAACATTGCCGAGGGCTTGCGTGAGTCGCGTGGAATCGCCGAGTACCGCCAAGGCTCCGTCGGCAATCTCCACGCTCAGGGAATGACCACGGTCTTCGAACAGGGGGTGCACCGTCTCCACCGTTCGCGCTATGAGCGAACCGATCTGCATGACCTCCTTGTTGAGATTGATCTTCCCGCGAGTGATGCGCGAGACGTCCAGCAGGTCATCGACCAGCCGCGTGAGGTGCGAGAGCTGGCGTCCGATGACATCCCGGGACCAGATCAGCTGGGGGTCGGAAATTGATGTCCGGTGCATCAGAGCGATGGCGTTATGGATGGGGGCCAGCGGATTGCGCAGCTCGTGAGCCAGCATCGCGAGAAATTCGTCCTTGTGGCGATCAGCTTCCTTTAGAGCCAGCTCCACCCGGGTGCGTTCCGTCACTTCGGTCTGTAACGAGCGGTTCGCGGCTTCGAGCTCCTGGTTCGCCCGCTGCAGGACCCGGTTGAGGGTCTCGAGCTCACGGGTCTTCTCGGCTTGCAGCGTGGTGTTGGCTTGGGCGAGGCGCTGATTCGCCTGCGCGAGGTTGCGGTTGAGCTCCTGGAGCTCGCGGCGCTTCAAATGGAGCTCCACGAGCACGGCCACCTTGCTCCGCAGGATCTCGGGCACGACCGGAATGGATACATAGTCGACCGCGCCGACCTTGTAACCCTTGAGGCGGTCGAGCTCGCTCACGTGGACGCCGGTCACGAAGATGATCGGCGTCTTCTCGAAGCGCGGATGCTGATGGATCAAGGTCGCCGCCTCGAACCCGTCCATGTCCGGCATGCTGACATCGAGGAGCACGACGGCGAACTCATCCTTCATGAGCTTCTCGAGCGCCTCCAGTCCCGAACGGGCGCTTACGAGATTCTGACCAAGCTCGCTCAGGATCGACTCATACGTGAGAAGCCGCGCCGGCTGGTCATCGACCAGCAGCACGTTGACCTTGTTATTCACGGCCATGGCGGTACTAACGACCCCTCGAGGCTCAACTGACCCCCCGTTTTGCGGTGCATCACTCTACCGGTGAAGCCACATGCGCACCAGAGACAAAAGCTGGTCCGTATTCACCGGCTTCGCAACATAATCTGACGCACCCGCCTCCAGGCACTTCTCCCGGTCACCCTTCATGGCCTTGGCGGTCAGGGCGATGATCGGCAGCATGCGGAATTGCTGCTTGCTGCGGATCCGCCGCATGGTCTCGTAGCCGTCCATCTCCGGCATCATAACGTCCATCAGCACGAGTGACAGGTCCTCCGTGTTCTCCACGAGATTGATCGCTTCCTGTCCATTGGTCGCCGTGATGACCTCCATGTTGTGTCGCTCGAGCAGACTGTTGAGCGCGAAGATGTTGCGGATATCGTCGTCGACCACCAGTACCTTGCGACCGTGCAGCGGCTCGTCGCTCTCGTGCAAGTGAGAGATCATGTTCTGTTTCGCCGGCGGCAGATCGGCGATGACCCGATGCAGGAAGAGCGCGGTCTCATCGAGCAGCCGCTCCGGTGAGCGGACTCCCTTGAGCACGATGCTCTTGGCCTTCTTGCGCAGCTCGGTCTCCTCGCTATCCGAGAGCTCGCGACCCGTGAACACGATGATCGGGGTCTCACGCAACTTCGGATCGCGCTGCACCTCCGTCAGCAGGTCGAAGCCCGACATGTCCGGGAGCTTCAGGTCCAACACGACGCAGTCGAACGAAGCGCTCCGCAGTTTCTCCAGAGCCTCGCTCCCGGTGGCCGCGGTCGTGATTTCCACGTCGGTGTGACCCAGCAGCTCCGACACACTGAGCTGCTCGGCGGGATCATCCTCCACGACGAGCAATTGCCGCAGGCGCGGGTTCGTGAAGCTCTTCAGCCGATCGAACGCCTCCTCGAGGCTGTCGGTGGTGACCGTCTTGGTCATGAACGAGAAAGCCCCGCGCTCGAGACCATATTGCCGCTCGTCCTCGATCGTGAGGATCTGAACGGGGATGTGTCGCGTATCGGGGTTGCGCTTCAACTGATTGAGAACCGTCCACCCCAACATGTCGGGGAGGAACACGTCCAGGGAAATCGCCGTCGGTTTGTACTTGGTGGCGAGCGAGAGCCCGTCCGCACCCGTCTTCGCTACCAGCACCTTGAAACCGCGGTCGCGCGCGAGGTTGAGGAGTACCCGTCCATAATGCGGGTCATCCTCCACGACGAGCAGGATATTATCTCCCGGCTCGAGGCGATCGCGATCGTCGACGATTTCCTCCACGCGAGCCACAGGCAACACCACCGGCTGATATTGCACAGCCTTCACCCCAGGGCCGACGTTGTCCGCCTTGCTCGGCACCCGGGCATAAGCGGGGCCCATGTAGGACAGCGGCAGGTACAGGGTGAACGTGCTGCCACTACCCGGCACGCTGCTCAGACGGATCTCACCACCGAGCAGATTTGCGAGCTCGCGGCTGATCGCCAGTCCCAGACCGGTACCACCATACTTCCGCGCGGTACCCGCATCCGCCTGTTGGAATGCCTCGAAAATGATCTTCTGCTTCTCGGGCGGGATACCGATACCGGTATCGCTTACCGAGAACTCGACGACCGAAGGCGCCTGGCTCAACGTCGGGTGATCCGACGTCCAGCCGCCGGTAGCAGTACCGACATGCAGCCGGACGCCACCCTTGTCCGTGAACTTCAATGCGTTTGACAGCAGGTTCTTCAACACCTGCAACAGGCGCTTCGAGTCCGTAGTGATTTCGCGCCCAAGGCGCGGATCGAAATCCGCCGTGAACGACAATTTGCGTGCGTCCGCTTCGTGCCGGAAATTGCGCTCGATCGTCTCGCGCAAGTGCGTGAAGAGAAGATCCTCGCACTCGACGGTCACCGTGCCGGATTCGATCTTCGACAGGTCCAGAATGTCGCTGATCAGGTTCAGCAAGTCCGTCCCCGCGCCGTGAATGGTCTTGGCAAACTCCACCTGGCGTGCTGACAGATTCTTGTCCGCGTTCTCCGAGAGCTGCTGTCCGAGAATGAGGATGCTGTTGAGCGGCGTGCGCAGCTCGTGCGACATGTTGGCAAGGAATTCCGACTTGTAGCGCGAGGTGAGCGCCAGCTCCGCGGCCTTTTCCTCGAGCGCACGGCGCGCGAGCTCGATTTCCTGGTTCTTGCGCTCGACCTCGGCATTCTGCTCGGCGAGCAACTTCGCTTTGTTGGCCAGCTCGTCGTTGGTCTGTTGCAGCTCGGTTTGCTGCGCCTGCAACTCGCCGGCGAGCTGTTGGGACTGCTTCAGCAGACCCTCGGTGCGCATCGTGGCCTCGATGGTATTGAGCACCACGCCGATGCTGCCCGTGAGCTGTTCGAGGAAGGCCAGGTGCGAAGGAGTGAACTCATGGAGCGACGCAAGCTCGATGACAGCCTTTACATGGCCCTCGTACAGCACCGGTAACACGATCACGTTGCGCGGGCGTGCACTGAGCAAGCCGGCTTTCACGTTGATCGAGTCCCCTGGAATGTCAGTCAGCAATAGACGTTGACGATCGGCCGCGCACTGCCCGACCAGACCCTCGCCCAGTCCATAACGACGCGCCTCGCGCCCCTCGAATGCCTCGTCAGCGTAGCTCGCGAGTTCCTTCAGAAGGGAGACGCTATCGCCGCCCTCCATGACGTAGACGATGCTTTGATGCGCATTGACCAGCGGGGCCAGTTCGGAGAGCAGCAACTTACCTACGGTGACCAGGTCGCGCTGCCCCTGCATCATGCGGCTGAATTTCGCGAGGTTGGTCTTCAGCCAGTCCTGCTCGGTATTACGCTCAGTGGTAGCGCGGAGGTTACCGATCATCGCGTTAATATTGTCCTTGAGCTCGGACACTTCACCGCGAGCTTCCACCTGAATCGATCGCGTCAGGTCGCCTTTCGTAACGGCCGTAGCCACTTCCGCGATGGCGCGAACCTGGTTAGTGAGGTTCGCAGCCAGCAGGTTCACGTTAGCGGTGAGGTCCTTCCAAGTACCCGCAGCGCCCGGCACGTGCGCCTGTCCACCGAGGCGACCTTCGACGCCGACCTCTCGCGCCACGCTAGTCACCTGATCGGCGAAGATGGCGAGCGTGTCCGTCATACTATTGATGGTGTCCGCAAGCGCGGCGACCTCACCTTTCGACTCACCGGTGAGGCGCTGCCGCAGATCACCGTTGGCGACCGCGGTCACAACTTTGACGATACCGCGCACCTGGTTCGTGAGGTTATTGGCCATCACGTTGACGTTGTCGGTCAAGTCCTTCCAGGTTCCGGCCACGCCCGGCACCAGCGCCTGACCTCCGAGCTTGCCTTCCGTACCGACTTCGCGTGCGAGACGCGTCACCTCGGCCGCGAATCCATTGAGCTGGTCGACCATAGTATTGATGGTCTCTTTCAGCTGAAGGATTTCGCCCTTCACGTCCACCGTAATCTTGCGCGACAAGTCACCACGCGCAATGGCAGTCGCCACTTCAGCGATGTTACGGACCTGACCCGTCAGGTTGCGCGCCATGGAATTGACGTTGTCGGTCAGGTCCTTCCACGTACCGGCCACACCTGGCACGATCGCCTGGCCACCCAGCTTACCTTCAGTACCGACCTCGCGAGCGACGCGCGTCACCTCGGCCGCAAAGCTGTTGAGCTGGTCGACCATCGTGTTGATGGTCTCTTTCAGCTGCAGAATCTCGCCGCGCACGTCCACCGTAATCTTGCGCGACAGGTCACCGCGCGCAATGGCCGTCGCCACCTCAGCAATGTTACGAACCTGACCCGTCAGGTTACTGCCCATCGAGTTGACGTTATCGGTGAGGTCTTTCCAGACGCCGCTCACCTCTTTAACGTCCGCCTGGCCACCCAGCTTGCCCTCGGTACCGACTTCGCGAGCGACGCGCGTAACCTCTGCGGCAAACGCATTCAGCTGGTCCACCATCGTGTTGATGGTTTCCTTCAGCTGCAGAATCTCGCCGCGCACGTCCACCGTGATTTTGCGGGACAAGTCACCGCGAGCGATGGCCGTCGCCACCTCGGCGATATTACGCACCTGGTCCGTCAGGTTACTGGCCATGGAGTTGACGTTTTCAGTGAGGTCCTTCCA
>DAITMW010000402.1:0-6056 GCA_036834945.1 Steroidobacteraceae bacterium
GGCTCCCAGACGGCCGGCGCGGCCACACTCTCCTGGCAGCCACCGACCCAGACCACCAGCGGTGGCACGCTAACCAACCTCGCCGGCTACCGCATCTACTACGGCACGACGCCGAACAACCTGGCGCAGTCCGTCAATGTCCCGAATCCCGGAATCACGCGCTACGTGATCGCTGGACTGACCACCGCGACGTGGTACTTCCAGATGACGGCTTACGACCACAACGGTATCGAGAGCCCGCCGACCGGGGTCGAAAGCTTCGTCCTGGATTAGCACGTAGCACGCGTGCCGCAGACGAATTTTGTCGGGAGCCCGTAGCCCCGGGGCGCGAAGGCGATGGATGAGCGTCACGCGGTCGCGAGGCCGAGCAGCTCGCCCAGGTCCTGTCCCGGGAGCGGGGCGCTGATGAGGTATCCCTGGATGGCGTCGCACTGGTGCGCTCTGAGGAACGCTCTCTGCGCCGCCGTCTCAACACCTTCGGCGGTGACCCGTAGCCGGAACTGGCGCGCGAGGGCGATGGTGGCCTGAACGATCGCGACGTCATCCTTGTCATCGGGCGTGCCCCTGATGAAAGTGGCGTCGATTTTCAAACGGTCGAGCGCGAAGCGCTTCAGGTACGCCATGCTCGAATAGCCGGTGCCGAAGTCATCGATGGTGACTTCGACACCCAGCTCGTGAAGCTGTTGGATGACCCGGATCGCATCGCGCGGATCGGTCATGACCGCCGACTCCGTGATCTCGAGACCCATCATGCGCGGATCGCAGCGGGTGTCGGCGAGAGCGCGTCGAACCACACCCACGATGTCGGCACCATTGAGCTGTTTGCCCGAAATATTGACGGCGATACGCAGGCGCGGACGACCAGATTCCTGCCACGCGCGCGCCTGCAAACAGGCGGTGCGCAGCGCCCATTCGCCAATCGGCAGGATGAGGCCGGTCTCCTCCGCAGTGGGAATGAACGCCGCGGGCGCGACCAGTCCCCGTTGCGGATGGAGCCAGCGGATCAGCGCTTCCGCGCCAATCACATGACCGGTGGCGAGCTCGATCTGCGGCTGATAATGCAACACGAATTCACCGCGATCCACGGCGAGCCGCAGGTCGTTCTCGAGATGCATGCGCGCCCGTACCTTGGCGTCGAGATCGGGGCTGAAGAAGCGGAACGTGTTGCGACCCTGTTCTTTCGCCAGGTACAGGGCCGTGTCGGCATACTTGATCAGGTTCTCCACGTCACTCGCATCCCGCGGGCAGATGGCTAATCCGACACTTCCCGTGACCCGCAGTGTTTGCCCCGACACGATGAACGGGGCCGACAGTGAGGCGAGGACGTGCTCGGCGACGGGACCGGCATCTTCCGCGGAATGCAGGCCCGGCACGAGGATCAGAAACTCATCGCCACCGGCGCGCGCTACGGTATCGCCGACCCGTAGTGTCTCGGTCAGGCGGCGCCCGATCTGTTGGAGGAGGGTATCGCCCGCGGGATGTCCCAGCGTATCGTTGATCGTCTTGAATCGATCGACGTCGAGAAACATCACGGCCAGCGTTTCCTTGCTGCGCTGGGTGTGAGCGATCGCCTGGCGCAGGCGGCTCAGAAGGAGGGCCCGGTTGGGCAGGCGCGTCAACGCATCGTGATAGGCGAGAAACCGGATCTGGCGCTCACGTTTCTTTTGCGTGAGCACGCGCTCACGAAGGGCTTCCTCCATCCGCTTGCGCGTGGTGATGTCGTGAAAATATCCATACCACGTGATGCTGCCATCCTGTTGCACCTCGGGGGCGCAACGGGCCTCGACCCAGATCTCACCTTTCGCAGGATGCATCACCCGCCATTCATCGTGTATGGGGGTCTTGAGCCGGATGCCTTCGCGGATGCGCTCGCCGATTCGCTTGCGGTCCTCGGGATGAATGAGTGACGCGGCCAGCGACACGTCGGCGGCGAGCTCCTCCGGTGTATGACCGTAGATGTGTGCGATCGCGGGAGTGGAGTAAGGCATGAACAGCCTGCCATCCAACGTCGTCCGCATCTCGAACACCGCGATGGGCGCGGTGCTCGCGATTTTGTCGAGCCTCGTGCGCAAGGCCGTGCGCTCGCGATCGTGGCCGTGCGCGTTCGCGATTGCCGCCACCATGCCGTCCGTCACCTGTGTCAGGAACCCGTCATACTGCCCGTCGTAGTGCCGGCGCGGATTGATTCCCAACACCAGGAATCCCAGCGGCTTGCTGTTCCACGCACCGACGAGGGGCAGTACCGCCGCGCAGCGTGCCGGCTCGGGCCACGAGCCTCCGGGAATGGGGCCGGGAATCCGGCTGGCGAGATCATCCAGGATCTGATGTTGTCCCGTATTCAACACGGTGCTGAACGGCCACGGGTGCTCGGCTTCGTCGGTGTTCGACAGGGGCACGATCGCCGGACATGCGGCGCTTCCCGATGGAAAGCCGGCCGAGGCGACCAGGTAGGCGAGCTGGTCGTTCTCGCTCATGAGATAGGTCAGGCAGAACGGTACATCCGCGGCCCCCGACGCGAGAATATCCGTACCCAACACGCAGGCCTGCTCGACAGAGCTCGCTCCCGCGGTCCCCTTGGCGAGTGCGTGCAGAAGGAAACTACGCCGTCGCGCGAGCACCCGGTGAGTCGTCTCGGTGGCCGGCATGAAAAGTCCGACAATGCGGTCTTCCTCGCCGCGGATCGGGCTGATCCCGTAATCGAAGTAGCACTCCTCGATGTAACCATGGCGGGAGGAAGGCATGTACTGTCGCTCCGCGGAGGTGGCTTCGCCTTCGAGGAAAGCGCGCTGAAAGCTTGGTCGCAGAATTTCCCACGAGTCCAATGCTTCGCTCGCCGGCTGTCCCAAGGCCCCCGGATGCCGTGTACCTTCCAGTGGAATCCAGGCATCGTTGTACAGCAGAATGAATCGCGGTCCCCAGTAGACCGCGATCGGAAAGCGAGTGCTCAGGCAGATGCTCAGGATCGAGACGAGGCTCTGCGGCCACGTGTCAGGAGGCCCCAGAGGTGTAGCGGACCAGTTGAGGCTCCGCATGAGGGCCCCCACGGTCCCTCCGGATGCGAACACGGACTCTTCGAGCTTCGAGCCCATTGCACACAGGCTCCTGAGTTGCAGGTGTGGGCAAGGTCCTTCTTGCTGTCGCGCCGCCACTATCGTAACTGATTGCGGGCGGCGCGGGTTCCGGTCCAACACACGCTTTTTGTGCAGTGCAGCTAATCGACCGGATCGTTATAATCGAGCTTAAGCCTGATGCGTAGCTATTTTCTGATCTGTGTGGCCACGGTGCTGTGCGTCGCCTGTTCCGGAGCGTTTACCGGCGGCGAGGTCGTCTCCCACGGGCGTTTCCACGACGTGCACGTCTACAGGCCCAAGTCCGAGGTGCGGCATTTCGCATTGTTTTTCTCGGGAGACGGCGGTTGGGACGACGGTCTGGCCGACATAGCGCGATCTCTGGCGGCTCAGGGCACACTGGTTGCGGGCATCGATACACAGGACCTGTTCGATGAGCTGGAGAAGGATGGTGGGAAATGTGTTTTCCCGGTGGGTGACCTGGAGAACCTGAGCCACTACATCCAGGCGTACTACAAGGTTCCCACCTACTTCACACCGGTCCTGGTCGGCTACTCGGCTGGGGCGTCGCTGGTGTACGCGGCGCTCGCTCAAGCGCCTCCCAATACGTTCACGGGCGGGTTGTCGCTGTCATTCTGTGTCGATCTGGATTTGCAGAAACCGCTCTGCAAGGCCGGGAACCTACAATACACCGGGCGCGCCGACGGTGGTGGCGTGCGGCTCGTACCGCCGACGAAGCAGCTGCCCGCCCCCTGGATCGCGCTTCATGGGACCGAGGACCAGGAGTGTTCCATCCATGAAGCACAGACATTCCTGACGCAAACACCCGGAACGCGTTTCGTCGCGCTCCCCGGCATCACGCACAACTACGACGATGTCAGTAAGTGGATGCCCCAATTCGATGCCGCGTATACGGAGCTCCTGGCGCACGAGCCGCACCATCCGCAGTCCCCGCCGGGAAGTCTCGCCGACCTGCCGATCATCGAAGTGCAACCCACGGGAACGGGAGTCAACGACACCTTCGCCGTGTTGTTTTCGGGAGATGGCGGTTGGGCGGGCATCGATCGTGACGTGGCCAACGTACTGGCGAGCCGCGGTATTCCCGTTGCCGGCTGGGACTCGTTGCGTTATTTCTGGACGGCGCGTACGCCTTCCGGGGTGAGCGGCGACCTCGATCGCATTCTGCGTTACTACGCGCAGCATTGGCACAAGTCGAAAGCGCTGGTGATCGGGTATTCGCAGGGCGCGGACGTGCTGCCTTTCGCGGTAAACCGGTTGCCGGCGACCTCGCGTGCCCTGGTGGAGCGGACGGCGCTCATCAGCATCGGGCAGACGGCGGCGTTCGAGTTCCACGTCACCAACTGGTTCGGGTCGGGAAACGACGAGCTGCCGATCGGCGTCGAGATGGCGAAGATGTCAGCCGACAAAACCCTGTGTCTGTACGGCGCGGGCGATGACGACTCGATCTGCCCCAAAGTGGGGCCGGCCCATGCGACGGTCGTGAAACTACCGGGCGGGCATCACTTCGGCGGCAGTTACGGCCGCCTGGCCGACATCATCCTCGCGGAGAAGCCCTCAGGGGGTAGCCCTGACCATGCGGTCCAGTAGCCGCTCCGATACCGGCACCGGATCGGTGCAACGGCCCGTGTGCACGCGGGATGTCTGGATGATCGTACTGCGCGGCGCGACCAGCCAGTAAAAGCGCTCGCGCAGGGTGAGTTGCCCGATGGGGCCCGCCTCCGGACCCCCCGCACAGATGCGAGGAATGCTTGCCAGGTGCGCACGGACGGCCTCCATGTCGATCCCGGGCGCGAAAGCCAACAGGCGCGCCTCGTCCAATTCGATCCGCGCTTCCAGGAAATCCTTCGCGGGGCAGGAGATGATCACGCCCACGTTGACGAACTCCTCGCGATCGACTCGTGGGACGACGCGTATTACGGCGTAATCATACGAGCAGTGATCGTGCACGGATCGCCTCCTCGAGGAACAGGTGGGGCTCACTCAAACGGCGCACCAGGTATTGTGTGTAGGCCGAACGCCATTCCTCCCGGGATCGGAACGGCGAGTCCCCGTTGAGCCAGGTATCAGGGATTTTCGCGACGATCCGCGTGATCAGATCAGGCGTGAGCCGTGGGCTCAGCTTCGAGTCGGAGTCGCGCAGGCCCGCCGCGAAAGGCAGCAGAATGTGGTCCTTCACCTGATGAAACGCGTCGGTACTGCGCTCGAGATAGTTGTTCCACGAATGGTGGAAGTAAAGCGCGGCGCCGTGGTCGATCAGCGTCAGGCGGCGATGCCACATGAGCATGTTGGCATTGCGAGCTGTGCGGTCTACGTTGGTGACGTAGGCGTCGAACCAGACGATGTCGGATGCCAGCTCCGAGGCCGGCTTCTCGACGACCGGATCGAACATCACCGAGCCGGGTAGATAGTCGAGCGCCAGGTTCAGGCCAGCGCTTTTCTTGATGAGGTCCTGGATCTCGGGGTCAGGCTCGGTGCGCGCCAGGTCCGCGTCGAGCTCCACGAAGACGATCTCGGGCACCGGCAGCCCCAGCGCGCGTGCCAGCTCGCCCCCGACGAGCTCTGCGATCAGAGCACGGGGTCCCTGGCCGGCTCCGCGGAATTTCAACACGTACATGCCATCATCGTTGCCTTCCACAATGGCAGGCAGAGAGCCGCCTTCGTGCAGAGGCGTCACGTAGCGGGTGGCGGCAATGGTTCTGAGCGGTTGTGTCATCGGTCGTCCGGCCGTATGCGCTCGTCACCGGCGAGCTCGAGGAGATCGATCTCCTCCTCGGCCGCGTGAAAGGCGTCGTCCCCAATGATGGAGCGTTCGCGTAAATCCATCAATGCGGCGCGCTGCGCAGCTATCGCCCGGTGCTGCAGGTCGCCGAGATGAGCGTCGCCGTGGTCGTGGGGTGAGTCATCGGCCGATGCCTCGCTGAAACGCATTCGGGCCTCGTAAGCGCGTTTCAACTCGTTGACCGCCGG
>DAITMW010000403.1:0-6039 GCA_036834945.1 Steroidobacteraceae bacterium
GCCTGCACACGCTCGAGGCGGCCGTCTATCGCGTAGGTCACGTTGACGCCGCTGGTCGAGTCTGAAGGCCCGTCGTGGCGCACGGCGACCACCGTCGCGTTCAGGCGCACGCGCGTAGGTTGTTGGGCTCGGTCCAGCGCACTGAAGTTGATGGGCGCATACAACACGTCCTGGAGTGAGCGGCTTCCTGTGATGGCATCCGGGATGAGTGCCTTGACGATATGCCGCAGGATTGCCGCGTTTCCTCCGGGGAAGGAGAACGCGCCGCTGGGGATCGTGTTCTTGTCCGTGCCTGGCAAACCGAGAAGTTTGGCGGCATATCCGGAGATGACATCGGAACTCACGGCGTAGTCGGCCGTCGCCACGAGCGGGTCTGAGAGGCGAAACACGTCCTTGGAAAGACCCAACTCCCGGGTGATGAGATCGCCGTAGGACATCGAGTCGAGCCAACGGTTTGTCGCCGCCTCGTCGCCCCGCCTGAGTACGGGTGCGTGTTTCCATTTCAGCCAGTTGTCGCGCACCGCGGGTGCGATCGGCGCACGGTGCAGGTCATCCGACCACGGATTGAGGACCCAGGCCTGATTTCGGGCGAATGGGGCATCGAAGAAGTAGCCCAGTGAAGTAGCGTCCTCCGCCCAGTACATCGGCTCGTAATGGTCGCGGGCAAAGCGTAGCGAGGTTGCGGCACCCGTAGGTTTGGTATATTCGAAGTCGCGGGGTAAACCCACTTCATCCCAGAGCCGGGCCACGTGCGCATAGGCGGTGTCGGGACGCGGGACAATCGTTCCATTGGAGCCTTGCGGGCCTGTTAGTCGGACTCCATCCACCCACATCTCGTTCTGTTTGGCTTCTCCGCCAAACACGGGGTGGTTGTCCAGTACCAGGCAACGCGCATTAGATCGGGCCTTGGCGAGCTCGTAGGCCGCTATGATGCCGGAGAAGCCCCCTCCGATTATGACGACGTCATAGGTCTCATCCACCTTCTTAGCGGAGTCGAGTCGGGATTCGTAGGTTCCATCGCGTACGCCGTGGGCGGCATTGACGACGGCGGCCGTGTTGCCGTTGGAACGGGCGTAGTCGCCGATTCCGGCGTAGCCGTTCCACTCTGATGTCAGAGACTGCGCCGGGCTGGGTGCCGGTGCGCCCAGCAACAGGGCTCCGGATCCGATGAGCGTCGCGCCGACGAAATCACGTCGAGTGATGAGAGCGTCTAGGCCGAGCGAGCGGGATTCGTCTGACATGAGCACTGACCTTTGTGTGGACGGCCAAGGCCTGAGGTGCCCTGACCGCCATAGGAGGGCGAGTGTCGGGTCCTGGTCTTTGAGACCGATTGTGATTCGGGCGTGGGGGCTGGGCAAGTTCGTTTGTCGGCATCGCTCGGAACATAGGCCTCGCGAGTCGCGACTGTAGGGAGCAAGATCAGGCCGTGGGTGGATCGCCGCTTTCCGATCCTTTCTGATCCTTATCCTCCCGAGCTTCTTCGATACCTTGCTGTGGGGGGTTCACGATGGGTGCGCCCATTCCCAGGACCAGCATCATGGCGCTCGCCATGAGTTGGGCGCCGGTAGAGTGACGTTTGGCCCAGCGGATGCTGCCGACGGCGGTCAGCAATGCCGCGGTGGCCACCAGGACGATGATCGCAGCACGGATCAGGGGACGCATTCGAGCCACCTTTCGTCGGATCGTGAAAGGCAGGCGTGGGGACGGGTACGGCAGAGTTCAAGGCGGGCTGAACGACAAAATCAACAACACGCCCCGGAATCTCTTTTCGGAGTCAGTCGTGTGCACGGCTTCATATAGCGCACGCGCTGGGACCCATGTAAACGGGTAGTGATAGGTCGCCTCGTCGAGAACGAGAAATGTGTCGTGAGCGTCGTCGTACGCTCCCACAGGGGAGATATGTCCTTGCCCGGCCTGTTTCAGGACACGTCGGTCGTAGTTGACGAGGACGAAGTCACCTTCGCGCCCCAGGTTGGTTTTCAGGAGTTGGCGAAACTCCTCCAGGCTCAATGTGTCGGCATATAACATCCGGGTGGAGAGCCCGACGGTGCGAGCGAGCTCGTCGAGCTCGGCCAGTGTCATGCCCTCATAGAATGCCTTCATCTTCGGGTTCCAGGACGGGAACAAGGAAGTTTGATCCGCGTCTGCCGCTCCATAGGCCCTCAGCACTGTTGCAAGGCTGGCGGGCCCACAGAAGGAGCGATAGGCCTGCGGACGAAAGCTGCGCGCAAGTGGAGCGAAATCTTTCGCGTACGACAGGTTGTCCAATGAATGGGGCTCGAACGGCTGTAGCGGCAGGGCGAGCTCGAGATTGGCCCGGGTCGGGAAAGCGATCCAAGCGGTTCCGGCTGCCCCCAGCATCAGGACACCGGCTGCCGTCGCGGACAGGAACCCACGCAATCGCATAGACAACCCTTGGCACCCTCGCCTTCTCGAATGCGGCTCAGGCGGGCGCGGTCACGCGCAAACGCTCGATTGAGGCCGAAAAACGTAATGAGCCGGCGGATGCATCTTACGTATGAGCAGTGCCGGTGCGCCAGCAGGCGACCTGGGGATCGGCGGGACCTTGGGAGTCTCCTATGCGATTTCCCAACCGCGCGTGCCCAAGTACGTAGAGCGCCATGCTGTCCCGCCGCTCACATCTTGCAAGAGACCGGTGGCGGGGTTGATCGGGCAGTTACTCGGCGGAGGCGAGCCGGACCATGCTACCCAGACCTCGTTGTTAGTGACAGTGAATGGGACCGCGCTGACTGTGGTGGCTCCGCCAGGAGACTTGGCAATCACGACATCGCTGTCGGAATAATAGGGTCCGGTTCCCGCGGGACCCCAGTTACCGAGGCCATAGTTGTAACTGCCGTCGCCGTTGTAGATCGTGTTTCGATACGACCAGTGCTGCAGGACGCCCTCGAAGCCCTGGAAGTCGAAGAACAGCGCGCCATTGGCGATGATGTTGTAGCAGGCCTCGCAGAGCCCCGGGTACCCACCCATATCGTGATTGTTCGTTTGACAGCCAAACAGGAACGCCGGCCCACCGCCAGGCAGGTTGATTTTGTTATAGGCCGCGGTGACGTTCCGGTTCGTGTCCTTGAAGAAGAAACCGAAACCTGAGTCTCCAGAGGCCGTGTTATCTTCGAATACGATGTCTTGCACGGAGAACAATGATACCAGCAGCATCGAATTGTTGACCGATAGCGGGCTGCGGCCGAATTCGGTACACCCCAGGATGGTATAGTAGTGCTTGATGTCTCCCGAGTTGCTCGCGAAGATCGAAGTGCTATTGGAATTGCCATTCGCAGCGACACGATTGACGGGATTCTGGAAATCAACGTTCCACCACGTGCAGCGGCTCGCGTTGTAGAGCTCGAAGGTGTGGGTTTCCGGAACGGTCGTGGAACTGCCCACGATGGCCAGGCGGGACGTGCCCGAGCCCGCAATGTACAGGTCGTTGAACGACCCGTTCCAATCGGTCAACTGCACGAGCGTCGCGTCGATGGAGACGCTGTGTCCCGGCAAGGCCATGTAGACCACGGGAACCTTCGTCTGGATTACATCAAAGTAACCCAACCCATTTCCTGGCGGTGGGCCCCCAGCGCCGGTCTGGGTGGGCCACTGCAAGTTGCCTGACATGTAAACACGGGCGGCTGGGAATGTCGTTTGAGTAACATTCGTGCCCATCACCTTCGCAAGCGTCGCGAACGGCTGGCTATAGGTTCCACTGCCGGTGGTATCACTCCCGTTGACCGAGTCGACAAAGACGAAGTCGGTCGTCGAGCTCGAAGTGGCGAGTGTGAAGGTGACGTCGGTTGAGTCCTGATCCTGACCAAACACCCGGACAGTGACGGTTTCGGGTGCCGTTTTCGCGATTGCCCCAGTCGGCGTCCCGTAAAGGATGCCGTACATTTGGGAGCCGTAAGAGGCGCCGATTTGGAGCCACGAAGGCCCCGCGACGACCTGATATACGTGCGGTCGCGCGCCACCTTGCACGCGAATCGGGCATTCGTACTGCACGGGGTTAACCCCGTCGTAGTAGGCGAGCCGATGTCGGGCATAGACGGGACCCGTGAATGGGCCCGTCTCGGTGTCCGGACGCGGATGCACAATGTTGAGTGGCATCTTCGCCGACACCCAGTGGCCGGCCGGCAGGAATCCAGACGGAATGGCAGCCTGGGAACCCTCACCAGCAAAACCGAGCATCGTCGATGAATTATGGTTGCCGGCATCAAACGCGAATGCGAAAGCAAGCCCGCTGCTATAGGTGGTGTCGACAATGGATACGTTGGGGATTGGGGTGCCGTTGAGATAGGCCGTCAACGTGTGCGTCTGTGGCACCCACTCCAGCGTGAAAATATCACCGGGAGCTGCCGAAGCGGCGACTCCAGAGATGAGGCCGGCCTCATTTCCGCTGGCGTCGACCATCATGAGGCTCATGTAGACCTGGTTGATATTCAACAGGTAGCCACTGCCATCCGCGGCAAGGATCGCGGGACAGAGCAGGTCGGAGTCCGCTGCTGTGCCCACCTCCACCTTCGCGCGCACGGTGCTTCCCGGGACCATTGCGCCATTGAAACGGAATCGTCGTAAACCCCACGGATCGCCTAAAGCGGACGAGGGAGTCAGGGCGCCGCCTGAAATCTTCACGGGCAATCCATCGATTGCGGTGAAGTTGCTGTTTACATAGGGATCGGCATTGCCGAGAGCAGTGAAGTCGAGTACGAGGTCGCCGCTGGGAGTGCCGGCATAGGCGAGTTTGAAAGGCGTTGCGAGCGCGGCGGCTACCGCTGCTCCGACCGTCCCTTGGATGAATCTGCGACGTGAACCTTCCATGGCGAGGCCTCCCTGCCCTGTCTGCAAATACACACATCTTCGCGTGTTGTCCGGATTAGGCACGAGCTAGGGTTGGTTGTCAAGGCAGTAACAGGAGTGACATAAACGCGCATGCCGGTGCGTAATCCATGCTCGTGCACGCCTGTCGCCGGAACCAACACCTCCGGAGTGCGACGCAGCAGGCCTGCTCCGATGGTTTCGGCTCCTTGCGCATTTCGACTCCAGCGGGACGCGCCCGATGATCCAGGTGTTCGCGAGCTGGAAAGAGCAATGGAAGATAGTGCTTGCCGGAGAGTGGCTCGCGCTCCCGATGTACCCTGCGGGCGGGAAGATGCGCTCGACTCACGCGAGTGGCGGCGCGGTTATGTTTGCTCAGCGCGGCTCATACGATGGGCGACGAGTTTGTTTTCATCGATCTCGACAAAACCCTGATCTCGGACGATGTCGTCCAATCAAGTCGTGGAGGCGGCCCTGCGCCGAAGGGGCGCCGTGGGCGTGCGGCGGGGTCATGGCGGATCGGGGAGCCCGGTTGATAGCTCCCCGTCCACCAATAGCTACTTGGGTGGCTCAGTCGCCGGCGGCGGCGGTGCCGTCTGGTCCGAGGGCGCTGGTGCCGCCGGTGCCGTTGGTGCTGCACTTTGATCCGCAGGCGGGGGTGTGCTCTGCATTGAGCCAGAGCTGTCCGGCGGAGCGCCGGGTGAGGTTGATTCATGCTTTGAGCACGCGGCGAGTGCCAGTGCACTCAGGCACAACAGTAGGAGATTGCGTGTCATAGGTCACCTTGTCTGATGGCGGAATGATGGCACCCCAACCACGTCGTTCCAGTCGCGGGGTGGAAGGGCTGCTTGGCTCGCAGTTCTCGGCGGGTCCTGGAGGGGCCCGAAAAGTTGATGTCGCAAGCAGCGTTCCAGGGCGTTGATTTTTACTGGCAAGCCAGAGGCTACGACTGGGCATTCGCGCGCAGTGAAACCCAGTCCGCACGAGATGGGAGCGCGCGCGCAGCGGGCTGACGGTCGGATTTAACCCACACCGTTAGTATTGAATGGAGTTGGACGAACGAATGCCATCGTATGAATGGCCGTTGGCGGAACCGGTATCGCGGCGATGGGCGAGATCGAGCGACCGACCTGCGCCGGTCACCCGATCCGGTTCATCCATGATCTAGAGAGAGGTCTTGGCTGCCTTGGCATTCGCCTTGGCGAGCTCGAGCTTGGC
>DAITMW010000404.1:0-5976 GCA_036834945.1 Steroidobacteraceae bacterium
TCTACCGCGCCCCCGCGTAGGCCGGCAGGCCGAGCGAAAACTCCCGCAACGAGCGAATCCCACTTGCCTCGGCCCGCGCGCACCACTCCCGCAATTGCCCTACCGCCCGGGCCTGGTTCGCCGAAGCGTCATTCCAGAGATGCTGGAGTCCGTCGCGGAACTCGACAACCCGGCGCAGGACCTCGTAGCGATCCAGCAGATCACGCAGCGCCCGGCGCGCCTCGTCAGCCAACAAGGACGGATGGCTGATGAGCAACTTGGGCGTCGCCGCCGGAACCGAGCCGCGCGGCTCGCGACGGGCCAACTCCCGACAGACGGGTAGAACGACCCGGCGCGCGTAGTCCCGCAGGACGTGCATGCGATTCTTGAACAACGCGTGGACGGTATCGGCGTCGAGCTCACTGCGCTTGGGCTCGAAGTATGGCCGGGGCGCGACATAACGGACCTTGGCCAACCCCAAGCCGCGGAAAATGCAGATCCAGAGCCAGCCGATGTCGAATTCCCAGCGTTGCACGGCGAAGCGTGCCGAACGCGGGAATGCATGGTGGTTGTTGTGGAGCTCCTCGCCACCCAACAACATGCCCCACGGCACGAGGTTCGTGGCCGTCGAGGGCATCTCGAAGCTTCGGTAACCTACAGCGTGTCCGAGGCCGTTGACCACGCCACCGGCGAAAAACGGTTGTGCGCTCAAGTGCACCGCCACCATCACGATGGCCGGAATACCAAACAGGACCAGGGCCGTCAGCGAGAACAACACGATCCCGAGGTTGGAATAGCGGGTGTACAGATTGCGCTCGATCCAGTCGTCCGGCGTCCCCTTGCCATAGTTGCGCAGGATTGCCGGATCCTGGGTGGCGGCGGTGTAGAGCTCGTAGCCTTCGAGCACGACCCGCTTGAGACCGAAGATCACCGGGCTGTGCGGGTCACCTTCCTGGTCGGCGTACGCGTGATGACGCCGATGCACGGCGACCCACTCCTTGGTCACGACACCCGAGCTGAACCACAGCCAGAAGCGGAAAAAATGCCGCAGAATGGGGTGCAGCGTCAGGCCGCCGTGGGACTGATCCCGGTGCAGGTAGAGCGTGACGCCCAGGAACATCACCTGGATCGTCACGAACGTCACGGCCACGTAGCCCCACCAGGGCAGCTCAAAGAGACCGTAGGGAGACAGCGCACTCATTCGGTAACAGTTCCGCAATGATCGGTTACAGCCCGGGCGCAAAAGATTACGTGAATTTCGTGCCGCGGTTTAAGAATTTTCGAGCTTCAACAACCGCACGGCATTGTCTTTCAACACCTTCGGCCGGACCTCCGGCTTGATCTGCAGCTTCTCGAAGTCCGCGAGCCAGCGATCCGGCGTGATCACGGGGTAGTCCGAACCGAACAGGATGCGGTCCTTGAGCAACGTGTTGGTGTACTGAATGAGGTTCGCCGGGAAGTACTTCGGCGACCAGCCCGACAGGTCGATGTATACGTTCGGCTTGTGCGTGGCAACGGCCAGCGCCTCGTCCTGCCAGGGGAATGACGGATGCGCCAGGATGATGGGCATGTCGGGAAAGTCGCAGGCCACGTCGTCCAGGAACATGGGGTTGGAATACTTCAAACGGATGCCCATGCCGCCGGGGGCGCCGGCCCCGGCGCCTGTCTGTCCGGTGTGGAACAACGCCGGAAGCTTGGCATCCGCGATCACTTCATAGAGACCGTAAGCGGCTTTACGGTCGTTCGGGTAGAAGCCCTGGGTCGAGGGGTGGAACTTGAAGCCGCGCACCCCGTATTCCTCGATGAGCCGCCGGGCCTCGCGCACTGCCATCTTGCCCTTGGCGGGATCGATGCTCGCGAACGGAATCAACACGTCGGCGTGCTCGGCCGCGACCTCCGCGACCTCTTCGTTCGCGATGCGGGTATGTCCCAACTCCGCCTCGTTGTCGACGGTGAAGATGACGGCCGCGAGTTTCCGCTCGCGGTAGTACTGCGCGACCTCCGGAATCGTCGGAGGCACCGAGGACTTGAAGTACTTCGCCATGGCCTCGTCAAAAATGACAGAGCACGGATCGCGCGGCTGGCGCTGCGAAATGTTGGCGTGCGTGTGGACGTCGATCGCGACCAACTGGTCGAGGTTCAGTTTGGACTGGTACTTGGCCATTGCGAGTTTCTGTGTTGATTATGTTTGGAGATCAGGTCAATTCCCTGGAGAGCGCGTCCGCGAACCAGCGCCAGGAGAACGGCTCGCCGTGCGGATACTGCACCCCGTGCGCCTTCATGGCGTCAATGACCCAGTCCTGGCGTGCCGCTGTGGCGAGAGCCATGGTCGGTGCCATGCCGATGTCTTCGAGCGTATGCGCGACTTCCCGCATCTCGGCGGCACGGCGCCGGCCGTGCTCGGCGACGCGGCTCACGAGGTAGTCAGGTAGTTTGTCCAGCCACCCCATTTGCGGAAATGTGCCCTGGAGTGACGCCAGCACTTCCTTCTCGGCGCCGAAGCGGCGAGCGGCTAACATGCTCTCGACCGTCAGCGCTTCCAGGCCCTTGATGACGATGCTTCGGCACATCTTTACGGCGGAGGCGACACCGATCTCGTCCGAGATGGGAGTTGCGTTCATGCCCAGGGCGGTTAGCGCCCTGGCGACGTCCTTGGCACGGCGGCCACCCAACAGCATTGGGACTTTCAATCGCTGTGGCGGCACCGGGGCCATTACCGCGGCCTCGACGTAGTCCGCGCCCGAGCTCTCCACGGTCTGGGAGTTGGAGCGTTTGGTGGCCGGTGAGCAGGAGTTGATGTCGAGGAAAATCTGGCCTTTGTGGAGGGCCGTGGAGGCATTTCGCGCCACGTCGGCCGATGAGGCGGCGGTCACCGCTGACAGCACCAGATCGGCGTCTTGCACGGCGGCATTGAAAGTGTCGGCTGTCCGCACACCGGCACGGCCCGCCTTTTCCAACATCACCGTGCGGGAGGCCGGAGCATCCAGCAGGATGTCGTACGTGACCACGTCCCTGCCGGTGGCGGCGAGATCGGCACCCAGGATCGAGCCGGCCTCGCCAAAGCCGATCATGGCTATATTTTGTAGCGTTAGTTCAGACATCACTCAGCCTCCAGGCGCGACCGGCTCGAGCCAGGCGCGCAATGCCTGGGTGACCGCCGCCGGTTGCTCCATAGTAGACATGTGGCCGCAGTACGGAACGACTGTGAGGGAACTGCCGGCGGGGATCAGGTCGCAGATGGCTTCGTGACGTTGCGGCGGGGACCACAGGTCGTTCTGGCCGCACAGGACCAGGGTCGGGCAGCGGATTTTCGCCAGGACCGGGGTCGCGTCCGGACGGTTGATCAGGGCGCGGGTTTGCGCCGCGTAGAGGTCAGGGGTGCGACGGGCGATCATGTCCAGGATGGCGTTCACCAGGATCGCGTCGGAGAGGCGCGAGGGGTAGACCATCCCTTGAAGCCATTCCCAGCCCATGGCCCGCATACCGTGCCGGCGCGCTTTCTCCACCAGCGCCATTCGGCCGGCGACCTCTCTTTCGCCGGCCTCACCAGGGGCCAGTGCCTGGTAGCCGGTATCCATGAGCGCCAGCGCAGTGACGCGGTCTGGGGCCCGCCTGAGGACCTCCAGCGCTACGCGGCCGCCCATCGAGTGGCCGGCTATGGCGAAACGTGGGGCGGTGGCTTCGGCGATGATGGCTTCCGCCATTGCGCCCAAGGAGTCACGCGGGCCGTTGGTGGCTATTTGGACGTCGGCGATATTCGCTAGGGCGTCGGATTGATGTGCCCAGACGGCCTCATCACATAGGAGGCCTGGGACTAGAACCAGATGCGTTTTGTTCACGGGTGCGATGGTGAGGAATCCCTCCTCGCCCCGTCAATCCACGACCCTGCCCCATTTCGGCCCCCATGTCAGCAAGGTCGATGACGAATCTGCGCTGGGGTGGCGCATACCGGTTCGGCGGCGAGGTCGCGGCTGCGCTCGAGGAAGTCGAGAGCGTCGAGGCCGCGCACCATGGCGGCCAGCCATTCGCCCACCCCCGTGTCGGGACGGCGGGTAGGAATCAGGCGGGGGTAAGCCATTCGCTTGGCAGATAACTTTGTCATGACTCACTCTCCGTGACGGTGGGGTCGCGGCGGTCCGGTGTCGGGTCAGGTTGTGGGGGGTGTGTTGGTGCGCTCGTCTGGCGGAGGTTCGCCGGGATCCCAGCCGCAACGGTGTTTGAATTTCGCGCGCATGCGCTCGCGCTCCTCGGGGGTCATGCTTTCCCAACGCTGACGCATGTGCCGGCGCCAGCCGCCGTGGCCATGGTCATGCCAGCCGTGTCGGCCGCGGATGCCGCCGAAGAGGATGCGGCAGAGGACCAGGAGGCCTACGGCCTGCCAGTACTGCAGAGTCGGGAGATGGAACAGGGTGGGAATGATGGCATTCCACAGGCTCATCACCACGTAACTCAGTGCGGCGACAAAAGCGAGCCCGAACACTACGAATGCGGCTGCTTTGCCTACCCAACGCCCTCGGAATCTCACAATGCTCTCCTCGTGTGGCTCATTCGGCGAGCCACTCTTCGTAGGCGGCTTGCAGCCGCTGTCGTAAATGTAGAATCGCGTAACGCTTGCGTGACAACAGGGTGTTCACGCCAACATTCCACCTCTCGCTGAGCTCCTTGAAGCTCGCTCCCTCCAACTCCTGCGCGATGAAGACATCGCGCTGCTCGCGGGGCAGCTCATCCAGGGCCGCCTCGATGCGCTCGAGCATCAACTCCCGGATGGCGACCGCGTCGGGACCGTCGTCCGGTGAGGGCAACAGGTCCTCCAGGTCGCCGACGTCGTCGTCCTCCTCGAACTCGACGCCCTGGTCCGCCAGCAGCTCGGGTTTTTTCTTGCGGAACCGGTCGATGATCCGGTTGCGCGCGACCCGCATCAGCCAGGCGCCCGCCTGCTCCACAGGCTGCATCAGGCGGTGGGCCGCGACGAGCTCGTAGAGCGCCTCCTGCAGGACATCCTCGGCTTCGGCGGCGTCCAACACCCGCCTGCGGATGAAAGCCAGCAGCCGGCCACGCTCGCGCCGAACGGTGGCGGAGATCTCGCGGTCTTGGTCAGAACGGGTCAAAAGCGGGTTGAGCGCGGCGTCCATCTACTTAGGTAGACGGGCCGGAGCCGCGGATATTGTGGTGGGATAGCGCCGGGAACCGGCCGGGGCAATCCGCCGGCTGACCCAATCAGCCGGCGTGGTATCAGGCCGCGATCATCGAGTGGCGACCGCAACGGCAGCCCCGGCCATGACGACGCCGGTTCCCCGCTGTACCCAGCGAACCGACTCCGGCCGTGTGAGGTGTTTCCTGGCGCGATGCGCGAAGTAGGCGTACGAGCCGAGAACTGTCGGCAACACAACACAGCTCACCAGGGCGATCTCCAGAAACCCACCCACTGTCAGATGCTTCAGCTCGACCACGGTCGGCAGAACAGCGAGGAAAAACACCATGGTCTTCGGGTTCCCCATCGTGAGGGCCAGGGAGCCCACGAACAGTTGGATAGGCCGCTCACGCCGCGCCGCCGCAGCCTCGTCACTCATCAATGAGGGTGGAGCGGTCCAGAGTCGATAAGCCAAATACAACAAGTACGCCGCGCCGGCGAACTTGATAACGACGAACATGGTATAGGCAGCCTTCGCGATCATCGCGAGCCCCGTCGCCGCGAGGGTCAACCAAATGAGATCGCCAACCAGAAACCCGGCAATAAACGCCGGCGCCCCACGCGTCCCCCGACCAAGAACCCGCGCGACAATCGCGGCAACACCCGGCCCCGGCGAAGCAACCGCCAACAAATAGACGAAAGCGAAAATCGACAACCCATAGAGCGACATCGCGAATTCCTCAGGGAGTATGCGGGATAGTCAGAAACGCGCTCTGGCGAGTGTACCGGCCACGCGCACCTTCGAGCCAGCCGCAAGCGCTACGCCTCAGCGCACAAAAGGCTCGCGCCGACTCGATCGCCCTCCG
>DAITMW010000405.1:0-5949 GCA_036834945.1 Steroidobacteraceae bacterium
CAGCCGACGAGGGCATGATTGTTGTTGAGGAGCCGCCGGCGTTCGATGCGATTCCCGCCGTCGAAGCACCGACGCCGGAAATCGAGCGTTTGTCCGCCACCGGCGTGCATGTCGCTCCGATCGAACAGTTCATCGACAGCGCCGCTCAACAGGTTGCCGCCGCGCAGGCTGCGGAATCAACATCTGCTGCGCCCGCGGTCGCCAAGAGCGTCTCGATCAGCTTTGAGCGTCGCGCGGAGCCGCGAGGCAACGACGAAGGACTCCTTCCGCCTGCGCCGGTACCTCCGGGTCGCGAGCCGGTAGCTCCCGTCGAACGCCAGGAAATGGCGCGCGTCGACGCCGAGCTGCTCGATACCCTGTTGAATATCTCCGGCGAAGCCAGCATCGCCCGCTCGCGTCTGGAGCAGCAGCTCGGCTCGTTCGACTTCAACCTCGGCGAGTTGTCACGGACCGTGACCCGCTTGAAGGAGCAGCTGCGCAGTCTTGAAATCGAGACCGAAGCGCAGATTCTGCACCGTCACGAGGATGAGGGTGGCCACCGCAGCGAATTCGATCCGCTCGAGCTGGACCGCTACTCCTCCATCCAACAGTTCTCGCGCGCGCTTGCGGAGACCGCGAACGACGTCGCGAGCATCCAGCAGCTCCTCGAGAATCAGGCAAAGGACACACAGAGCCTGCTGCAACAGCAGGCGCGTACCATCACCGAGCTGCAAAACGGCCTCATGCGTACGCGCATGGTTCCGTTCCAGCGGCACGTACAGCGACTCGCGCGTATCGTGCGCCAGGCCGCATCGGATACCAACAAACGTGCGGAGCTCATCGTGGAGGGCGCCTCCGGAGAGCTCGACCGCCAGGTGTTGGAGCGCATGCTTCCGCCGTTCGAGCACATGCTTCGTAACGCGGTCGTCCACGGTATCGAGAAGCCGGAAGAGCGCGTACGTGCCGGTAAGCCCGAAGTAGGTCGCATCGTCCTCGAGCTCCATCGCGAAGGCGCCGAGGTCATGGTGCGCCTGGTCGATGACGGCGGCGGCATGAACCTCAAGGCCATCCGCGCCAAGGGACAGTCCCTCGGACTCATCGCTCCGGGCCAGGTCATCAGCGACGAGGATGCGATGCAGCTCATCCTCGAGCCCGGGTTCTCCACAGCGGGCGCCATCACCCAACAGGCGGGTCGTGGTGTCGGTATGGACGTGGTGGCCACCGAGATCAAACGGCTCGGCGGCGCCTTGCACATGGAGACGAAGGCAGGTGAGGGGACGGTCTTCACCATCCGCCTGCCATTTACTCTCGCTATCAGCCACGCCCTCGTGGTCCGGACCGGCGAGGAGTTTTATGCCTTGCCGCTGCCGACAGTCGAGGGTGTGCTCCGTCTGTCCAAAGCCGAAGTCATGGCGCACCTTGGTAAGGACGCGTCCGCCTTCGACTACGGCGGCCAGAAATACCGCTTCCAACACCTGGCGACGTTCGTGAGCCTCGAGCCCTCGCCGTTGCCGGAACAGGATGTCACGATCCCGGTCGTGCTCGTGCGCGCCGGCGAACACTCGACGGGCCTCGTCGCCGACGAGCTCGTTGGCAGCCGTGAGATCGTGGTCAAGTCGGTTGGTCCGCAGATCTCCAGTATCCGTGGCATCTCTGGTGCAACGATCCTGGGTGACGGACGCATCGTCATCATTCTCGATATCGGAGCGCTCGTGCGCGCCGAGTGGCGCTCTCGCCCGCAGACGCCGATCGTTCCGAAAGAGAAGGCGGACAAGCGTGTGTTCGCGATGGTAGTCGACGACTCGATCACCGTCCGTCGCGTAACGCAGCGCCTGCTCGAGCGCAACGGCATGCGTGTGCTCACCGCGCGCGACGGTATGGACGCGGTCGCCCTGCTGCAAGACAACGTTCCTGACATCATCCTGCTCGACATCGAGATGCCGCGCATGGATGGTTATGAAGTCGCCGCGCACGTGCGCAACGACCCGCGCCTGAAAGACGTGCCAATCATCATGATCACCTCGCGCGTCGGTGAGAAGCACCGCGCGCGGGCGATCGAGCTCGGTGTGGACGACTATCTCGGCAAGCCGTACCAGGAGGCGCAGCTCCTGGAGGCTATCGCCCCGCTCGTCGAACGCCGCCGCGTGGCTATTGGCAGCCACCTTTACGCTGCCGAGTTAGGTTGAGAACCCGCCATGGCCGAGCGCGTTACCGAAATCTACAGCTTGCTGGTCCCGCTCACCGATGGGCGTTTGATCATCCCGCGTGCCTGTGTTGCGGAGGTCGTCGGTTTCCAGACACCGTCGGAAATGACCGGCGCGCCGCCGTGGTACATCGGCACTGTTCCCTGGAACGGCAAAGCGGTCCCGCTGGTGTCGTTCGAAGGCGCGTGCGGCCAGATGATTCCGCCGGCGTCGGGGCGCACCCGCATCGTGATCCTCCACGCGTTGGGTACGCGCGTCGAAGGTGGTAATTTCGCCCTGGTTTCGCAAGGCTTTCCGCAGTTGGTGCGGGTCAGCAATGACGTCGTACGCCCGGATAACTCGCGCGTCTTCCCGGATCGCGCGCCGGTGATCTGCCAGGTCCGCATGATCAACGAGACTCCGCTGGTGCCTGATCTCGAGCGTCTCGAAGAGATGATCGCGGAAGAGACGACGATCGCGAGCTAGAGTTCGCGCGGCGTCAGTGTCCCAGCGGCTTCGGCGGTACAGGGACGGGCACCGGTACCGGTACCGGAATGATCGTCGCCGTGCCCTTCGGGGTGTTCGTATTTTTTTGCGTGCCGTTCGGCACTTTGAGCTCACGACCCGCATGTGATTTCGGTGTCCGGAAAGCCACGGGCGCCGTGTACTGACCATACTGCTGGGCGAAGGGAAGTCCGTTTACCGCCGCAAAGGTCCCCTCGCACAACTCGAGTTTGGGCAGCTTGGGCCAGGCGCCCTCCGGTACCACCGCTTTAGGAATATTCACGTCCACGCGCGTGTATTGCACACCGAGCGCGCCCGCAAGATTCTCCACCAGCGAGCGCAGTTCGTCAGCGAAATCATCCTCGACCGATGGGTCCCGCACCATGAAGGCCGTCGTCAGGTAGCGGGCGATGGGGGAGGCTTTGCCCATTTCCCGATTCACGAGCTCTTGCTCGTTGGCGAACGTGAAAATCGACGTCGTGGACAGGTAGTCCATGTAGTCGGTCGGCACGGACGGCTCGCTCGAATGCACGGCGGGAGTGGTGACCGTGATGACCGAGCCTTCTTTCTTCAGCTGGATATCTCCCAACTCGAGCTGGTAAACGAGCTTCGCCGGCCAGGCGACGAAGATCTGCGGGGTCTTGCCGATCACCGCCGGGCAGGCGCGATACCAGATGGCGATCTGCCGCTCGTGCTCGATCACGGCGTGCGTACGGACCTGCGTGAGAATGACCTGCACCGGATCGACCGGTTGCGGCTGGGGCTTCTCACCCCAGATCGCGCGGCCGATGAGGCCGCCGAGGATGAGCGCGAGCAGGGCGATGACGAGGTACTTCACTGTCCTAGTATGGTTGCCGCGGATTGCAGGTCAAAGATCCCCGAAATAGCGTTGGATTATGGTTAATGCGGCAATAGCCGCGGTCTCGGTCCGCAGTATCCGCGGACCGAGGCGCACGGGCTTGAAGCCTGCGCGGATCGCGGCGTCGTGCTCTGCATCCTCCAGGCCGCCCTCCGGACCGATCAGTACGGTGATTCCCTTGCCGACGTCCTTGAGATCGTCGATCCGAAGATCGCCGCTCGGGGAAAGCAGCAAGCGCGTGTGCCCCGGCGTGTCAGGCGCGGCGAGCAATTCGAAGACGTCGACGGGCGCGGGCAGCTCTGGAATCCTGTTGCGGCCACACTGCTCGCAGGCCGCGATGGCGATGGCGCGCCAGTGCTGCAACTTCCGCTCAGCCTGTTTTTCATCCAGTCGTACCACGCTCCGCTTGGTGAACACGGGCGCGATGCGTGAAGCGCCCAGTTCCGTGGCTTTCTGGATAATCCAATCCATGCGCTCGCCGCGTGAGATGCCTTGCGCGAGTGTCAGGGACAAGGGCGATTCGCGATCGAGTGTCCTGTGCTCGTCCACTGAGACGAGGACGGATTCCTTACGGAATTCCACGATCCGCGCGTCGAACTCTCCTCCGGTGCCATCGAATACGGTCAGGGCGTCGCCATTGCGAAGTCGCAACACGCGTGTGATGTGATTCGCGGCGCTGCCCTCGACGATGAGCGGCTTCCCCGGGGTTACCGGCGGTTCCACGTAGACCCGCGTCAATCGCATGTTGCGCGCTCGATTCCTTCGCGTGCGACGTCGACCATCAGGTCGATCTCGTCAGGAGTTATGACGTACGGTGGCATGAAGTAAACCACATTTCCAACAGGCCGTAACAGCACGCCGCGCCCGATGGCGTGGCGGTAGATGGTGAGTCCGCGGCGCTCCTGCCACGGGTAGGCTTCCCGGGTCGATTTGTTTCGCGTCAGCTCGATCGCAACAATCATGCCGCGCTGGCGGACTTCCGCTACATGGGGATGATTTTCAAGGTCCAGCGCGCGCTGCCCCATGTGGGCGGCGAGTGTCCGGTTACGCTCCAGGACGTTGTCTTCCTGGAAGATGCGCAGGCTCGCCAGTGCGACGGCGCATGCCAGGGGGTTTCCGGTGAAGCTGTGGGAGTGCAGGAAGGCGTTCAGCTTCGTGTATTCGTCGTAGAACGCTTCGTACACGGAGTCTGTTGTCAGGACGGCGGACAATGGGAGGTATCCTGCCGTGAGACCTTTCGACAGGCACATGAAATCGGGGCGGATGCGGGCCTGCTCACAGGCAAACATCGTTCCGGTCCGCCCAAAGCCCACGGCGATCTCGTCCGCTATGAGGTGCACCTCGTAGCGGTCGCAGGCGTCGCGGAGCAGCTCCAGGTAGACCGGGTCGTACATGCGCATGGTGCCGGCGCATTGCACCAGCGGCTCGACGATCACCGCGGCGACCTCGTGCGCGTGGCGGGCCAGTGTGGCCTCCATGTGTGCGAATTTGCGTCGCGAGTGGTCGGCCCAGGTTTCGCCGGGCTCGCGCTCGTAGCAGTCGGGAGAGGGTACCGTGATGACGTCCATCAGCAGGGGCTGATAGATTTCCTTGTACAACTCGACATTCCCCACCGCCAGGGCGCCGAGGGTTTCGCCGTGATAGCTGTTGGATAGGGTGATGAAGCGGCGTTTGCCCTGGCGGCCCAGGTTGCGCCAGTAGTGGAAGCTCATTTTCACTGCGACTTCGACGGCGGAGGAGCCGTTGTCGGCATAGAAGCAGCGAGTCAGACCGGGTGGCGTGATGCGGGTCAGGGCTTCCGACAGCTCGATCACCGGTTGGTGTGTGAAGCCGGCCAGGATCACCTGTTCCAGGTTGTCCAGCTGGTCACGGACGGCGGCGTTGATACGGGGGTTGGCGTGGCCGTGGAGGTTGACCCACCAGGAGCTGATGGCGTCCAGGTAGCGATGGCCTGCGAAGTCCTCGAGCCAGACTCCCTGGCCGCGCTTGATGGGGATCAGGGGAATGAGGGATTCGTGGTCCTTCATCTGGGTGCAGGGGTGCCAGACGTGGGCCAGGTCGCGGGAGATGTAGGGGGCGTTGGCGTTGCTCATGCCGCGATTGTGGCATGATCATCGCCATGAAAGTTGATGTGGCGACGGGGCTTCTCACTGGCGTGCGCCAGGTGTTTTCTCCGCATTTCGATGCGCGGCCGGGTGGGGTTGTGCCTGAGCTCATTGTGGTTCATGGCATTTCGCTGCCGCCCGGGGAGTTCGGGGGGCCCTGGATCGACAAGCTGTTCGCCGGCGATTTGCCGGCGGATGCGCATCCTTACTTTCGCCAAGTTACGGGTCCCGGTAGGCGCGTTTCAGCTCATGCGCTTGTTCGGCGCGACGGGGGCGTCGTGCAGTACGTTCCGTTCGGGGCGCGGGCGTGGCATGCGGG
>DAITMW010000406.1:0-1772 GCA_036834945.1 Steroidobacteraceae bacterium
ACGCCGATCTTCATGCGGATCTGGTTGATGAAGATGACGATGGTGTTCGAGCGCTTGATGTTTCCGGTGAGCTTGCGCAGCGCCTGGGACATGAGGCGGGCGTGCAGGCCGACCTGCATCTCGCCCATCTCCCCTTCGATCTCCGCTTTCGGCGTAAGCGCGGCTACGGAGTCGACGACGACGACATCGACCGCGCTCGAGCGCACGAGCATGTCTGTGATTTCGAGGGCCTGCTCTCCCGTGTCGGGCTGCGAGACGAGCAGATCATTGATGTTCACGCCGAGCTTTTCGGCGTAACTCGGATCGAGTGCATGCTCCGCGTCGACGAACGCCGCGGTGCCACCGCTACGCTGCACTTCCGCGATCACCTGCAGAGTGAGCGTGGTCTTACCTGACGACTCCGGTCCGTAGATCTCGACCACTCGCCCGCGCGGCAGGCCACCTACACCGAGCGCGATGTCGAGGCCGAGCGAACCGGTGGACACGGCTTCCACGTCGTATGACGCAGCCGCATCGCCCAGGCGCATCACAGAGCCTTTGCCGAATTGCTTTTCGATCTGACCCAGTGCGGCGACGAGCGCCTTTTTGCGGTTCTCTTCCATCTCGTGGATTCCCGTCAGTGTCGTGGGGAGGAGCTGCTTTGGAAGCAACCATTATCTCACAAGAAATCGCGAGCGTAAGGCTCATCGCGCGCGAGTTTTGATGTTATTTCTGTTGTTTTGCTGCGTATCCAGTGCCCCTCAATTGAGAGCACTGTATAACATCCGCGCGGAACGGCTTGATATTGCGGCTCGGGCTGAGCCGCGAGCGGGTGATGCAGCCGGGCCACGCGCTCGCGCCCAACGCTCATGTCCCCGAAGGAGGCGCGGCACTGAGCTTCCACAAATCGATCGCATCGTACCGGGGACCCTCGGCGAGGGTCACACTCTCGACCAACGTCAATCCCGTGATCGGCCACTGAACCGGGTGCATGTGCAAGGCCTGACCGACGCTCGCAACCTTGCGCGCCACGGTAACGTGCGCGCGGAAGGGCTTCAGATCCGGCGCAAAACCGGCGTTGAGCGACTCCCGTTGCAATACCCCAACCAATGCGCTCGCGAGTGAGTGACCCACCCCTGAGGTAGTACCCGTCGTTGCAACGAGCACGTGGGCCTTTTTCCAAAACTCGATGCGATCAAAAACGAGTCGCGGGTCATCCAAGCGGTGATCCGGACCGCCGATGCCAGCCGCGGCCAGAATTTCCGCCACCGCGCGAGCACCCATCGCCCTCACCTCTGCAACACGCGACTCCGCAACCGAACCGAGAAACAACAACGTGGCGTGCAGATTGCGCGGCGACACTGGCCGGCCGCCGCAAGCCCGCGCAGCCTTGTGCGTCGCGTGGGCGAATGCGTCACGCACCGCCTCATCGGGCCAGAGCGCAAAAAATAATCTCCGCGCGGGCTCACGCGGCGCCTCCCTGCCCGGAATCAGGGTCGACCGCTCCACTCCACCGCCAGCACGAGCCGCAAAGCCCGCTCAACCGAGAGGCGACGGACAGCCTCGCGGTCGCCCGCGAAAAGTTGCGTCTGCGATGTAATGACGACGCCGGCGCCCTGGCTCGAAGCCACTGCGAACCACACTGTCCCTACCGGCTTCGCGGGCGTCCCTCCATCAGGTCCCGCGATGCCGCTGATCGCAATGGCGACATCAACCCCTGAGACCCGCAGAGCGCCCGCAGCCATTTCCCGCACGGTCGCGTCACTCACGGCTCCGTGACTCGCAAGAGTCTG
>DAITMW010000406.1:1872-5937 GCA_036834945.1 Steroidobacteraceae bacterium
CGCTGGCCAAGATGTTGTAGCCTTCGCCGCCATGAACGACGTAGCCCAATCCCAGCACACGCCCATGATGCAGCAGTACCTGCGCATCAAGGGCCAGCACCCCGAGGTCCTGCTCTTCTACCGGATGGGCGATTTCTACGAGCTGTTCTTCGATGACGCGCGTCGCGCGGCGGCGCTGCTCGATATCACTCTGACGGCCCGGGGCTCTTCGGCGGGACAGCCGATTCCCATGGCGGGAGTGCCATTCCATAGCGTCGAAGGATACCTGGCGAAGCTCGTCCGCAAGGGCGAGAGCGTCGCCATCTGCGAGCAACTCGGCGATCCCGCGAAGTCCAAGGGCCCGGTCGAACGCCAGGTCGTGCGCATCATCACGCCCGGGACGGTGACAGACGAGGCGTTGCTCGAGGAACGCCAGGAGACCTTGCTGGCCGCCGTCGCGCGCGACGGTGAGCGCTTCGGCCTTGCCTGGCTCGATCTCGCGGCTGGCCGTTTCACTGTGTCGCAGTCCGAAGGACCTCTCGCCCTCGCGGCGGAGATCGAGCGCCTGAAGCCCGCCGAGCTGTTGGTTGCCGAAGGCGCGCGCGACGATGGGATCGTACGCAACGGCACGGCGGTCAAAACCCGCCCGCCGTGGTACTTCGAGCTGGCGAGTGCCTCGCGCCTGCTCACCGACCAGATGGGCACTCTCGATCTGAAAGGATTCGGTGCCGACGAGCTGCCGTTGGCCATCTGCGCCGCCGGCGCACTGCTGCAATATGTTCGCGACACGCAGAAGGCCGCGGTACCGCACATCCGCAGCCTGCACGTCGAAGAGCGCACCGATGCCCTGATCATCGACGCGGCAACGCGGCGCAACCTGGAGTTGGATGTCAGCCTCTCGGGGAAGGAAGACGCCACGGTCTTCGCCCTGATCGACAAGTGCGTGACCGCCATGGGCTCGCGCGAGTTGCGCCGCTGGCTCAATCGGCCGCTGACGGACCAGTCGGTATTGCGATCGCGTTATCAGGCGATCGGCGCGCTCAGCGACGGGCGGCGGTTCGAAGTCCTGCGCGAGCATCTGCAGGGTATCGGCGATATCGAGCGAATTCTGTCGCGGGTCGCGTTGCGATCCGCGCGCCCGCGCGATTTGACCCAGCTGCGCACGTCACTGGGAATGTTGCCCGCCCTGCGATCCGCGGTATCGACCATCGATTCCCCACTCCTGCAACAGCTTCGCGAGGGGATCAACGAACATGGCGATGTGGTCGCGCTCCTGACCGCCGCCATTGCCACCGAGCCTGCGACGTTCGTGCGCGACGGCGGCGTCGTGGCCGACGGCTATGACGCCGATCTGGACGAGCTGCGCCGGATTTCCACCCACACAGACGAGTTCCTGCTCGAGCTGGAGCGGCGTGAGCGCGAACGCACCGGCATCGCGGGATTGAAACTCGGATTCAACAGGGTACAGGGCTTCTTCATCGAGATTACCCGCAAGGATGCCGAGCGGGTGCCCAAGGACTACATCCGGCGCCAGACCGTGAAATCCGCCGAGCGCTTCATCACACCGGAGCTCAAGAGCTTCGAGGACAAGGTGTTGAGCGCCAGGGACCGCGCCTTCGCGCGCGAGAAGGAAATTTACGAGAGCATCCTGACTCAACTCATCGATCGGCTCGGACCGATGCAGACGACGGCGGGCGGGCTCTCGGTGCTCGATGCGATCGCCGCTTTGACCGAGCGCGCCTGCTCATTGGAGTGGACTCCGCCCGAGCTGGTCAGCGAGCCGCGTCTCACGATCGAAGCCGGGCGCCATCCCGTCGTCGAGCGCTTCTCGGATGCCCCGTTCGTACCCAACGACCTGCGGCTCGATGCAAACCGCGGCATGCTCATCATCACCGGACCCAACATGGGCGGTAAATCGACCTACATGCGCCAGGCGGCGCTGATAGCGCTCCTCGCCCACATTGGCAGTTACGTACCCGCCGACCGGGCGATCCTCGGTCCGCTCGACCGCATCTTCACCCGCATCGGCGCCGCGGACGATCTCGCCGGCGGCCGCTCGACCTTCATGGTCGAAATGACCGAAGCCGCCAACATCCTGCACAACGCGACTGCGCGCAGCCTCATCCTCATGGACGAGATCGGCCGCGGCACCAGCACCTTCGATGGCCTGTCGCTCGCCTGGGCGATCGCGCGGCACATCGCCACGCGGCTGAAGTCGTTCACGTTGTTCGCAACGCACTACTTCGAGCTGACGACACTCGCCACGGAAGTGGAGGGTTGTATGAATGTTCACCTCGATGCGACCGAGCACGGCGACAGCATTGTTTTCCTGCATGCGGTGAAGGAAGGGCCGGCGAGCCGCAGCTATGGCCTGCAGGTCGCGCAGCTTGCGGGTGTACCGCGCGACGTCATCGGGCAGGCGCGGCAGTATCTCGAGGCATTGGAAGCGCAACGGGATCGCGCCGCCGAAGGAAATGGCAACGGCCACTCCGCGCAGAAGGACCTGTTTGCAGGGTTGGCGCCCCCGCGACCGCCGGCAGCGCGGCCGGAGCCGGCAGCGGATGAGATTCGCACGGCGCTCGAGGCACTCGACCCCGACGAGCTCTCCCCCAGAGCCGCTCTCGATGCGCTCTACAAACTGCGCAAGCTGCTCGAGAAGAGACGGCCGTCCTAACCGCCGAGGAGCGAGAAGCGCCCTTCCTGTAAGAACAAGCCTGTTTCCCGCGCGACCCGCGGCGACACCAGCAGCCCGAGGTGACTCACCGGCAGACTCAGGTGATCCGTCGCCCCGGGCAGACGGGTCTCGCTCACTGCGACGGTGCCGTCGGAATCCTCCTCGAAATGCGCCAGGATCTGTCCGACGCCGATAGGCTGCGTACCTGCGATGATTCCGAGCGGGCGATCCATCGTCCAGCGCCGCTCCTGCGGCTGTAGAAGCTCATCGGCCACTGGTTGCCCCATCAGGCTAGCGACGAGGCGGAATTGCGCGGCTTGCTCGGCCGCGCGGCTCGCGACGCACGGCGTCCCGAGGAACACCGCGCGGCCCGGAGGTTGCTGCGGAAAGCGCTCGAGAAAACGATAAATCACCAGGCCACCCAGGCTATGCCCGACGAAGTGAACCCGCGGCGCCTCCAATGACTCCACGAAGCTTTGCAGCCGTGCGGTAATCTTCGTCATGGTGGAGTGGGCGGCGGAGTAGCGGAAAGGGTGCACCTGCAGACCGAACTCGCTCGCCAACCGGCGACGCAAAAAAAGTGATTCGCCGCCGGACATCCACAAACCATGAACGTAAACGACATCGACCGCAGTACTGCTCAACAGCCGTGACCCTCGCGAACGGAACCCCCATCTGATGCGGACATTACCAAGAAACGGTAGTGCGACGCATGGCGCCCGCGCGCAAGTGAGGAGTATTTCCGGTGTCCTGCTCCTGCTGATCGCGTGCCTGCTGGCGTTGCCCGGCCACGCCGCCGACCCGCAGTCCTACAAAGTCGACATGGCGTCCACCGGCGACAGCGACATGAATGCCACGCTCAAGGCGACTTCCGACCTGATAACACTGCGCACGACCGCGCCGGTCGGTCCCTTCGGCCTGATCGGCCGTGCCCGCAGCGACCTCGGCCGCCTGAAGACGGTGTTGGAAAGCTACGGTTACTACCAGAGCTATGTCGAGATCAGAATCGACGGGCTGCCGATCGATGATCCGACACTCGGCGAGGAGTTGAGCGGCAAGCCCAAGGGTGACGATGCCCGGGTCGGGATCACATTCAGCATCGGCCCGCTCTATCACGTGCGCAAGGTGGAGGTCGACGGCGATATCCCGCAACCGTTGCGGGACGGATTCGACCTGAAAACCGGAGCGCCGGCCGTGGCGGCCAACGTACTCGCCGCCGGTGAGCGCTTGCAGACGGCGTTGGAAGACGAGGGATATGCCTTTGCCAAGGTGGATCCGCCGGTGGCCCAGGAGATTCCCGACGAGCGGGTGCTCGATGTCAGCTTTCACGCCGTCACGGGTGCCAAGGTAAAGATCGGCGAGATCCGCTTCCGTGGCCTGAAGCGCATGCGCGAGAACTTCGTGCGCCGACG
>DAITMW010000407.1:0-5928 GCA_036834945.1 Steroidobacteraceae bacterium
CAGAGGTCGCCTTTTCCGAGAATGCGCTTGACCTCGAATCCGGATGGCTTGCCTGGATGATGGCTGCGCAGGGCCTGCAGATTGTGTCGTCCGAGGATCCGTTCTCCTGATTGGGGATAGTCACAAATCGCATCGTCAGCGTAAATGGCGTGCTCTGTATCTGCATCGCCGGCTGCGGACGCGCGCCAGTGTGTGTTCAGGGCTTCACGTATCTGCTCGTCTTGCATGGCCTGCTCCCGGTGGCGAAACGAGCCTCCTTGTTAGTAGTGCTGGCCGAGCGGTGTCTTGTACGGTTCTGCCCTCAAACGGGCGAGAGCTTGCGAAACACCGCGCGGGCTGCTCTTGCCCAATTCAGCTTGTAGCCGAGGTCGGCGCGCCTGAGCAGGTTGCAATACTTGAAGAATCGGTTGGGGTAGGCCAGCGACCCGACGTTTCGCCAGCCGTCGTTCTCCTGGAAACATCCGTTGACGTAGAGCGTCTCCCCACCCCGGTCGAACTGGAAGATTGCGCTCGAGGCTCTCCATGGAGCTCCAGCTGAGAATCCTCGAATTTCCACGCTCATCCGGAGCCGGCCTTCAAAGCTCGTTCGGCCGCAACGCGTGTGGCCGGACTACCGCAGCCGCTCACAACGGTAATTCCAAATCGCGCGAGCAGTTCACCGGCCGCACCCGCCAGATCGAATGCGGGCGATCCGGGTTCAGCGCTTCCGAGGACGCACACCTGTCGCGCTCTGCCGGAGGCGGAGTGCTGGATCGAGTTGGTCATGTAGTGCTGTTCCCGTTCCTGGTGTTTGCGGCGTACCGCATGCCGGCATGAGGGCGATGGCCGAGGTGCGCTGCATCATCCTCGAGGCCTATCATATAGGGCGTTTTACGGGAGCTAGCTTGCCATCATGTCCAGTTCAAGGATCAAAGTTTTTTTTGCAAATCCGGTCGTGATCGTCCTTGCCACCTCGTTGGTCGCGCTTGCAAGCGCGAGTGTGGCGCACGCCAAGGCATGTGCGCCGGAACACAAAGAGGCGGTCGTCGACGCGGTCAACCAGTTTTTCGAGGCCGCGAGTCACGATGACGACAATCTCTTCAAGGAGGTCCTGGCGCCGAATTTCTACGCCTTCGACAACGGCAAGCGATTCGATGGCATGCAACTCCCGCAACTGATCAAGGCGGCTCACGGCGCCGGCAAAACCTACGCCTGGTCAGTCAGCGATCCGGAAGTTCATCTCGCCTGCGATTGGGCGTGGGTCACCTACACCAACCGCGGTTCGGTCGGAGATGCGTCCGGGACGCAGCCCATGAGCTGGCTGGAATCCATGGTGTTGCATTACCAGGGGCAACGCTGGCACATTCAGTTCCTGCATTCCACTCGTGCCGCGCCGCCGGCTGCCAACTGATGGCAGAAGATCCTGGTCAGGATGATGCTCCGGACGAGCGCCGCAATGCACTCATCGGGTTGGTGATCGTCGTACTGCTGGTGGTGGCGGGTTGGTTTCTAATCCATGTGCTACGGAATACGTCACGAGTGCAGGACTGCGTGATGTCCGGACGGAGCAATTGCGCGCCGGTCAGATGACGAGCATCACTTTTCTGCGCGAGCACCCATAGCCCGTCGCAAATGCCGCTCCTCCGGTCGCGCTGACTGATGCGCATTCACTGATAGCCACTAAACTGGCTGCGTTGGAAGCATCGCGAGAAACAGAATGCGCATCCTCGGTACCGCTTTGTTCATGAGTTCTGTCGTCATGGCGCCCGCCTTTGCCTCCCCGGCCACCCCGGGTGACATTCTGGCGGCCAATCACGCCGCCACCGGCGGTGACGCCTGGAATGGCAAAGTGACCTTGACCGTCGAGTATTCCTATGCAGGACAGGGGCTGACGGGTACAAACAAGTCGGTCGAAGACCTCGCGCGCGGTGCGTTTGTGGACAGCTATGACATATCACCGCAGAAAGGCGCCACCGGTTATGACGGTACGAAGGCGTGGGAAAAAGAGCCTTCCGGCACGGTATCCGATCAAGCGGGTGGCGACGTCATTCCGCTCGCGATCACGGAGGCCTATCAAGACAGAAACCTTTGGTGGCGCACGGACCGCGGTGGTGCCCGGATCGTCAGTGATGGAACGAAGACGCTGAACGGGAATACCTACGACGTACTCGGCGTCACCCCGAAGGGCGGCACGCCGCTCGAGGTCTGGTTCGATTCCAAGACCCATCTGCTCTTTCGTACCGCCGAGTTGAATGGCAGCCAGACCATCACCACGACCTATTCCGACTATGCGCCGGTTGACGGGGTGATGATCGCCAGGAAGCAGCTGATCGATGACGGCAGCGGCAATCCGCAGACCAACACACTGGTCAGCGCGAAATTCTCCGGGGCACTTCCGCTCAGCGCCTATCAGCGCCCCGCGGAGGACGTGCACGATTTCTCCATCGCAGGCGGGGCGCATGAAACCACCGTACCCTTCCATCTCTGGAACAATCACATCTACGCCGATGTGAGTGTCAATGGCTCAAAGCCGATGACGTTCATCTTCGACACCGGCGGTCATTCGATCCTCATACCGGCGGCCGCGAAGGCGTTGGGTGTGGAGGCGAAAGGCAACGTCTCATCCACTGGCGGCGGCGACAACATCGCCACCAGCGGTGAAGGGGTCGTGAAGTCGCTAACCGTTGGTGGCGCCACTATTACCGATCAACCGGTGGCCACAATAGACTTCAATCCCCCCGGCACCGAAGGAGCGCATGAACAGGGCATGATCGGTTACGAGTTCTTCGCCCGGTTCATCACACGATTCGACTACGGCAAACACACGATCACGTTCATCGACAAGAAGTACTTCGACCCCAAGTCCGCGGGCACGCCGGTGCCCATGCGCCTCTATCACCAATTCCCGGAAATCCTCGGGTCATACGACGGCATCCCGGGCCGCTTCGGTATTGACACGGGTTCGCGTATGACAGTGCTCTTGAACAAAGTATGGGCTGCGAAAAACGGTTTCCCGAAGGCGGGTGCCAGGACCGTCGAAGCGCAAACCGGTTGGGGTGTCGGTGGACCGACGCACAGCGTCGTGTTCCAGGGTGGCACACTGAAGCTTGGCGACGTCGTCATCGATCATCCGCTGACGCTTGTTTCGACCGACAAGGGCGGCTCCGGCGTGGCGGATTCGTTTCCGAGCAATGTCGGCGGTGGCGTGCTCAAACGTTTCGTCGTGACGTTCGACTACGACCACAGCACAATGTATCTGAAGCCCATCAAGGGCCCCATAGAGGATCTCGATACCTTCGACAGATCCGGCATGTGGATCAACGAGGCGCCCGAGGGTTTCAAGGTGATCGATGTGACCCGGGGTGGGCCGGCGGAAGCGGTTGGTTTGCACAAGGGTGACGTCATCACCGCGGTGAACGGCAAGGCTGCTGCCAGCTACTTACTACCCACCTTGCGTCAGAAGCTGCGCGATGACGCACCGGGGACGATGATCACCTTGCAGGTCAAGGACGCGCAAGGCACGCCGCGGACCGTGTCGATTACTCTGAAGGACCAGATCTGAGGGAGGCCTCCAGCGGATGTAGCAGGGCGGGAATGAAGTTTGCTGAAGTGCCACGGTCTTGGATTTATTGATACGTCGCGCGCTTCCTTCGTGATCTGCTTGTATTTTACAAATTGTCCTCAGAGTGGCCGGACTCGCATCGCAGAGCGCAGTCCGCGCCAACCCATCTTCCGACCTATCGGCACCACGATACCGACCTAGCCGACCCTTCAGCGTCGCGCGCCGTTTCTTGCGCGCAATGATCTCAGATCTTGGACCCGCGATGTCGTTCAACAGCGACATCAGCGGCATGTCAGGAAACGGACGGGTCGTAAATGCTCCTACATTTTGTTTTCCATGTGCGCTCACGCAGCGCAGGCCGTGGTACCTGCAAGAGGCTATCGGCATGCTCATGAAGGCCTCCAGGGGTCAGGCAATGCCCAAGGCCGCGTTCTTGCGCAGTCTCGGAAGCGCCGCGGCGAGTAAGTTAGGTACTGCTCTCTGTGGCGTCGTCACGTTCGGCTTCCTCGCGCGCGCACTCGGCGCCCACGGATTGGGAGAGTACCGTACGGTGCTCACCTTGCTGTTATTCGGCGGAGCTGTTTTCGACTTCGGACTCTATCCGCTCACGCTGCGTGAGATTGCTCAACCGGAGGCGGATCGGGCGCGCATTCTAGGCAGTGCCGTCGGGCTACGCCTGGTCTCGATGGTCGTGGCGATCGCGCTGTTGGCGCTCATAGTGGTCCTGTGGGATTTCGATTCAACAGTGCGCGCGGGAGTTCTGATCGTAGGAACCGGCTGGGTCGGTCTCCAGCTCAACGAGATGTTGAAGGCTGTCTTTCAGTACAAGATGGCACAACATCGAAGTGCCATAGCGGAGATCTCGGGTGCCGCACTCTCGTTGCTACTCGTAATCGGGCTCACCCAGGTTTCAGCGGGCACTGAGGGAATGCTTGCCGCGACCGCTATGGGGTTCTGTCTCACGGGAGGAATCGCCTGGTACTACGCGCGCCAACTCGTGCCGTTCCGGCCGCGCATCGACCTCTCCGTGTGGCGACATTTCATCGTGACGGGCGTGCCGCTCGCGGTATCGGCGATTCTGTTGATCGTCCGCCTACGGGTCGATCTCCTGCTACTTTCGGTGCTACGTCCCCCGGCGGAGGTGGGTTTGTACGATGCGCCGGTAAAGCTGTACGAGCTGTTGTTATCGCTGGCCAGTATCCTCGGCGGATTGATGACGCCCGCGCTCATCCGGGATCTGCGCACGGAAAACAGTCTTGCCCGGCGATTGAATGCCGGCCTTGCGGCGATGGCAATCTTCTCGGCGTTGGCGTGCGCGGTCCTGTTCGAGTGCGCGGAACCGATAGTGACGCTACTGGCCGGTAGCGACTTCGCCCCTGCAGCACGGCCGCTACGGATTATCGCGGTGTCCGCCGGCTTGACTGGACTGACCTCTATCCTGCGGTTCGGTGCGATTTCTCTCGATCAGCAGGCCCGCATGTCCCGCGCCGACCTCGTGGGTGTCGCCGTGGCTGTCATGGCGCACCTCATTCTTATCCCCCGCTTTGGTCTCATGGGTGCGGCAGTTGGTCGACTGGTGGGAGATATGGTCACACTTGCGGTCGCCGCATGGAGTCTTCGAGCGCACCTGCGACCCGCTGTACTCGGCTTTGCGGCCATTGGTGTCCTGGCCGGGGTATGTCTGATCGGCGTTCTCGAGTTCACCGCGCAGATGAGTGTGCCTTGGTTCGTGGCCCTTGCATTGTCCGGGCCCGTGGTCCTGGGTTGTGTGCTGCTCATGCCTCGCGTACGCAGCGAGCTGGCGCTTCTGACGGTTTGATCTCAGTTGCGGCGTTTGAAAAGAGGCCGCTTCGCCTTGGGACAGGCTGCCGACGTACCCGCATCGCGCCAGGGCCAGCTGGCATCCAGGGTCAGCTGGTACCCAGGGAGGCTGGCACCCAGGGTCCTCGGGCGCGGCGATTGCTGCCTTTTCGGCATGGCCAAGGCAAAACGTAAGGCCCCGTGGAAGCGCCCGGCGCCTGAAAAAGCTCGACACACTCACTTGTCCGCGAAGCAGAAGGCCGCGGCCAAGCGCCAAGCGCCATGCGAAGCGGGCTGGACGTCCCTATCCAAACCTGGTCGATAACATGCGTGAAGCGCGCAAGAAGAAATGAAACGGGACCATGAACAACGAGGTCCGGCACCCGGCCAGCGATCTGTCCGGCCGGAGTCGTTGGCAATTGTCATGGCCGTATCGAAGAGTGCCGCGGCATCGGTGTTGAATGCCAGCTTGCCGCCTGAGTTGTTATCGGGCTTCTATTTTGCGCTGGCCTTATCGTGCGCTTCGGTGGAGAGCTCACTATGCCCGCCGGATGCGTTGTTGGCGGAGATCGCAACGAAGTAGTGGA
>DAITMW010000408.1:0-2081 GCA_036834945.1 Steroidobacteraceae bacterium
TGTAGCCGACGAGGCCACCGGCATACTGCGCGCCGGTTACGGCGCCCGAGGCGTAGCTGTTGCTGATGCTGCCCGCGCGGTTCAGGCCTACCAGCCCACCAACCCTGTCGGTGCCACTGACCCCGCCCGTAGCATAAGTGTTTGTCACCGACCCATAGTTGGTGCCCACGAGTCCACCGATGGAGGCCGTGCCATTGACGGTGCCCGTGGCATAGCTGTCGTTGATGGCGCCGCTGCTCTTTCCGGCCAGTCCGCCGGCCTGATTGGTACCGGAAACGGTCGTGCCCGTAGCGTGAGCCACGGTTACCGTACCGTAATTGGCTCCGACCAACGCCCCGACAGCGGTTCCCCCAGTCACGCTTCCGCCCGACAGTCCGACGTTCACGAGGTATCCGGCGGCAAGGCTGCCGAACAGGCCGACATTGTTCTCAGCGGGACGGTTGATGAACAGGCCGCTGATGGTGTGGCCCAGGCCGCTGAAGACACCATTGAACGAGCTGATCGGGGTGAAGCCCTGGCCGCTGTTCCAGGTCTGGGTGACGGAAGCATCGATATCAGTGCCCAGGGCGTAGAAGCCCGGGTTGGTGTTGATGCCTTGCAGGTCGGTCCCGGTCGTGCTGCCTGCGGCCCCCAGGCTGTTGATGACCGTGTACTGTTGTCCTTCGATGATCAGAGTGGGGTTGGTACCGGGGAGCGTAATGCTCGCGCCGTCCTTCAGGGTGACAGCACCCGAGCCGCTGGCGCCGTCGGCGCCGTTCGTGGTGTTGGGACTGAGGACGAGCCCGGCCGTATTGCTGGTCGCCGTGATGTTCGCATTGATATTGACGTTGTTCGAAGCGTTGAGGGTCAATGTCGTGGGTGCGGACCAGGTCACCGCGTCATTGACATTCAGGTTGCCGGATCCGGCTGTCGCTCCGGAGCTGCTTTCCAGTGTTACGTTGGTGGTGGCCAGCTGGCTGGACAACGCGCTGCCTGTGATGTCACCCCCGCTGGCCGCGACAGTGAAATCCTGTGGATCGACCAGCCATGAGCCCATCAGTCCATTCGGTGCCTGGGTGGTGATGCGGGCATTGTTCGCGACGCTCACATGCGCGCCGCTCGTTTCGATCGCACCGCCGTTGCCGCCGTCGGGAGCGCCCGCGTCCAGCGTACCTCCGACATTGACCTGCCCGGCTGACATGCCCGCGAGTAGGGTGATCGTGCCGTCGTGCTCCTCGACCGTGCGCGCCTCGACGACTCCTGTGTTGTTGACCGCGCTGGCAAGCAACGCGTCGCGTGCGCCCGCAGTCATGACGACCTTGCCGCCGTCGGCCTGGATGAGCCCGCCATTCGCGGCGACATTGTTCAACGTGCTGCGATCGACCTGCACGCCGACCAGGTGATCGCTGTCGAAGGTCAGGGTCACCGCGCTGCCGGCGCCGAGCCCAACAGTTCCCATTTGAGCGACGATGGTGCCGGTGTTGATGACGTGATTACCCAGCAGGGCCACGTAACCACCAGGGGCCGCCGTGATGGTTCCATCGTTGGTCACGCTACCGGTGCCCGAGCCGCTGAATGAGCGAGTCGTGCCGCTCGAATTGGCATCGGTGGGATTGAGCGTCGAGGCGACGAGGCCGCCGACGTTCACTACTGAGCCTCGCCCGAACAGAATCCCGTTCGGATTGATGAGGTAGACCTGCCCGTTGGCATTGAGGTGCCCGAGAATCTGCGTCCCGTTGGTATCGAAGATGCGATTCACCGCGACGGCGGAGGTCGACGGCTGCACAAAATTCACCGTCTCCTGCGGCGCAATATTGAAACTGCGCCAGTTCAGCGAGAGGTTCTGGCTGGATTGGGTAATGGTCGTGGTGTTGCCGGAATTGCTGATCTGTCCGCTTCCGGAAACCACCTGGCCGCCGCCGGGGGCGCCTTGCGCCACCACTGTCGCGAGGCAGAGAGTCGCTGCCGCCAGCTTGCCGCTTGCGCCCTTTTTTCTTCCCTTCGAGATTTCAGAGACGGCGACCCAAGTGCGGTGCCTCTGGCTCCAGACCAGCCGATAAACGTGATTCATGAGCCCCTTCTTATTAGACAGTGTCGTGGTT
>DAITMW010000408.1:2181-5913 GCA_036834945.1 Steroidobacteraceae bacterium
GGATTGCCCGTTTTCACGAAGTTGCCCCAGTACCTGATCATGTCCCGGGAAAGCTTCTGTTGCGCCGCGCCGCGGGGGCCAGGCTCGATCGTCGTGTCGAACAGGAATTGCAACTCGCTGCCGTGATAGGCGCCGATCGGGAAGTTGTTCGGGATGTTCATGCCCTTGGGCGCTGCCGGGGCGGCCTCGTTGAACTCGTAGCGGAAGGTGGTCGTTGTCGTCGCGAAGGCATCGGACCACTGGGAAAGCTCGCACCCGAGCGGCGATGGATCGGTCACCTCGTCGGCATAGGCAATGAACGTGTTGCGGTCAAAATCCTCCAGCGGATATTGTGCATCGACCTGCGGCGCCAGCGAGCCGAAGCGGCGGTTGACGAGCGCGCCATAGATGATGCCCGGTGGCGGGAAGTAAGTACCCTGCGGAAGAGGTGGCAACTTCAGGAGGCCGGCGGCCACGAACAGGGCTCCCTCGTCGTGGTTGGAGCCGATCAGAATACGGGCGTGATTCCAACTTCCAGAGGCGAGCGCCGCGGCCGGATCCAGCGGTAACAGGCGATTGCCGAAGTTCGGGCTGGAATTGAAACCCGTCCCGCCGCCCACCACGAATGAGAGTGGCTGAGCTGCCGTCAGAACCTGCGCAGCAGGGATCGCGCGCATGCAACTGGCTTGCGTCCGCTCATCCGTACAACTCAACTTCCTGGCGACCGGTGCGCTCACCGTCAACGCCTCGGTGTGGGGCGCTACCGGGCAGTACATGCTCTCGAGGATGGCCTTCCGGAACAATCCCGCGGCGGCGGGAGATACGAGGCTTGCGCACAGATCGATGGCGCCCGAGCTCTCGCCCGCGACCGTAATGTCGGCCGGATCGCCACCGAATCGCAGGATGTTGGATCGCACCCAGCGCATCGCCGCCTGTTGATCCAGGAGGCCATAGTTACCGGAGGAGGTGTCGCCCGCCTCGGCATCCAAGGAAGGCAGTGCCAGGAATCCGAATACGTTGAGGCGGTAGTTCACGGTCACGACAATGATGCCGTTCTGCTCGACGAGGGCGCTCGGGTCATACGAGCTGGCGTCCTGGCGAATGTTGCTGCCGCCGTGGACGAAGATCATCACCGGGAGCAGCCCTGTCGCCGCCCGCGAGGGTCGATAGACATTCAAATAGAGGCAGTCCTCGCTGCCGACGATGACCCGCTGGGCATTGGCATCGGTGCCTGGCTGCACACACAGACCCGCGGGGAGGGTTGCATCGCGAACTCCATTCCAGCGCGCCGGCGATGCCGGAGCCTTCCAGCGCAGATCGCCGACCGGTGGTGCCGCGAAGGGGAGCCCAAGAAACCCGGTTACCGCGCCGATCGTTCGGCCGCGCACAGCTCCCTGCTGGGTGAGGGCGATCTCCCGATCGTGTCCTTCCAAGTCGGAGACGTCAGTGGCCTGGGCCAATGACTGGCCCGTCATCAGCAGCGCCATGGCCGCCGTGATTGCGATTCTCATCCATCTCTCCGGTGAACAGCCCATGGAGATACGGACGAGCAGTCGAAATCACCCCTCCCAGTCCCGCTACTGTAAGCGTCGCACCCGGACGTATTTCTCTTTCGAGGTCTTCAGAAAAAATGCCCCCAGGACGCCCGGGTCGATCGTGACCGCTTCGTTCTTGTCGACGTACAAACCCTGCTGGGTATCGATCTGCTCCCACACCTGGCCGTTGTCGAGAAAGAAGGTATAGCGGTGATCGGGGTGAGCAACAGCCCGCGACACCTGGGCTACGATGGACTGCGGCTTCGGGCGCTCGACAACGATGCCAGCGTCACGCTGCTTCTTGCGAAGTTGCGATCCTGTCAGGCCGACGGTGTCGTCCATGGGTTTCTTCGCGGCGGCAGCCGGTGGTCGCGGCGCCGGCGCTGGCTTCGCGGGTGTCGTGTTGTTTGCATGACGCCGCTGCATTTCCTGATCGAAACATGCGAGCCGGGCAGCAGCATCGGTTTTCTGAGAGCACGCCTCGAGGGGGTCGGGCGGGGATTGCGCCATTGCAATCATCGAGAGCGTGGTCGCTGATAGGAAACCAATCATCCGACGCATGGGCAACGCCTCTGCGGGGCCTCTGCCGTGAAGCAGAGGCCCCGGCGGACTATCAGAAGTTCACCGTCGCACCGAGATAGAAGCGGCGGCCGTTCATGTCATAGAGGTACTCATTATACGCGCCACCCGCCAGCAGCCCCGGGGGCGGTGAGGCGTCGACCTCCGTGATCGGTGGCCACTTGTCGAAGAGGTTGTCGACGCCCCCACGGATCACGATGGACTTTCCGATCGAATAGCTTGCGCTGAGGTTGACCAGGTCGTAGGCCTTCGCTCCGGAGAACGGCGTAGCCGGCTGCGTCGGGTATTCGTTGGAATGGATGGAGGGCAGGTGCTGCCACTGTATCGCACCGCTCCAGGGGCCAACTGAGTACCCGAAGGTGTTGAACATCTTCCATTTGAACGCGCCCGGATCGAGACCGTTCTGCTGCGGCCCCAGGGATCCGGCGTACTCCACGAGCTGATCCGCGCTCAGCTCCGCCGACTGCAGGCTGATCAGGTACGTGAAGAGGGCGTTCACGCTCACGCGCCCGGGTCCGAGGTCGAACGCCCAATCGATCTGGGTGTCCAGGCCTTCGGTCTGGAAACGTCCGTTGTTGTAGTAGGTGGTGATGATGTTTCCGAGCGCGCCATCATTGGCCACGCGGCCGATGCCGGCGCAGTACTGCGAGCTCGCGCTGAACGTCGGGTTGAACGCCGGATCGAAGCACTGACGCTGGGCGACATCGACCGATTGCGGCCCGAGCGCCTTGCTCACGTTGATGTGATAAAAGTCGACCGTCATCCGCAGCGATCTCACCAGGTCGGCATCCCAGGGCGAGTCGATGACCGCGCCGATCGTCCAGGTGTGAGCCTCCTCCGGCGAGACGTTGGGGTTGCCTTGCAGTGTCGGGAACGCGAAGGTTCCACCGACCGTGTTGTAGTAGGTCGGGTCACCGTAGAAGTGAGTGGACGTTCCGGGTGCTGCCTTTTCCATCAGCGCCTTGCACAGCGCCAGCACGTTCGCCCCATTGGCATTCTTGGGGTTGGCCGAATACTTCGACGGGTTTGCGAGTGAGCAGAGGTCGCCGGAAGCGTTGAACACGAAGGTCTGTTGAGGCGCCAGGTAGAGCTCCGCGATGTTGGGGGAGCGCTCGGCCTTGTTGTAGCCGCCACGGATGCGCACGAAGCTCAGAGGCTTCCAGTCCATGAGAGCCTTCCAGGTGACACTGTTGCCCGTCGTGTCATAGTCGGAGTAGCGGGCACCGAGCTCCAATTCCAGCTTCTGAACGAACGGCAGGTCCTTGAGCACCGGCACGAGGGCTTCGCCATACGCTTCTTTCACCCGGATCTGGCCGGCGGAGTTGCCACTCGGATAGATGCCGATGGCCTGGTCCTGGAAGGAGGTTCCCTGGGTGGTCAGGGTATCGTTCAGGTATTCGTACATGTCCTCACGGTGCGAGAGGCCGATGGCCGCGCGCAGATCGCCCGCCGGCAGCGTGAAGAGTTTGCCTTGCGCGTTGAATTCCCAGATGTCCTGCTTGAGCGTCGAGCGGGTCTTCAAGGGAGAGGCGATGGCGTTGATACAGTCCTGGCTGATGGGCTTGGACTTGTCGAAGGGATTCAGTCCGCTGGTGCAGGTCGCCGTGGAGGCGCCGAATCCGCCGAACAGGGGATTGCC
>DAITMW010000409.1:0-5882 GCA_036834945.1 Steroidobacteraceae bacterium
CGCACTGGCCACCGGCATCCGCCCGAACGGGGATACCGAGATCTCGATCGACATGAGCAAGATCAAGAACCCGGACCTGCCGAAGATCTTTGCCTACATCGATTCCCACATCGATGAGCACGTGCGCAACCTGCAGAAGTGGATCCAGCAGCCGAGCATCTCCAACACCGGCGAGGGCATCCAGGAGTCCGCCCAGATGGTCAAGGGTTACTTCGACCAGCTGGGTTGCCAGCAGAGCAAGGTATACGACCCGGGTATCACCGAGTGGGGCCAGCAGAGCAACCCCGTCGTGTACGCCAAGTGCGATGAGGGCGCGAAGCACACGATTGTGATCTACTGGCAATACGACACCATGCCGGTCACGCAGCCGGACCTGTGGATCCGGCCGCCTTTCGCGGCCGACCTCGTCGAGCAGCCACCCTACAAGAAAGTGTTGATCGGGCGGGGTGCCACCAACTCAAAAGGCCCCGAGATGTCACAGTGGAACGCCCTGATGGCCATCAGGGCGGTCCGGGGCAAGCTGCCAGTGAACATCATCTTCGTTGCGGAGGGTGACGAGGAGCGCATGGACGTGGGCCTGCGCACGTTCGTGAAAGCACACCCGGACCTGTTCAAGGGTGCGGAAGCCCTCTACGGCCCGGGCCCCTCGGAAGGGTGCCTCTTCATCGAGTTGACCACCTCCGGCAAGTCCTGGGGCCGCGGCCCGGTATACAGCGACATCCACGGCGCCAACAAGCGCTCGGTGGACTCGCCGGCCTGGCGGCACATCGAGATGCTCTCGACCCTGGTGGCCGATAACGGCAACAAGGTGTTGATCCCCGGCTTTTACGACAACATCGAGCCGCTGACCTCGGCCGAGAAGGCCAGTCTCGAGGCGGCCGCCAAGACCATGAAGCCGGAAGATGCGGCCAAGAACCTGGGCGTCGCGCGCTTCATCGCCGACAAGCCCATCGACATCGTGACCATGCAGCGCCACGGCACGTCGTTCAACCTGGACGGCATCTGGAGCGGCAACATGTTTCCAGGGGGTTCCGGCGCGATCCTGCCAAACACCATTACGTCGAAACATAACATCCGGTACGTGCCGAACATGACAGGCCCGGATATCGTCAAGAAGCTGCGCGCTTATCTTGACAAGGAGGGCTACCAGGATGTGCAGATCCACGTCGTGGGCGATGTCCCCTGGGCGAAGCAGCGCCACGACAGTGAGATAGCGAAGGCCTCCGATCGGATGTACGACGCGTTCGGCGCGGCGCGCCGTTCGCCGCCAGTGGAGAACCAGGCCAGCATCATGGGCGGCTATTGGCCCGCGTATCTGTTCTCGGGCGACCCGATCAGCCTGCCGATTGCCGGCGGTGCTGTGGGCTCCGGTGGTGGTGCGCATGCCGCGAACGAGTTCTACGTCATCGAGGGGGCGAAGAAGACTTACGGTATGGCCGGAGCGGAGAAATCTGTCGCGACAGTCCTGTACAACTACGCCGGCCTGAATTGAGGGGACCCTCATGGCAATCATTGCGCTGCGCAACCTGACCAAAACCTATCAGATGGGGGACAGCACCGTACACGCGCTGCGATCGGTGTCACTGGATGTCGAGCAGGGCGAGTTCGTCACCATCATCGGGCCGTCCGGGTCGGGTAAATCCACCATGATGCACATCCTGGGCTGCCTGGACCGTCCCACCTCGGGACAGTTCCTGCTGAACGGGCGGGATGTCTCGTCGCTGCCGCGTGACGAGCTGGCTGGGATCCGCAACAAGCAAATCGGCTTCGTGTTCCAGGGGTTCAACCTGCTGCCGCGGACCACGGCTCTGGAAAACGTGGAGGTGCCATTGCTGTACAACCGCCCGGCGGTACCAACGGTGGAGCGGCACAAGCGCGCCTTGGCGGCATTGAGCGCGATGGGTTTGGGACAGCGCGCCCACCATCACCCAAGTCAGCTGTCGGGCGGCCAACAGCAGCGTGTGGCGATTGCCCGCGCGCTGGTGAATGAGCCCAGCCTGATCCTGGCGGACGAGCCCACTGGCAACCTCGATACGAAGACCAGCGTCGAGGTAATGGCCCTCCTGCAGGAGCTCCGGGAGAAGCGCACCATTACCGTGGTGCTCATCACCCACGATATGGATGTGGCCCGATATGGTACGCGGATCGTGTCCATCCGTGATGGTCAGATCGTCAGCGATAAAGCCAACACGCCGATGCGGGCGGCCGAGGTGCTGACCCCGCGCAGCGTGGTCAACGGATGACCTGCCCATGATGCCTGTCAGCCATTGTCTGGCACTCACGTTGAGCGCCCTCAAGCGCAATCGCTTGCAGACCTTGCTCGCGATAGTGGGCATGGGAGTTGGTGTGGGCGCGCTCGTGACCAGCGTGGCTCTCGGTCGGGGTGCCCAGCAGGCGATCAATGATCAGCTCCGCGCCGCGGGCGCCAATGTCATCGTGGTGACAGCGGGCAACTACTTGCAAGGAGGGGGCAACGTCGGGACGCACGAGGGCGGCGAGATCATGGGTACGCCGACGGGCCCCAGATCGGGCGAAACGGGCACCGACCACAACGGTGGACTTGTACCGCCGCAGTTGAACCTGGATCGGCCGGCGACCGAGCCTTACGAGGGGGAGCTGCCGGCCGCCTACAGAGACTATCACCGGCCGCGACGCGCATCGCCCATCCAGACAATGTGGTACGGCGGCTCCGGCGCGCGTTGGGCCGGTGGTCTCGTGAAGGTGCACGAGGAGGACGATCCCTTCGCGGTACATGACCATCCGACGGCCGCGCAGCGCCTGGGCGATTCAATGGCCGGACTCGGAGCCGCCGCCACCTTGACGCGAAAAGACGCCGACGCGATTCGCAGCGTGTCCGGCGTGCAGTACGTGGCCTCCAGCATCCAGGAGGACCAACGCCTGAAAGTAGTTGGCGGAGGTGGGGAGAAAACCTGGTTCACCTATATGCGCGGCACCGACGCCACTCTGCCGATGATCCGCACCGGCTGGGTGTTCCCGCGTGGCGCCTTCTTCACGGAAGAGGACGTCAGATCCTCGCGTCAGGTCATGGTTCTGGGCCGTGTTGCCGCCGATCACCTGTTCGGGCACGACGCGAATCCGATCGGCCAGACAGTTTTCCTCTGGAACCAGAGGTTCACCGTGGTCGGTGTACTCGGCAGCCGCAGTTGGGCGGCGCAACCTACGCCTGGCGACCATGAGTTCGACGCATTCTATCTGCCGGTGACTACTGTGCAGAAACTGTTGGATCTGGGAAAACTCAACACCATCACGGTCACGACGTATTCGGTGGGCGATACGACGAGGATTGCGCGTGAGATCGTCGATCTCCTGCGTCAGCGACACAAAATCAACGAGCGCATGCCGGATGACTTCACGGTGCGGACCGAGGCGCAGCTCGCCATCGGACATGGACTGCCACCCTCGGTGGCGCGGGTGCTGGCCGGCAACATGGCCGGGATGGACGAGATCACGATCGGTCGCATCGCGGATTCTCTCAAACGCGCTAATAACACGATGCTCAGTCTACTGGCCGGCGTCGCCACCGTGTCGCTGCTGGTCGGAGGCATCGGCATCATGAACATCCTTCTGTTGTCGGTGACCGAGCGCACCCGCGAGATCGGCCTGCGCGTGGCGGTGGGCGCGCACCGCAGCGATGTCATCATGCAGTTCGTGGCCGAGGCCGTAGTGCTGAGCGTAGTGGGTGGCCTACTGGGCACGGTTGTAGGCATCCTTGCCTCCGGTAGCCTGGAAAAGCTCTTCAGATATTCGATCGACATCTCGATCGCGTCGAGCCTCGCTGCCATCGCGGTGGCAGCGTTGCTCGGTATCATTTTCGGCGTTTATCCGGCACGTCGTGCCGCCGGTCTGGACCCCATCGAGGCTTTACACCATGAATGAACGTACGCGTCTGTTGGGCCTGGTCGCATCACTGCTTGCCGGCGCGGGCGCGGCAGTAGCCCATGACGAGCACGCTCCCCATTTCGACGCAGCTCAGCACGGTGGCGTAGTGTTGGAGTTCCATGATGAGATTCACTACGAGCTCGTGGCCAGCCAGGGAGGAAAACAACTGCAGATATGGTTGAGCGATGCGCATCGACGACCGCTGGCGGCATCCGAGGTCGCCGACCTGGTCGCGGAGATCGGCCATGCGGGCAATCGGGTCGATCAGGTGAACATGCGCATCAGCGACGACGGCGGCAGCTGGGTCGGGGTGGTGAACCTGAAGGACCCGGCGGACGTGGTGCGGGTTGGTTTCACCTATCACCAGATGACGGCGACCGGCAGTATGAAATACGAGATTCTGCTGCATCCACCGGCGCCCCCGGCCACCGCGCCGCACGGGCACGATCACGAGCATGAGCACATTCACGACGGGGCCCATACGTGAGTTGCAGTCTCGGCGGAACCGTCAAGTCCCTGGTGCGGAACCGCCTGCAAGCTTCGTTGACACTCATCGGCATGAGCGTGGGGGTAGCCATGGTGGTGATCGTTTCCGGGCTGGGCCTGGGAGCGCACCAGAAGATCGAGGCGCAACTCCAAAGCGCAGGTCCGACTCTGATCACAATACGTTCCGGCAACTTCACCCCGGCGGGCGCCTCCAGTACTGGCCAGGAAGACGGAAGTGGCGGCGAGGTAGGGCAGGGTGGTGGAGCACTGTCGGTGGGTGACGGCGGCGCGGCCACTGAGGCAAGTGCAGCCAACCCCAACGTCCAGGCCTCTCGGCGGATAGTCAAGATGTCCCGCTTTCATAGTCCGGCAACACCTCTGGCCGAGGCGGATAGGCGGGTGCTGTCCGGGATGCGGGACATCACCGCCGTGGCGGCCTCGTTGGATGGAAATGTGAGCCTGGCGCAGGATGCGGAGACACTGATGCACGTCGTTCACCTGAACGGATTCGAGACCCCTTGGCCGGATATGCAGGGTTGGAGGCTCGCCTCGGGCCGCTGGATCAGCGATGTCGAGCAGCGCGAAGGGGCAGCGGTAGCGCTTCTGCCAGAGGGCGCGGCAGTGCGCTTGTGGCCGGATGCTCCGACGCCCTTGGGTCGATCTCTGAAGTTCAATGGCCGGATCGTGACCGTGGTGGGCACTTTCACTGCCTACAACATTGACGCGCAGGCGGTCATTCCGCAGGTGTACACCGACCTGACACAAGCCCGCAAACTGCTGGGCCGCGATGACTACGACACCATCACAGTGAGAGCTGGTGCAGTGGACGTGATGTCTGCGTTGGCGGCGCGCATCGGCGCCTCGCTGCGCCAGCTCCACAAGCTGTCGGCGGACACCTTCGATGATTTCAGAGTACAGACACAGAGTGCCGCGGCGATGATGGGCCTGGGCACCAGTCCGAGCACTGTCCGTTCGGTGCATTCGAACCTGTTCAACCTCGACCAGGCGTCGTACGAGGAAATGGCGCGCAGTCTGCGCAAAGCCGGGCAGACCTTCAGCCTGTTGCTGGCCGGTGTCGCCGCGGTGTCGCTGCTCGTGGGCGGCATCGGCGTGATGAATATCATGCTCGTCTCGGTGACCGCCAGGACCCGTGAGATCGGACTACGGATGGCCGTGGGCGCTCGCACACGTGACGTGTTGATGCAGTTTCTGGCCGAGGCCATCATGCTTGCTTGCCTCGGCGGCCTGTTGGGCGTGCTGCTCGGCACTGTGGGACTGACCACGTTGAGCCATACCCTGCATTGGGCCACTGCCATCTCACCGGTGATGTTAGTGCTGGCGTTATTGATGGCGGCAATTACGGGGGTGGTGTTCGGGTACGGCCCGGCGCGCCGCGGAGCTGTCCTTGATCCCGTCATCGCGCTGCGCTCCGAGTGACGCCATGATCCAATGCTACAGTTTTTTCCCTGGAGGCTGTCGATGATCGCCTTGTTGCC
>DAITMW010000410.1:0-5873 GCA_036834945.1 Steroidobacteraceae bacterium
CCACCCTGCGAAATAATTGCCGTCGCGCTGGCGTGCAAGCGGGGACTATCGACGCATTGATCGCGCGACTGTGTATTTGGCACAGCCTGACGTTACTGAGCACTGATCGCGACTTTGAACACATCGCGAAACACTCCGAGTTGAAACTCTGGCGGGCTGGCGCTTGAACGTCGTAGTCGACAGTCACGCGGCGCGCACGATCTCCTGCTCGATCTCCTCCAGCGTCTTGCCTTTGGTTTCCGGTACGCGCAGGAGGATGAACAGCAGGCCCGCGAAGCAGATGCCGCTGTAGAGCCAGAAAGTACCCGCGGTCTTGAGCCATTGACTCAACAGGGGGAAGGTGAAGGTCAGAACGAAGCACGCGATCCACAAAGCGGACACAGCGATCGACACTGCCGGACCGCGAATCCGATTAGGAAATATTTCCGCGATCAGAACCCAGGTCACCGGAGCCAGTGACATCGCGTAGCAAGCGATCGCACCGAGTGTGAGTATCAGAACGAAGATCCCGCCGAGACCGCTGGAATAGGCTACGCCCAGAAGTCCGTGCGCCAGGGCGATGCCGGCGCAGCCCCACAACAGCAAGGTGCGCCGGCCGAAACGATCCACACAACCCATCGCGGCGACAGTGAACACCAGATTGACGGTTCCCGTGATGATGATGTTGAAAAGCGCTCCGTTGATGCCGTAGCCGGCCTCCCGGTAGAGCTCTTCGGCGTAGTTGAAGATAATGTTGATGCCGCTCCATTGCTGCAGTACGGCCAGGCCGATTCCGGTCACCAACACCCCGGACACCCCGGGTACTCGAAACGCCGCCCCAATGGACAGTTGTCCTTCCTGGCTCACCGTAGCCTCAATTTCCCTCAATTCCTGCGCCGCGTGGTCGTCGCCGCCAATCCGCGCCAGGATGTGACGGGCCGCGGCGCTCAGCCCCCGATTAACCAACCATCGGGGACTCTCCGGAACCAGAAACGCACTGCCGAGAAACACAATCGAAGGAATGGCGACGGCCATGAACATCCAGCGCCAACCCCACTGACCATTCCACGAATGACGCAACAGCTCCATCGTGGTGCTGTCGGAGACCGGCTCGGCAATCAGCCAATTCACGATCTGCGCTGCCAGGATGCCGACCACGATGGTGAGCTGATTCAGCGCAACCAGCCGCCCGCGCCACGGCGCAGGGCTGATTTCCGCGATGTAGGTAGGTGATACGTTGGAGGCAATACCGATGGCAACGCCACCGATGATGCGCCAGATCACGAACGTGGAGAATGCGTGCGCCAATCCGGTACTGATCGACGAGACGGCAAACAGGAATGCCGAGAGAATGAGCAGCTTGCGGCGCCCCAGGCGATCGCTCAAGCCACTGCAAACGATGGACCCCAGCAGGCAACCCACCAGGGCACAGCTGTTGGCCCAGCCAACCAGTTGCGGCGAGGTCAGCTCGAAGTAGGCCTCGTAGAATGGTTTCGCGCCGCCGATCACCACCCAGTCATAGCCGAACAGCAGCCCACCCAGGGCAGCCACCGAGGCGATACCCCAGACATAAGGTTTGTTGTAGCTCACGAGCGACCGTGTACGTTAACGATAATGCAATTGACCACAGCGGTATCAACGCCGTCAATCTTTATTTTGCAGACCGGTGGCTCTCCCGCAAGCGACCGGCCCAGCCTTCGAACTCGGGTGAGTTTTCGATGAAGACATCGAGATTGCTGCGCAGGACGATATAGGGAGGCAGCTTCTGAACCTGCTTGGGGCGAATGCCCTCGACGATGAACCGGTGCATGGCTTCGAACGCCAGGCGTCCTTGGGTCAAAGGTCGTTGATAGAGCGTGGCAAATACTTTTCCCACGCGCATGAGCGGAATCAGCTCCGGAAACAGGTCGGTGACGACCACGGTGACCTTATCCGTCCGCCCCCGTTCCTCCAGTGCCTTGATGACGGGCAGAGAGTTCGACGTACTCACATAAATGCTGGTCAGGTTGGGATGGCGTGCCAAAACATCGCAGGTCTGACGGTATGCCTCGCGAGGCTCGTCGTGTGCTTCGGCTACTTCGGCCAAGGTTAGAGCGCTGCCGAGATCGGCCATCATGGCGCGGAAGCCGCGTACTTTCTCGGAGTGGTCAACGGTGGCGAGGTCCCCAGTGATGATGGCTGCCTGGTGGTTCCCTTTGCCCATCCGGGTTAGCAGTTCCGCGACAATCGCACCGCTCGTGAATGGGTCGCTGGACACGACGGCCAACCTCTCGCTGTCCGGTGCGTCGCTCGCGACACAGACCACGGGAATGTCGCGCAGAGTGGCTTGGCGGATCAGCGGGGAGATTCTGGAGGGTGCCCCTGGAGCGAGAATAATGCCGTCACAGGAATTATCGAGTACGGACTGGAGCGACTCGATTTCTCCCTGGCCTATGCGTGGGAAGGAGTGGAAGTCGACTTTCAGTGGAGGCTGCAGTTGGGCGGCGGCCTGCTGGATACCCTGCCGCAGGGCGTCGAAATAGGAGGCAATTTCCTGCGGCAGGTGTACCGAAATCTGGGGTTGGCGGCCGAGCTTCAAATGTCGGGCAGCCAGGTTGGGCCTATAGCCCAAGGTGGCGGCCGCCTGCATGATCTTTGCGCGTGTCGCCTCACTGATGCCGGGACGGGAGTGCAGTGCCCGGTCCACGGTTCCAATGGAGACCCCAACGGTGGCGGCGATCTCCTTGATCCCAGCCGATTTCGCTTCAGCAGACTCGGCCCTCGAGCGGCTGGATTTACGCCTCTGCCCGGGTGGACGTTTGCGATCGGGTTTCGAGGTCTTTACCGGAGACATGGGTTGGCCGTTTCGTGCGCTCTTGTGCTTGCCCAATCGTATCAAGTTCACCACGCGCCTGCGCTCGCAACTTGACCGCCCCAGCTGAAGTGGCATTTAATCAGCACCGGTAACGTACACGATAGAGACGTAGGGACTGCACGCTGATGTATTCGCAGATCGTCGAGAACCTGGAAAAGGCGGCGATTCCGGTCAAAGAGCTGCACGGGCCGGGAGCGGTCGCAGTCACCCTGGCTGCCGGCCGCATCGTCGCACTGGCCTTCTCCAAGGATGAACCGAACCTGCTCTGGTCGCATCCTGATCTGGGCGATACCGGGCTCGTGAAAGCCAATCCTGCCCGACTGGTGGGCGGGATCGGCGGCGACCGGCTCTGGTTTTCGCCGGAGCTGCGCTATCACTGGATGGGGAAGCCGGACTGGCGGGGGCTGGGAAACTACACGGTTCCCGCCGACACCGATCCCGGTCACTACCGGTTTGTCGACTCCCAGCCCGGTGTCGTTGCGTTGACGGCCAAGGGACGACTGCCGGTGCAGGCCAGCGATCAGTCCCTCGCTTTCGCCGTGGAGCGTAAGATCCGCATGGCGCAACCGCCGCTATCGCCCGATGACCCCCTGATGCGAAGCGCGCGCTATGTTGGAATCGAGGCCGTCCACGAACTGACCATTCAGGAGGAGACGCGCACCGGTCAGGTTGATCTGTGGCATTTGCTGCAGATGCCGGTGGGCTCCATTTTGATCGTGCCGCTGAATCCGGGACACGGGACGCAGCCTCTGTCCTACGGCCTGCCAGGCGCCTGGCGGACAACTTCCGACAGTTTGATCTGGCGCATCGAGGGCACCCCGAACGCCAAAATTGGTATAGCCGCCAAGGCGCTCACGGGCCGCGCGGCCATCCTGCGGCGGCTGTCCTCCAGCCAATGGTATCTGATCGTACGGCAATTTCCGGTCGACGCATCGGTGCGGTATGGGGATCACCCTGAGGGCGTACCGCGCGACGACCAGGTATTCCAGGCTTGGGACGGCATGGGTTTCGGTGAGATGGAGTTTCACAGCCCCGTGCTGGATGCCGAACGAGGCCCGCGAAATCTGCGCGAGGCGGATCAGTTATGGGCCTTCGGTGGCTCTGCGCAGACGATCGCAGCTCTGGCAGACATCCTCTTGCAAGTTGATATCCGGGCACTGTTATCCGAGGAGAGCTGAGGTGGAGATGAGTCGGATTGCCAAGATCGAAACGTTCCGCGTACCCCCTCGGTGGCTGTTCGTTCGAGTGGAGACGCACGATGGCGCGGTCGGTTGGGGTGAAGGCAGTCTGGAAGGGCATGCCGAGGCGGTGGAGGGCGCTTTTGTTCATTTGCGCGATCGCTTCATCGATGCGGACCCCGCTCGAATCGAAGATATCTGGCAAACCGCTTACCGTCTCGGTTTCTATCGCGGCGGGCCGGTGTTGATGTCGGCCTTGTCAGGGTTGGATCAGGCACTGTGGGACCTCAAAGGCAAGGCCTTGGGTGTGCCGGTGTGGCAGTTGCTCGGCGGACGGATGCGCGACCGCATTTCCGTGTATGCCTGGATCGGAGGCGACTCGCCCGATGAAGTAGTCGAGGCGGCACGCGGAAGGCTGAGCCAAGGCTTTCGAGCCGTCAAGATGAATGGCACAGGAGCGCTCGGTTGGCTCGACAGTCCAAAGGAACTCGAGAGCGTCCTGCGGCGGGTAGACAGTGTTCGCAACCTCGGACTGGATGTAGGCGTTGACTTCCATGGCCGGGCTCATAAGCCAATGGCGAAGCAGCTCGCGAAAGCGCTCGAGCCTCTGAAGCCGCTGTTCATTGAAGAGCCCCTACTATCGGAACATCCCGAGGCGATTCGGCAGCTGTCGAAGCTCACCGTTATTCCAATCGCGCTTGGCGAGCGTCTCTACAGCCGATGGGACTTCAAGCCGTTCTTCGAATCCGCTGCCGTCGACATCATACAGCCGGACCTTTCACACGCCGGTGGCCTGTCCGAATGTCGACGGATCGCCGCGGCCGCGGAGACCTATGATGTCGCCATCGCGCCGCACTGTCCGCTCGGACCGATCGCACTTGCCGCCTGTATGCAGCTGGCTTTGCTGGCACCCAACTTCGTGATTCAGGAAATGTCCCTGGGGATTCATTACAACACCCAGGAGCATGACCTGTTGACTTATCTCAAGAACCCCGAAGTGTTCAAGGTGCAAGACGGGATGGTCGAGGCGCTCCAGGGTGTGGGCCTCGGAGTCGAGATTGACGAAGCCCGCGTGCGCGAAGCCGCGCGAACGTCCCATGGTTGGCGCAATCCGGTCTGGCGTGGACCCGACGGCAGCCTGCGCGAATGGTAAATCGCAAGCCAGGGATGTGGGCCAGCGCTCAGGCTCAAGTCTCCGACCGCGCCGGTTCCTCACTCTAACCGCCGCTCGCGACCCACCGCTTCCGGGTCGTCTGCTTGGCTATCGCCGATGTGTACATGGGCGAGCGGAAGCGAGAGATGTGCTTGTCAAGCAAGCCCAAAGAAGCGCCAAATCGACCGTTGTGTCGACCCCGAACGTGATCGGGACCGCGGCGGCGCGCTGAGACGAGGCGGGAAATCTCAGCCCAATCGCGCACGTTCTGTGGCTGGGCATGAACGATCAGATCATGCGTTATAGAGGAATGGTGAGGAGAGGGCCATGACCGACCCAGCATTGCCTGCCGCCCATCCTGGAATGGTGACCGGTCTATTCAACAACAGGGACGCCGCCGAGTGCGCGTATCGATCCGCGGTCGAGCTCGGCTATGAAAAGTCGGACATCAACCTCGTCATGTCCGACGCGACTCGTGAGCAATTCTTCTCCACGGAGCCTCGAGCCGACGCCGAATTGAGCGGCAACGTGACCGAGCCCACCGGGTCAACGAAACTCGCCGACGAGCTTGGCGGCCCCACCGGTGGAGCGATTGGGACCATTGCCCCCGTGCTCGCTGCTGTAGGCACCCTTGTGCTCATCCCAGGCATCGCGTTTGCCGGTCCCATTGCAATAGCACTTGGAGCGGCAGGTGCAGTTGGTCTCGCAG
>DAITMW010000411.1:0-5846 GCA_036834945.1 Steroidobacteraceae bacterium
ATATCAAAGTCACCGGGCGCGCCAGGTAGGCTTCCTTCCCGCCTTGCAATGCTCGCGGTGTCGGATGAAACTAAACATCACGAGCCTGCACCTGGACCAACGATGAGACATAAAGGTTGCTCGTTGCCCGGCGTATCCCTGCTTACACTCATGACCCTGCTCTCGCGAGCCGCGGTGGGCGGTCCTCACGACCAGATCACCATCGTGGGCTCCTCGACCGTATATCCTTTCAGCGCGCTCGTCGCGGAGCATTTCGCCCGGTCAGGGCCCTTCCCTACGCCGGTGGTCCGCTCAACGAGCACCGCGGAAGGGTTCAATTTGTTCTGCGCGGGCGCAGGCGCCGATACGCCCGACGTGAGCAATGCATCCCGCCCCATTTCCTCGTCCGAGAGGCAGAGTTGTGCCGACAACGGTGTTCAGCGAATCGCCGAAATCCGTATTGGCTATGACAGCCTCATACTTGCGAGCACGCTGAAGTCGCCAACGTTCAACGTCACGCTCGACCAGCTGTGGCGCGCCGCAGCCGAGCTCGTACCCGTGGGAGGCCGCCTGGCCGCCAACCCCTACCACGACTGGCGTGATATCGATCCTTCGCTGCCGGCTCGTCCCATCACGCTGATTGGTCCTGGCCCGGGCCATGGCACGCGTGATTCGTTCGTGGACCTCGTCATGGAGCCAAGTTGCAAAACCGCACTGGCCGCGTCGACCACCGGGCCCGACAGCCGCGCAACCTGCACATCAATTCGCAAGGACGGTCGCTGGACCGATGTCGATGACGTGGAGTTGATTCTCGGCAAGCTCGCGAGCAATCCCGGCGCGGTTGGAATCCTCACCTACTCCTATCTCGAGCAATTCCACAATCGGATCCATGCCGGGAGCGTCAATGGAATCGAGCCGTCCAGAGTCAACATTCCGTCCGGAATGTACCCTTTGTCACGACCTTTGTTCATCTACGTGAAGGAAGCACACCTCAAGTCCACCGTGGGACTCGCCGACTATGCGGCGGAATTTCTGAGCCTCTGTGCGGCCGGGGCGCACGGCTATCTGCCCGATGAGGGACTCGTCCCACTGCCCACGCCCGAGCTGCTGAGTCAGCGGGCAGCCGTTGCACGGCTGCAGCGTTGATGTCGTACGTCAGTTCTTTACCAGGCTGCGTACCAGCGAAATCAGCTCCTGGCGATGGAATGGCTTGGTCATCACGGCGTCCGCACCCGACTCGGTCGCCGAGGCGAGATAAGCGTCGGTCACTACCGTACCGGGCTTGTAGCCGAAGGGTCCAAAATTGCCTCCACCCGTGATGGCAATGATCCGGGCCCCCGGATAACGGCTACGAATTTCACGAATGACTTCGATGCCGTTACTGCGCGGCATGATGATGTCGACCACGACCACATCCGCCGGACGATCGAAGAACTGCTGGATGCCGGTAAGTCCATTATCGGCCGTCGTCACTTCGAATCCGGCGCGGCCCAGGACCTGCCGGACGGAATCACGCACCTCCGGCTCATCGTCAATCACGAGAACGGTTGGCATCCGGCAGCTCCACAATGAACTCGGTACCTTTCCCCAGGGTGCTGGTCACCGAGATCGTACCCCCCATACTCACCACGATGCCGTGCACGATCGACAAGCCGAGCCCTGAGCCCTCGCCGACATCGCGGGTCGTAAAATACGGCTCGAAAATACGCTCCTGTGTCTGAGAATTCATCCCGTGTCCCGTATCTTTGACCCGCAACTCCAGCACCCGTGAGCCATGAGGTACGACACGCTCCCTTGCCAGGATTTTCACAGTCAGTGTGCCTCCGAGCTCGCGCATGGCCCGCACCGCGTTGGTACACAAATTGAGGACCACTTGATTGAGGAGAGTCGGGTCTCCCAAAACGACCGCGCCCTCGAGCCCGGTCTCGCGTTGCAGCTCGACATTGGCGGGCATCAGCGCCTGGCATAAATCGAGCGCTTCATTGGTGACCGCGGCAAGATCCACCGGCAGGGGCTGACGCTCGGCCATCGGCCTGCTGAACGCCATCAGCTTTGAGATGACATCGCTCGCCCGGCTGGCGGCCCTCAACACACGATCCAGGTTTGCGCGCGCCGGATGCGCGACGTCGATCTCATCCAGGGCTTCCTCGGCATAAAGAATCAATGGCACCAGGATGTTGTTGAACTCGTGGGCAAGTCCTCCGGCAAGTGTGCCAACGGTGGCCAGCCGTTGTTCATGTCGCAGCTGATTTTCCAGGGTCGCGCGCTCGGCCTGCTCGATCTGGCGCTGCAGCATCTCGGCCCGCAAACGCTCGGCGATGCCAACGAGCTCGCGGCGCATGATCTCCAGGTCGCGCGCAAGATCGACTATTTCGACCATCCTGCTTTCGGTTCCCAGGCGGAGCGCCGTCTCGCCATGGGCCACGCGGCGTGAGGCAGCCTGCAGTTGGGTCAAAGGTCGGGAAACAACACGGGCCAGAGCCAACACCGCAATGACAGAGGCGACCGCATAAGCGGCCAGGGCTGCAAGGATTCGCGTTCGGGTGGCCTGGATTCGGGCGAGCGCAGGCCGTTTGTCAAAACCGAGATACAGCTTGCCGACAGCACCCGCGCGCTCAATCGGCATGGCAACGGCATAAATGCGATCCGGGGACGAGGCAAACTCGAGATCATCGCCCCGACGGCGGACCCATGGAGGCGTCTCGGTAACGGAACTCCCTAGTAGCCGTCCATTCAGCTCCATCGCGGCGTATACGCATCCGCCACCCTCTACGCCACCGTCCAGAAAGATTACCGTGCGGCTGGAGGACTCCAGAACATCCCCAAGCTCCAGCTCCCTCGCCAGTGCACCGGCATACGCGCGCGCATAGCGGGTAAATGTATCGACCACGTTGCCCCGGACGACGGCCTCCAGGCCCGAGAACAGCATCGGCAGCAGCATTGCATAAATGAGCAACTGCACTATCGCGAGCCGGCCGACCAGGGTGTTCAATACACGTCGCATCCGCTCGAAACCGACTTATTATCATTATGGTCCAAGGATAACCCGCCAGGGGCCGGGAGGACGAGCATTTGGGCGGCATGATTCTTCTTGATCTCGTCGGCGGCGTCGCGCTGCTGCTGTGGGGCCTGCACATGGTCCGCAGCGGTATTGTCCGTGCTTTCGGCTCGGGCCTGCGGCGTTTTCTCGGCGCCGCCCTCCGTAACCGTTTCCTGGCTTTTCTGGCCGGGATTGCCGTGACGGCCCTCCTTCAAAGCAGCACGGCGACGGGGCTGATGACCGCCTCCTTCGTGACGGGCGGCCAGGTTGGCCTGGTACCGGCACTTGCCATCATGCTGGGGGCCAATGTCGGAACGACCCTCATCGTTCAAGTCCTGTCGTTCAACGTATCAGCGGTCGCTCCCGTACTGTTCGTGGTTGGCGTCACCGCTTTCAAGCGTGGCGGACAGACTCGCACACGGGATCTCGGACGAGTGGCGATCGGCATAGGACTGATGGTGCTCTCGCTCCACATCCTGCTGGATACGCTCGCGCCCGCGGAAAATGCTCCAGTGGTCCGTACCTTGCTCACCGCTGCCACCAACGAGCCGTTACTGTGTTTGTTGATGGCGGCAGCACTGACGTGGCTGGCGCACTCCAGCGTGACCGTCGTGCTGTTGGTCATGTCATTGGCCTATTCCCATTTCGTGACGCCGGTCGCCGCGCTGGCACTGGTTCTCGGCGCCAACCTCGGCAGCGCGCTCAATCCCCTCATGGAGGGAAGTCAGAGCGACAACCCGGCAAGCCGGCGGCTCCCCATCGGCAATCTCCTCAATCGCGCGATTGGCTGCGCCGTCGTGTTTCCTTTCCTGCAGCCCATCGCCAACGCACTAGCGCAGCTCGAGCCCAATCCCTCGCGCATGGCGGCTGACTTCCATACGGCCTTCAATCTGGCCCTGGCACTCGTCTTCATTCTGCCGTTGAACGGCCTCGCGGCACTGTTGACGCGACTTCTGCCAAACCGCGCGACACCCAACGATCCATCGACGCCCCTGTACCTGGACGAAACGGCCCTTGCTACGCCGTCCGTGGCACTGGACTGCGCCGCTCGCGAGACCCTGCACATAGGCGACCTCATCGTCACCATGCTGCGTCAGACCCGCAACGCCCTGATGACCGATGACCGTAAGCTGATCGCGGAGATCAGCAGCATGGACGACGCCGTCGACCGGCTGGACGAAGCAGTGAAGCTGTACGTGACCAAGCTCACGCGCGAGAGCCTGAATGAGCGCGACGGACGCCGCGCCATGGAGATCATCTCCTTCTCGCTCAACCTCGAGCACGTCGGCGACATCATCGACAAGAACCTGATGGAGACGGCCGCCAAGAAGATGAAGCGCCAGATCGTCTTCTCGAAGGAAGGCGCCGCCGAGCTGGAGTCGTTCCATCAGGACGTCTACGACACTCTCAAGCTCGCCTTCAGTGTCTTCATGTCCGGCGACGTCAAGATCGCGAGGCAACTGATCACCCAGAAGGCCAACTTGCGGGCCAGCGAATTCGCGGCTGCGGAAAGCCATCTCGCGCGCCTGAGGGAAGGCCGTTCGGAAAGCATCGAGTCGAGCTCGCTACATCTGGACATCCTGCGCGACTTGAAACGCATCCATTCACACATCTGCTCCGTTGCCTATCCCGTGCTCGAAAACGCCGGGGAATTGCAGCACAGCCGGTTGAAGGACAACGGCCCGGGTTAGCTACCAGGTGTATTCGAGCTGCGCCCAGAATTTACTGGTGTCGCGCGCAATGGCGACGGGCGTGGTACCACCGGCAGTGTAGTTGGCATATTGAAGCAGCGCGGCATAGTGGTGCCACTTGCCACTCAGAGCGAAATCCCACTCGGCCCCATAGTTGGTACCCACCCGTTCAGCCTCGAAGGCGCGGTAGATCACCGTCGCCGCGAGCGCGTCGAGCCCTAACAGGTGCGCGCCCGTCCAACCCACACTGCCGTAGGGGTCTTTGATGCCGTTGGGAGGTGTGGTCAGAAATTTGTCCGCCCAGCCCTCGAACTGGTGCAGAGTCGCCAGGGGTGTCGCGAAGCCGACAGTGCCATTGCCTTGCATGATTTCCTCGCCGGCGGCCAGCTTCACCCCGGAGACGGCGACATTGAGCTCGCCCAGGAAGTAGTCGTTGCTGAACCGCAGAGGGTTGTCGCCCCTTTGCCGCTGAGAAGCGTAGCTCGCGATATAACCGACCTTCGCCGCCGCGACAGGCCAACTCCCGGCGAACCGTCCGCCGTAGGTCGAAGTCGAGCCGCGACGGGGATCGAGCGCCCCGTTCAGACCGGCAATCGGATCGAAATCCAGTAGATAGGCGAAAGCGGTGAGCTTGCCGAAGGACCACTGGTACCCCACGTTCGCCAGGTAGCTGTCGCCCTTGTAGGTCCCTTGGGGCGAATCGACACCAAACTGGCGATGCACCTTGTCCAGGAAGGTCAGGTCGACCGTCAGGCTCGTGACGCTCTTGTTGACGACACGGACGGCATCATAGGTCACTTCGTTCTGGCGCCAGCCGGTGTTACCGACAAACCGCTGATCATCGAGAATGATGCGCTGGCGGCCCACGGTCACCGCGGTCTGCGGCAGCGACGTGTTCGTCACGGAAAGCCTGTTGAGCGCATAGTTCTCAGGATCGGCGACAACGGGAAACCGGGTGTAGGTGGACACCGCGTTGTCCGGTCTGTAGTCACGATCCAGGCGCATCATCGCCTCGCCCTCGGCCAGCAGGCTGGTGCCGAGGAACGTACCGGTTTCCCCACCGAGACGCGCGCGCAAGGTTTCGGCATGCGCGTTATCCGCAATACCCGTCTGTTCGACCTCTTCGTATCTCAGAC
>DAITMW010000412.1:0-5823 GCA_036834945.1 Steroidobacteraceae bacterium
CGTTTGCGGTCAACGTGATTCCCGGAATCACAGCCGCCAACGCCTGCGCCTCGTTGCTCGGGTCGCCGCTATCGCATGATTTCGCGACCTTGAGTCTTTCGAATCTCATGTGTCCCTGGGAGTGGATAGAGCAACGGGCGCGTCATATCGCCGCCGCGGACCTGGCTTGCGTGCTCTACAACGTTCAAAGCAATGCACGGGTCGAGGGTGTCTATCGCATCCTGGGTATTCTTCTGGAGCAGAAGTCTCCCGAGACGCTCTGCGGTGTCGTCCGTAATGCCTACCGAACCGGTCAGCGTGTCGAAATCCATCAGCTCAGAGACCTGCCCGCTCTGCAGTTCGACATGCTGACGACGATTGTCGTCGGCAATCGCTTCACGCGGCGCAAGCGAGGGTGGATATTCACTCCGCGTGGCTACAACGAATGGAACGGAGACACCCCCTCGCATTCCGGTAGTCATTTGCCTTCGAGCGCCGTCTGGGTCTTTTCCGGTACCAGTGACGGAAACGCTTTGGCACGTGAATTGACGAGAGATGAAATCCCCATCGTGGTCAGCACCGCGTCAGAATACGGCGCAGAGCTCGTTCGGGAGAACTGTCCTGGCGTCTCGGTATGGGCCGGACGACAGGGCGTGGAAGCCAGGCGTCGCGCTCTGCGGGATAGCAGGGCGCGTGCGATCGTGGATGCGACCCATCCCTACGCACAGCAGATGTCCGAGCAGCTCATGAGCCTGGCCGAGGAGTTGGCCATCCCGTATTTGCGTTACGAGAGGCCTGGAGCCGCGGCCGCACCAGGCGTGTTGTGGTGTGAGTCGGTGGTGCACGCAGCGGAGAGAGCGATCTCGGTTGGCAAAAGGATCTTTCTGGCGACCGGGTCGAAAGACCTGGCGGCATTTCTCCAGGCACCCCACGCGCGGGATCGGGAATGGTTTGTGCGGATCACACCGGAGCCCGCTCTGATCCGTCGCGCCATCGACCTGGGTGTGCCGCGGGACCATATTCTGGCCATGCAGGGGCCCTTCTCGGAGGCCTTCAACAGCGCCTTGTGGCGGGATCAACGCATCGATTGCGTGGTGACCAAGGATTCCGGTGAGGCCGGGGGCTTTCCGGCGAAGGCACGGGCTGCCGCGGCGCTGGAGATCCCTCTGCTGGTGATAAAGCGGCCCCGGATGGATTACCCGCTCGTGGCGACCGATTTTGTCGGCGTCGTCGAGCAGTTACGTCGCGTGAGGGCCGCGTCGTGAACAAGCCGATTCCGGTTACTGTGGTCGGCGGTTTCCTTGGCTCGGGGAAAACGACCCTGCTGTGCGATCTGCTGAAGCATCGCCAGGAGCGACGCTTGGCCGTGTTGATCAACGAGTTGGGGGAGGTGTCCATCGACGGAGCGTTGGCGCGGGCCAGCGCCTCTGAAAGCGCTCGTGACGTCGAGATCTTCGACTTCCCCAGCGGCCTGATTGCCTACGCGGAGGACGAGCACTTCGTACCGACCTTGCAAGCCATAGCGCGTCGCTGTGGGCAGGTCGACCATGTGCTCATCGAAACGTCGGGGGTCGCGCTACCTACGGCTGCGATGGCAAGGTTGCAAACAGCGGAGTTGGCCGGAGACTTCGTGCTGGATGCGACGTTGGTGGTGGTCGACACGCCGCGTCTGCTGGGCGGCGAATTTGGCGGCGGCACCGCGCTGCTCCTTGATGGAGTGGACGCGGCTGGACGTCTGTTCGACGAGCAAGTGGCGGCCGCCGACGTGGTCGTTCTGAACAAGATCGACGAGCTGGACGCTGACGCGTTGCTGTTGGCGGAAGAGCAAGTCAGGAAGCGGGCACCAAACGTGCGCTTCCTTGAACTGGCACGCAAAGCGCAACTGGACATTCGGGTTGCACTTGGGTTGCGCCTGCACCAGGCAGCGCCGCGTGGCCGCGTGCAACATTTTCATGGTCCGTTTGCGCAGATGCCGGGCACCGACAGCCTCACCTTGGCGGATCACGGCCGGGTCGACGGACACAGCCACTCGGGACTCGCGGCGCACACCCATGGGTTGGCGACACATACTCATTTCCATGAGCAGGATCCGGGCTGGCTTTCCTTCACTTTGCGAAGCGGCGAGCGGCAAAGCGTCGGCGCGTTACGAACGGCTTTGGAGCAGGTCGCCGAAGTTGAGCCGCTGTTGCGCTGTAAGGGTTTCGCGCTCGGCTCGGAAGGCGCTCGCCCTGTGCTTTTGCAAGGGGTACGAACGCGGGTTGTGGCCACCGAACAGGTGTCGCAGTCGCAGATGAAGCAATCCGAGCTGGTCTTCATCGGTTATCACCTCAGCCGCTCGCGCGTGGCATCGATGTTGAGCCGGCTGACCGGTACGGCGTGGAGTTGAGTCATGCAGACAGATCCGGAAGCTCACAAGAGGATGACGCAGCGGCACAAGGAGGGCTTCGAGAAGAAGAAGGCCGCCGCGCAGCTCGAGAAAGGGTTGCTCATCGTCAACACGGGTACAGGTAAAGGGAAATCCACCGCCGCATTCGGCATGGGAATGCGGGTGTTGGGCCATGGGTGGAAGCTGGGGGTCGTGCAGTTCATCAAAGGCGCTCTCGACAGTGCGGAACGCCGCTTCCTGAGCGCGCAGTCGAACTGTGACTTCCACGTCGTGGGGGCGGGGTATACCTGGAATACCCAGGACCGCGAGGCCGACATTCTCACGGCCAGGAAAGGGTGGGCGGAAGCGGTTCGCATGATGGAGGATCCCACCTACAGGATGGTCATCCTCGATGAGCTCAACATCGTATTGAAATACCATTATCTGGACCTGGAAGAGACTCTCGAGGTGTTTCGCAAGCGACGCGAAATGCTGCACATCGTCGTCACCGGACGGCATGCACCGGAGCGACTGATCGAGGAGGCGGACCTGGTCAGCGACATCCGGCCCGTGAAGCATCCGTACAAGGAGCAGGGCGTCAAGGCACAGGCCGGGGTGGAGTTCTGATGGAACCGCGCGCGTGTCCTGCTTTGTTTGTCAGCGCTCCCGCCTCCAACCAGGGCAAGACCACGGTGACGGCAGCGTTGGCACGCTATCACGCCCGGCAGGGACGTGACGTGCGGGTGTTCAAAACCGGGCCGGATTTCCTCGATCCCATGATCCTGGAGCGGGCGAGCGGGCGGCCGGCTTACCAGCTGGATCTGTGGATGGGAGGAGAAGAGCATTGCCGCGGGTTGCTGTATGACGCCGCGCAAGACGCCGACCTGATCCTGGTCGAAGGCGTCATGGGATTGTTCGACGGGACCCCGAGCAGCGCCGACCTGGCACAACGTATTGGCGTGCCGGTGTTGGCTGTGATCGATGCGGAGGCCATGGCGCAGAGCTTTGGCGCCATTGCGCATGGACTGGCTTCGTACCGCAAGGGCTTGCCCTTCTACGGAGTGCTCGCCAACCGCGTTGCCGGTGCGCGTCACGCCGAGATGACGCAGCAAGGCATGCCGCCCGAGTTGGGTTATTTCGGTGCGGTTACGCGCGCTGCCGGGTTCGAGCTGCCAGATCGGCACCTGGGGTTGGTGCAGGCGGAAGAAGTAGGTGATCTGGATCAACGGCTGGACGCAGTGGCGGGTGCCCTGGCGGCCACGCGGTTGACCGAGATTCCACCAGCAGTCGAGTTCGGTGCACCCGGTCCAACGGATGCGTCAGCCGTGATCGAGCCGGTCTTGCGTGGCGTCCGTATAGGCATTGCACGTGACCGCGCTTTCTCCTTTCTGTATCACGCCAATCTCGACCTTCTGCTGGCGATGGGAGCTGAGTTGGTGTTTTTCTCGCCACTCGCCGACAAAGAGCTACCGGCAGTCGACAGCGTCTATCTACCGGGCGGCTACCCCGAGCTGCATCTGTCCGAATTAGGCGCCAATCGCTCGCTGGCAGAGGCGCTGCGAACGCATGTGAATGCGGGAAAACCGCTGTACGCCGAATGCGGTGGCATGTTGTACCTGCTGGAATCCCTCACCGATGTGAAGGGGCAGCGCGCCGACCTGGCTGGCCTTCTTCCTGGAAGAGCCACGATGCAACCCCGACTGCGGGGTCTTGGTTATCAGTCCGTGCCGCTTCCGGCGGGTGTTCTTCGCGGCCATACCTTTCATCACTCGACCATGGAAACTTCACTGGCACCCTGGGCTCGGGGTGAGCGGTTGTACAACACTTCACCCGGCGAGGCGATCTATCGCCAGAACAAACTGGTTGCGAGCTACTTGCACAACTATTTTCCGTCCAATCCACGGGCCGCCGCCGGGCTGTTCCTGGGGGAGGGGCCATAGATCATGGCCGCGCTTCTGACCCTCGCCGCCGTTATGTTGGATGCCGCTCTGGGCGAGCCGCGCCGGTGGCATCCGTTAGTCGGGTTTGGAAGGTGGGCACAATGGTTGGAACGGCATTGGAATCCCAGGTCCGGGAATCACCGTCCGCACTCGCTTCGTTTACGAGGCGTCCTTGCAGTATTGATCGCAGTTGTGCCGTGGATTTTGGCGCCGGCCGCAATGACTGTCCCCGTTTCCGGCTCGAGCTCTCCGGCGATACGGTACCTGGGCTACCTCGTGGCCATCGGCACACTCTACTTCGCTTTAGGACACCAGAGCCTCCGGGAGCATGCCCTGAATGTCCATAGCGCCCTGACCAAGGGCGACCTCGCCGAGGCGCGCATGAAGGTGAGCTTCATCGTCAGCCGTGACACCGGGCAGATGGACAGTCAGGCCGTTGTGTCGGCTGCGGTGGAGTCCGTCCTCGAGAACGGTAACGACGCCGTCTTCGGCGCTCTGTTCTGGTTCCTGGTCGCTGGCGCTCCGGGCGCGCTGTTCTATAGACTGGCGAACACGTTGGACGCCATGTGGGGTTATCGCACGCCGCGCTTTCTGTATTTCGGCTGGGCGGCTGCAAGGCTCGACGACGTCCTTAACTTCGTGCCGGCGCGGTTGACCGCGCTCACCTACGCCCTGATCGGTCATACAGGAAGCGCGCTGCGTTGTTGGCGATCGCAGGCACGTGCGTGGGAGAGCCCCAACGCAGGCCCGGTGATGGCGGCAGGGGCCGGCGCGTTAGGCGTGGGTTTGGGGGGCGGTGCCTACTACCATGGACAGTGGGAGCAGCGGCCCGCTTTGGGATTGGGGCCTCCTCCGGACGCCGCGTCGATTACCGCCGCGCTTCGCCTCGTGCGGCTCGGTGTGTTGCTTTGGCTCCTGGTTGTCATTTTGATCGAGGGTATCGCGCGTGCTTGAACATGGTGGCCGTCTGCAACGGGCAGCGCAACGCTACGGCTTGCCGCGCGAGCGTTGGCTCGACCTGTCGACTGGCATCAATCCTGTTGGTTGGCAGGGAGCCACCATCCCCATGGCCAGTTGGAATCGGTTGCCCGAGGATGAGGATGGTCTGGTCGAAGCTGCCAGGGCCTACTACGGGGCTCCAACGATACTGCCGGTAAGCGGCTCGCAAGCGGCCATCCAGGCGTTACCGCGCCTGCGGGACCGGTCACGCGTAGGGGTACCGGTGCTCGGCTACAACGAGCACGCGTATCGCTGGAAACAAGCGGGGCATGACGTCGTGCCGCTCGCCTTCGAGGATTTCGAGGCGGCCCTTCCCGGGCTCGACGTCCTGGTCGTCTCCAACCCCAACAACCCGACGGGCAACCGGTTTGCTCCCAGTGAATTGCTCGAGTGGCACAAGCAGCTGAGCTCCCGCAAGGGATGGCTCGTGATCGATGAGGCTTTTGCTGATTCGACACCGGAAGGTAGCGTGGCCCGCTTCACGGACCGCGAGGGGTTGATCGTGCTGCGCTCGCTGGGAAAGTTCTTCGGCCTGGCCGG
>DAITMW010000413.1:0-5797 GCA_036834945.1 Steroidobacteraceae bacterium
CCGCCATGTTGAGCCGCTCGGTGAGCAGTACGGTCAGATCTTCGTCGAGTCCGCCGACAAAGATCCGTGAGGATTCCCCCTTGCAGCCATGTACCGCCAGGACGACGGAATGGCGCGCGGCGAGGGAGATGCAGTCGGGATGGTCGAAGTTGTGACTCGTGATGTGCAGGTCGCGATTGCGGCCACGGGGTTTGTGGCCGTCGAAGGTGAAAAGGCTGTATTCCTCGCCGGCGATGAGGCTTGCGAGCTCCGAGGTGCCGATTTCGATGCCGCCGCCGTGTGGGGCGACGATGAGCACGCGCGCTGTCGGCCGCTCGCGTACGAGGACGCTGTAGTCTTCGTTCAGAGTTTCTCCTGCCTCCAGCTCCGCGAATGATGCGTACTTGTCCAACATTCAACTACAGCCATTTCGATTTGCGGAACAGGTAGAACAGGTAGCCATCGATGGCGGCCATGATGCCCATGCAGGCCGGGTAGCCGTACCGCCAGTGCAGCTCGGGCATGTCTTGAAAGTTCATGCCATAGATGCCCGCGATCAACGTCGGAATGGCGACCAGCGCCGCATAAGCGGTGAGGCGCTTCATGGTCTCGTTTTCCTGCATCGCGATCATCGACAGGTTCACGGAGGTTGCCGCCGTGACCGTGTCGCGACTGGACTCGATGATCTGGTTCAACCGCGCAAGGTGGTCATAGATGTCGCGAAAATAGTCGCGCAAACCGGCGACGCGCGGGGGAACGCGGGCGCCCGAGAGGTTGGACACGCTCTCCAGAAGAGGTGTCACCGCGTGTTTGAGCGTCATGAAGCGCTGCTTCAGCTCATAGAGCGCCCGGATGTTGGCGCGCGGGTCGCCGTCAATGGTGAAAATCCGTTTCTCGATCTCTTCCAGCTGGTCTTCCAACTGGTCGATGATCGGGGCGTAGCGATCGACGACCGCATCCATCAGCGCATACAGCACATAACAGGAACCATGACTGAGCAACTCCGGCTCGGCTTCGCAACGAGCCCGCACGTCGTCGAAGCCTTTCTCGACACCACTGCGCACCGACAGGACGTAGTTCGGGCCGGCGAAAATGTCGACCTCGCCGACGCGCAGATCGGGCAAGCCCGGCTCGATCATGTGCAGCACTGCGAAGATCAGCTCCCCGTATTCCTCGATCTTCGGGCGCTGGTGCCCCTGCTGGGCGTCCTCGACCGCCAACGGGTGCAGATCGAACTGCTCGCGCATCTCCTCGAGGAGGGCGACGTCCCGGTCGCGCATCGCGACCCAGACGAAGCATCCAGGCCGGCAGACGTAGCGGTGAATCTCGGACCCGGGGATCTCGGCGACTTTTCTGCCATTTTCGTAGACGACACACTTGAGGAGCATGGACGGTCCGTTTTTGCCTGCGCTGATGCGAGCGTCAGTCTAGCCTGCTAATCTGCGCGGCGGTACCGGCGACCCTCGTGTGACCGCATGGCCGCATTTCAACGTGAGATTCTCGTACGGTTCGGGCATTGCGATGCCGCGGGCTGGGTGTTCTACCCGCGTTACTTCGAGATGATCAGTGACTTCGTGGAGGACTGGTTCGAGGAGGGGCTCATGGCGAGCGCTCCCGGGCTGTTCCATCACAAGAAGCTATTGACGCCGTCAGTGCATTTCACGGTGGATTTCGTGAAGCCCACGCGCTACGGCGACCGGCTGACGTTCAACCTCTGGGTCGTGAAAGTCGGCCGGACCTCGTGCGAGCTGCGTATCGAAGCCTCGCTCGGCGGCGAGCTGCGCATGCGAGTCAAGCAGGTGCTGGTGTTCATCTCTTCCAACACCGCACGCGCGACGGAAATCCCACCGGAGTTGGTGAGCCGCATGCACCGCTATGCGGCGGAGCCGACGCCGTCCGGTTAGTATCCGATCGTAAAGCGGCCGCGAATGTGTTTCGGGGTCTCGATCTCATCGAGCATCGCGATGGCGTAGTCCTCGTAGGAGATCGAGCTCTTGCCATCCGCCGCCGTCAACAACGTGTTGTCGGCCAGGCGGAACTTGCCGGTGCGTTCCCCGGGTCCGAAGAACGCCGAAGGACTCAGGTAGGTCCAGTCCAGGTCCTTCACTTCGCGCAAGGCATCCAGGAATGCCTTGCCGGCGGAGGCCTCCGGCTTGTAGGCGGGCGGGAAATTGGGCGCATTCAGCAGGATCTGGCCGGGGGCGATTTCCAGGCTGGCCGCTCCGCCCACCACCAGGTAACGCTTGACGCCGGAGCGGCGTACCAGGTCGATGAATTGTTGGGGAGCCGGGGTCGGACTCCCGAAACGCAGTGAGCTGATGATGACGTCGTGGCCTTTCAGGAGCGGAATGAGCTGGTCCGGCTTGCTGACATCACCGACGGTGGCCGACAGGCCGGTGCGCGCCGGCAGCTTCGACGGATCACGGGCGATTCCGGTCACCGCATGGTGGCGATTGAGCGCTTCGTTGACGAGGCGGGTGCCGACATTGCCCGTGGCGCCGATGATCGCGATCTTCATAGGTATCTCCGGTGACCCGTTCAGCTGCGTTGAACACTTCTTAACGTCGAGGATACGGCCGGTGCCCGGGGTTTCATAGACCGGCTGGGTATAAACTCACGCCGTGACCACAATCTCGAGCGAGGATGGATTGCATGAGCCGTTACGCCGCAGGACTTCTGGGCCTGTTGATCGCGTCGTCCGCCGTGGCCGCGGACTGGCCCGACACGCCCACCACTCGTGTCGAAGCCCTCGCGATTCTCGAGACTCTGAACGCCGATCTTCTCAGCAACGATAGTGCGACGCTCACTCTCGATCGCTGGTGTGAGGCTCACAAACTGGCCACGCCACCGAAGATCGTCGCGGAGCGTGTACACGGTCAGGACAAAGAGCCGACGGAGGAAGTCAGGAAGCTTCTCGGCGTCGGTCCGGGCGATCCGGTGCGCTATCGCCGTGTGCGGCTGCATTGCGGCTCGCACGTGATGTCTGAGGCGGATAACTGGTACGTACCGGCACGGCTCACTTCGGAGATGAACAAAGTACTCGACACGAGTGATACACCTTTCGGCCGGGCGGTGCAGGCACTGCACTTCCATCGCCATACGCTTTCCGCGCAATTGCTCTGGTCGCCGCTACCGCCAGGTTGGGACATGGGCGCTGGCGGTGACCGACGCGCAGCGCAGGGAATCCTGCGGATTCCGGCGGAAACCATTCAACATCGGGCGGTGCTGTCGCTGCCTGACGGAACACCCTTCAGCCTCGTTGTCGAAACCTATACCAACGAAGTGCTGAACTTTCCCAAGCCACCATGGCCCTAGTCGAGCGGTGTGCCGGGGACGGTTGTCGCGTAGACTACCGCCCCGATGCACACAGTCCTGGTGTTGGGTGGCTACGGTTTCTTCGGAGCGAAAATCTCCGAGGCATTGGCATCGGATGTGTCGATTCGTTTGCTGATAGCCGGCCGTAACCTCCGCAAGGCTGCCGCGCTGGCGGCGCGCCTGCAGCTGCCACCCGGGCACGCGGTGGCCCTGGACAGCCGCGATCCCGAATTGGCGCGGCGCCTCCATCAGCAGGGGGTGGCGACCCTCATCAATACCGCCGGTCCCTTTCAGGAGCAGCGCTACACGGTGGCGATGGCCGCCATCCAGGCGGGCTGCAATTACATCGACCTTGCCGATGCCCCCGACTTTGTCACGGGTATCGCGAGCCTCGACGCGCCGGCACGCGAGCGTGGCGTGAGCGTAATCACTGGAGCAAGCACCGTACCGGCTCTATCCTCGGCCGTGGTCGATCGTTACCTGCCGCAGTTCATGCGGCTCGACTCCATCGAATTCGGGATCAGTTCCGGTGGCCGTGTACCGGGGCTCGCCACGGTGAAGGGCGTTTTCAGCTACGGCGGTAAGCCCTTCAAGGAGTGGCGTGACGGTTCCTGGCGAACGATCCATGGGTGGCTCGGTCTCACCTGGCATCATTTTCCGCCACCCCTGGGACGGCGGTTGCTGAGCAGTTGCGACATCCCCGACCTGACACTGTTTCCCGCGCGCTACCCGACGGTGAGAACCGTCACCTTTCGTGCGGGTTTCGCCAGCAGCCTGGGGAATCTCGTCGTGTGCGCGCTGGCGGCGTTGGTCCGGATCCGCCTGCTGCGCAGCCTGGTGCCGTGCGCGGCGCCACTGAGCCAGGTCAGTCACTGGTTGGAGCCGTTGTTGAGCGACCAGGGTGGCATGTTCGTGTGCCTCGCAGGGGAGGGCGAGGGGGGCAGGCTCCTCCACGTCAACTGGAATCTGCTCGCCGGGCAGAACCACGGTCCGCATATTCCATGTGGGGCGGCCATCGCGCTGGCCCACAAGCTCGCCTCCGGCGTGCCACTTCCAACAGGCGCCATGCCGTGTGTCGGCCTGTTGACCGTGAAGGAATTTCTCACGCCACTTCGTAGTCTGGATATAAGGGAAGTTGTTGAATGAGCCTGGTTTTGCTGTTGAGTGCGCTGACCTACAACCCATTGGAGAGCTTTGCACCACTGACGTTACCCGAGCCCGTGAATCGGTACCGGTCGTCGAACGGCGCGCCGGGGCCGGACTATTGGCAGAACCGCGCGGATTACGAGATTCATGCGACGCTGGACCCGGCGCGCAAGGAGTTGAGTGCGACCGAGGTCATCACCTACACCAATCACAGTCCGGATGAGTTGCCGAGTCTGTGGATTCATCTCGACCAGAACACCTATCGGAAGGATGCCCGCTCGGTAGCGGCCGATGAGGAGATCCGGAAGGAATTCACCACGGGCTACAGCATCGACGAGGTGTCGATCGAGACGACGCGAGGGCACGAGACGAAGGCAGATTTCGTCGTGTCGGATACCCGCATGCAGGTCCGGTTGCCGCGGCCGTTGCAGGCGGCCGGCGGGAGCGTCCGGGTCCATATCCGCTACCACTACACCATCCCGGGGCTGTTTGGCGGGCGCACGTCGTGGACCACGACGAAGAACGGCGAGATTTACGATATCGCGCAGTGGTACCCACGCATGGCCGTCTATGACGACCTGCATGGTTGGGACACGCTGCCCTACATGGCGCAGGAGTTTTATCTCGAGTACGGCAGTTTCGACTATTTCGTGACGGTTCCGTGGGACATGCTGGTTGCCGGCAGCGGCGCTTTGCTGAACCCGGAACAGGTGTTGACCGCGACACAGAGAGCGCGGCTTGCGCAGGCCCGCACCAGTGATACCACCATCGCGATCCGGACCGAAGCCGAAATCGGTGATCCCGCGAGTCGTCCGACGCGCCAGGGAACGTCCACGTGGCATTTCCATATGGACAACACGCGCGACGTTGTTTTCAGTGCGTCGCGTGCCTTCATGTGGGACGCGGCTCGCATCCGCCTGCCCGACAACCGAAGCGCAGCGGAGGGAATCCCACGAAGCGCCGGTGGCGCGACGTGGGACAAGGGTAGCTCGCTCGCCATGTCCTTCTACCCGGTGGAGAGTGCTGGCGATGAGGCCTGGGGTCACTCGACCGAATACCTGAAACACGCGGTGGAGGAATTCTCGCGGCGTTGGTTTCCTTACCCGTATCCCGCGGCTGTGAACGTCGCCGGCGGCTCCTCCGGGATGGAGTATCCCGGCGTGCTGTTCGACGGCATCGAGGACAAGGGCAAGGCGTTGTTCTGGATCACCGCGCACGAGATCGGCCACACCTGGTTTCCCATGATCGTCGGCTTCAACGAGCGGCGTAACGCCTGGATGGATGAAGGCTTCAACACCTTCATCGACATCTACGAGTCGGACGCGTTCCGCGATGGCGCCTTCGGGCCCAAGCGCGA
>DAITMW010000414.1:0-5790 GCA_036834945.1 Steroidobacteraceae bacterium
TCATCTCACGCTCGGCCCAGCTGTCCACCAGAGGCTTATAGGCCGCATCGAGGGGATAACCGAGCTCGAGCGAGAGGCCCAGCAGCATCCACTCCCAGTTGCACTGGTGCGCCGCGACGAGGAGTACCGACTGCCCCTGGGCGAGGTAGGCCTGAACCTTGTCGAGGTTGTGGATCTGGACGCGCTTGATGACCTGCGCGGCCGGCATGGTCGCGCCCTTCAGCAGCTCCACGAGCATCTGCGCGAAGCCGTTGTAGTAGGCGCGCATGATCTTGCGGATCCCGGCCTCGTCGGCATCGGGAAACGCTTTCGTCAGGTTCTCGCGGACGACGTGCTCGCGGTAGGGAAACACGCGGAATGCGAGCCAGCCCAGCAGATCCGCGAGCCGGTCCAGCAAAACCATGGGGACATGGGAGATCAGCCGCACCCACCAGGCCGGGCGACCGGGCTTCGGGGTGTCGGCTGCTGGCTCAGGGCCTGTATCGGAGGAAACCGCTCCCAACATTACCTACGCGGCGGGGTGAGGTTGTGAAGGCGCGGAAACCGACGTGGGCGGCACCACCACAACCTTGCCGAACTTGGGTCCCAGCCAGCGCTCGATGTCGTCGATGAGCGTAAAGGCCGCCGGGATGATCACCAGCGTAAGTCCGGTAGAAGTGATGAGTCCGCCGATCACGGCAATCGCCATGGGCCCGCGGAACGCCTCGTCACCGCCAAACCCAAGTGCCACCGGCATCATGCCAGCGACCATCGCGACGGTCGTCATGACGATGGGGCGGGCACGCTTGTGGCCCGCCTCGATGATCGCCGTGAGCCGATCCTTTCCGGCGCGCATCTCTTCGATGGCGAAATCGACCAGAAGAATCGAGTTTTTGGCGACGATGCCCATCAGCATGAGAAAACCGATCATGACCCCGAGTGAGACTGCGTGATTCGTCAGCGCGAGCGCGAGAACCGCTCCGCCGATCGACAGCGGCAGCGAGGACAGAATGGTAATGGGTTGCAGCACCCTTGCAAACAGCAGCACCAGGACCGCGAACACCATCAGGATTCCGGTGGTCATGGCTATGGTGAAGTTCGTATAGAGCTCCTTCATGAGCTCGGTGTCGCCGGTTTCCACCAGGTGCACGCCCTGCGGCAGGTGTTTGAGCGTGGGCAGGGCGTAAATCTTCTCCATGGCGGTCCCGAGCGCCACGCCGTTCAGATCGGCGTCAATCGCAACGCGGCGCATCTGGTTGTACCGCCGGACGCGGGTCGGCCCTTCTCCAAAGGAGATGTCCGCCACCGACTTCAAGGGCACCGTACCGCCGGTAGCCGTGGGGACCGGGAGATTCTCCAGCGTCGTCAGGTCGCGCCGGGTGTCCTCGATGAGGCTTACACGGATCGGGACCTGGCGGTCGGATAGGGAAAACTTTGCGCTGTTCTCATCGAGGTCGCCCAGCGTCGCGATCCGGATCGTCTGGCTGATGCTGGAGACCGTGACGCCCAGCTGCGCAGCGAGATCGAGATGGGGCCGGATGACGATCTCCGGTCGCTGCATGTCGCCGTTGATCCGGGCGTCGCGCAGCTCCGGCAGACCACGCATCTCGTCAACCACCTTGTGCGCGGTGGCTTGCACCAGGTCGGAGTCATCGCCGGTGATGAAAATGGTGATGTCGCGGCCGTTGGAGCCCGACTGCTTCATGAAGTTGATGCGTGCGTCGGGGATCGTCTTGAGCAGCTGCATCGTGCGCTTTTCCCACTCGTCCTGGGTGACGTTCCGTTGGTTCGGCTGCACGAGCGTGATGTAGAGGTTCGCAGTGCGCACTTCGCCGAACTCGTCGGCACCGATCGACTCGACGACGTCGGAGACTTCGGGCTGTTGGGAAAGGATGCGATAGGCGGCCGCCGAGGTGGCGGCAGTGTCCTCGAGCCGGACTCCCGGCGGCAGCTCGATCATCAGGTTCGAGCTGCTGAAGTCGGCATTGGGCACGAAAGCTTTCGGAATGAGGATCAAGCCGACGACGGACAGGCCGAAGAACACGGCACCGGCAACGAGAGTTTTCCAGCGATGCTCCACACACCATTTCAGGGCGCGCAGGTAGCCGGTCATGAACGGACCATCCGTGTGCACTGCCACGCGCTCTGACTTCAGAGTGTAAGCCGCGATGACAGGTGTGATGAGGCGTGCCACCATCAGAGAGAAGAACACGGCAGCCGCCACTGTCAGGCCGAACTGTTTGAAATACTGGCCCGTGATGCCGCCCATAAAGCTGACGGGCGTAAACACCGCAATGATCGTTGCCGAGGTCGCCACCACCGCGAGACCGATCTGGTCCGCGGCATCCAGGGAGGCCTGGAAGCCGGATTTACCCATGCGCATGTGGCGCACGATATTTTCGACTTCCACGATCGCGTCGTCCACGAGCACGCCGGCGACCAGCGAGAGGGCCAGCAGGCTGATGGAGTTGAGCGAGAAGTTCAGCCACTCCATGAAGGCGAAGGTCGGAATCGCCGACAATGGGATGGCGAGGGCGGAAATGAGGGTGGCCCGGGTATCGCGCAGGAAAACCCACACCACGAGCACGGCGAGCACCGAGCCCTCCAGAAAGGCGCTCATCGCCGACTCATAAGTCTTTTTCGTGTAGTCGACCGTGGTGAAGACCTGGGTGAGCTTCACCTGCGGATTTTCTTTAGAGACCTTGTCCAGCTCCGCGTGCACGGCGTTCAGCACGGTGACGTCGGAGAAGCCTTTCGCCTTGTAGACGCCGAATGTCGTGGCTTGCCGGCCGTTGAGGCGTGAGATCGAGCGGATCTCGCCAACGCTGTCACGAACGACGGCGATATCGCTCAGCCGCGCAAAGCGGCCGCCGGGCAACATGATCTGTGTGTCCGCAAGTTGCAAGGCAGTGTGCGCACCGCCTAACACGCGGATCGCTTGCTCACCGCCACCGACCTGCGCTCGGCCACCGGGTGAGTCGAGATTGAGCTGCCGGATCTGCTGGTTGACCTGAACAGCGGTGATGCCGAGTGCCTGCATCCGTGCCGGGTCCAGCTCGACGCGGATCTCGCGGTTTACGCCGCCACCACGGGAGACCTGTGCGACACCCGCAACGCCCAGCAGGCGCTTGGTGACCGTGTTGTCGACGAACCAGGAAAGCTGTTGCTCCGACAATTCGGTCGTCGCGACGGCGTAATAAGCTATGGCGCCGCCGTCGACGTCCTGTCGTGAAACCGTGGGCTCCTGGATTCCATCGGGTAGCTGTACCCGGACTTTGGCCACTGCGTCGCGAACATCCGCCACCGCCCGGTCAATGGGGGTGCCGATGTTGAATTCGATGAAGATACGGGCCGTGCCCTCGAGCGCGAGTGAGGTGATGTTGTGAATGTTGCCTATGCCGGCAACGGCGCCTTCGACCTTCTGGAGGATCTGCGTCTCGACTTCCGTAGGCGCCGCGCCCGGCTGCGATACCTGCACGAGAACGAGCGGGTAGGCGATATCGGGATTGAGCGTGATGGGCAGGCGCACGAATGCCACGATGCCCATGAACAACAGCACGACAAACAGCACGATGGGCGATATCGGGTGCCGGATCGCCCACGCGGAAATGTTTTTCATGTGTGCGGTTCCGCAATCGTGACGGCTTCGCCGTCCCGCAGGAAGCCACCGGCCGTGGTGACGATCCGCTCGCTGCCGTCGAGACCTTCCGCGATGATGGCACCGCTCTCAATGGTTCCGCTCACCCGAACCGGTCGCCTCTCGACGTGGCTCTTCGCGTTGACCACGTAGACGTAAGCGCCCTGGCTATCTGACATGACCGCCGTTTGCGGGAGCACGGGACGCTCTGCCTTGTCCACCGCCACTGAGCCCCGGGCAAATGCTCCGGGCCGCAGCAACGGGTCGGGTTTCAGGGCAATGCGGATCTCGCCCAGCCGGGTGTTGGGATCGATAACGGCGCCGAGCAAGCGCACGGTTCCCTGGAACGAACGAGAGAGGCCCGTGATGTAGATCGACGCGGGCTGCCCGACTTTGAGAACCGCCAGGTCCTGTTCGGCAATCTGACCGCGCATTTCGACTTCGCCGCCACTGGCGATGCGGAATAGGGCGGTGCCGCCGGAGCTGGCAATCTGTCCGACTTCAGCGCTGCGCACGAGTACTGTGCCGTCGACCGGCGCAACGACCCGCGTTCGATTCAAGCGGGCCTGGTATTCGGCCAGCTGGGCGGCGACGACTTTCACGTTGGCCTCATCGGTGACCGCCGTGGCGTGCCGCTTTTCAACTTCCTCCGCGGAGAGAGCCCCGGCCGGAGCCACCGCCTGCGCACGCCGGTACTCGGCTGCGGACAGAGCGGCCTGGGCGCGCGCTTGCTCCAAAGAGGCGCTGAGACGATTGACCTGGGGGACCAGGATCGACTCGTCCAGCTTCGCCAGCAGTTGGCCACGCTTGACGTGGTCGCCGGCCTCGACGTAGATCGCGACGATGCGCCCTGCGTCCCCATCGATACCGATCGGCATGTCGTAGCGGGCGAAGACCGCGCCCGTGAAGGTGACGTTCGAGGTGACCGCCGTGACACCGGGCGACATGACGCTCACCAGCGGAATGGACTGCGCGGTCGCCAGGGTAGTCGGGGTAGTGGCCGTGCGGGTGCCTTTGCCCATCCACACCGCGGTGCCCACGGCTAGGGCAATGAGGACCGCGAGCGCGCCCAAGGTCCATTTCAGACGGCCAGGACCCGCCGTGGCGAGGTCAGCCGCTGGGTGATGGAGAATGGTGGCGGCGCCCCCGTCGCTCTCCGTCGCCGGAGCGGGGTTCGGTCGCAATTCGCCGGTTACCCGTTCGATCGACCCATGATCGCGGCCAATCCAAGCAATTGGCTCGCCATGGAGTCCAGTATGCTCGCTCTTGTGTTCCGGATTGGCTCCCACCTGAAGATTCCTTATGTACCCGAAAGAATGACGTTCTTAACTGTAGCGCCCCGACTTAGAAGTGTCGGCAGTGCGAAAAGTTTAAACATCCATTAATCAAATGCCGCAGATAAGCGCTGAAGAGACGGCTGGAGGCGACCGGCCGACTGGCGGCCAAAGCCGGGAACCGTGAACCGGGGCCTGGCGGCTTCAGCCGACTGGAGACCCGATGTCCCGACTGGATGGCAAAGTTGCGCTCATAACCGGTGCCGCGCGCGGCATTGGCGCTGCGATCGCGCGTGCTTTTATCACTGAAGGTGCGCGTGTCTGGGTGACGGATCTCTCAGATGAGACAGGTCGGAAACTCGCCGCGGACCTGGGCCCCAACGCGGTTTACGCACACCTGGATGTCCGGGACGAGGCCGACTGGTCGAGGGTCGTCGCGGAAGTTGTCGCCAAGGCCGGGCGACTCGACATAGTCGTCAACAACGCGGGCATCACCGGATTCGAGAGCGATGTTGTCGCGCACGATCCCGAAAATGCCGCCCTCGAGGACTGGCGCGCCGTTCACCGAACCAACCTGGATGGTGTCTTTCTGGGATGTAAGTACGCGATACGCGCCATGCGGCCGGCGAAAGCCGGCTCGATCATCAACATCTCGTCGCGCTCGGGCCTGGTTGGTATTCCGGGCGCCGCGGCTTACGCCTCCTCGAAGGCCGCCGTCCGCAATCACACCAAGACCGTCGCGCTGTGGTGCGCGCAGGAAGGGCTCGCGATCCGCTGCAACTCGATCCATCCGGCGGCTGTACTGACGCCGATGTGGGAGCCGGTGTTGGGTTCCGGCCCCGACCGCGAGGCCCGCATGGCGGCCTTCGTCAAGGACACGCCGCTGCGTCGTTTCGGCAC
>DAITMW010000415.1:0-5771 GCA_036834945.1 Steroidobacteraceae bacterium
CCCGGCATGATCGCGATTACCTTGCCGCATACAGGCGGCCTGCCCTCGCTGCCACTGACGGCGGACGGCACTCCGGACTACAACATGAGCATCCCGACCCTGCTGGCCAGGTATCTGCCTTCCGGCCTGCTCGGGATTGGTCTGACCGCGCTCATCGCCTCCTTCATGTCGGGTATGGCCGGCAACGTGACGGCTTTCAACACGGTCTGGACCTACGACCTGTATCAGAGCTACATGGCCCCCGGGAGGTCGGATCGTCACTATTTCTGGATGGGGCACGTAGCGACCGTGGCGGGTGTGCTGCTCGGGATCGCGACCGCCTACCTGGCTTCGGCCTTCAACAACATCATGGATCTGCTGCAGCTGGTGTTCGGTTTCGTCAATGCACCACTGTTCGCCACTTTCCTGCTCGGCATGTTCTGGAAGCGAGCCACGGGCCACGGGGCATTCTTCGGCTTGCTGGGCGGCACCTTGTCGGCGGCGTTGTTTCATGGCTTGTCGCTCCCTGGCGGGGCGACACCGGGGCTCAAGGGAGCCTGGATCGCGCCGGATTTCGTATTCCGCAGCGAGATGGGACAGAATTTCTATGTGGCCATCATTGCCTGGAGCGCCTGCTTCATCCTGACGGTGGTCATCTCGCTCCTGACTCCGCGCAACAAAAGTGATGCCGAGTTGAAGGGACTCGTCTATTCACTCACGCCCCGGCCGTCTGAAGCGGACGAGCCCTGGTATCGGCGGCCCGTCGTGGTCGGATCCCTCGTGTTGGCCGTTACGCTGCTCCTCAACTTCGCGTTCAGCTAGAGAGCCACAATGAATTTCGATCTCAGGCTTCCCATCGGTGCGCTCTTCACGCTGTACGGCGCGATGTTGGCCCTTTATGGTCTCTTTGGAGACAAGGAGCAATACGCGCGCTCACTGGGAGTGAACATCAACCTGATCTGGGGGCTCGTGTTATTGGTCTTCGGCTCGAGCATGCTCATCGCACGCGCGCGCGGCGGTAAGCGACCGTGAGCCCCGCAGACGATCCCGTCGTTCGTGCGAGCGACGTGTTCCGCGACAAGTTCAGGCGCGCGCCGCGTTGGCTCGCCAGCGCTCCGGGCCGGGTCAACCTGATAGGAGAGTTCACCGATTTCAACGACGGCTTCGTGTTGCCCATGGCGATCGAGCGGCGCACCGTCCTCGCGGCGGCTCCCAACGGAACCGACAAAGTGGTTCTGCACAGCGAGGCGACCGGGGAAACCGTCACAGTCGATTTATCGGTCCCGCTGCAACCGGATGCCAAGGGACGCTGGTCCAACTATCCGAAGGGCGTTCTGGCCGGCTTCCTGGAGCGTGGCCACCGCTTCGACGGGTTCGACGCGGTCATCGCTTCCAGCGTGCCCATCGGCGCGGGTCTTTCCAGCAGCGCTGCCCTGGAGACGGCGACGGCGAGCCTTCTCGAAGTCACCACTGGCGTCGAGCTCGATCGGGTCGACAAGATCCTGTTGTGTCAGAAAGCAGAGCACACCTACGCCGGCGTCCCGTGCGGCATCATGGACCAGTTCATTTCCGCCACCGGTCGCGCGGGCGAGGCGCTGCTGCTGGACTGCCGGTCCTTGCAACCGACCTGGCTGCCCCTGAATGACCCGGCTGTCGCCGTGCTCATCATCAACACGAACGTCAAACATGAGCTCTCCAGCAGTGGGTACGCCGACCGTCGGAGGTCTTGCGAGCGGGCAGCACAGGTGCTCGGGGTACCTTCGCTGCGCGAAGCGACACTGGAAAAGCTGAATGCGGCCACGGGCTCGCTGGATGACATGAGTGTCCGCTGTGCGCGGCATGTCATCGGCGAGATCGATCGGACGCAAAGAGCCGCCGAGTGTTTCCGGAGGAGTGATTGGCCCGAGCTCGGGCGGCTCATGTATGAGAGCCATGCTTCCCTTCGGGACGATTACGCGGTGAGCTGCCTCGAGCTCGACGCCGCCGTGGAGATTGCGCGCGGCATTGGAAGGAAGGGCGGTGTCTTGGGTTGTCGTATGACCGGTGGCGGATTCGGCGGCTGCGCGGTGGCGTTGATCGAGACGCGGGCGCAGGAGGCCATCGTGCGTGAGATCAGCGCCGCCTACAAGGATCGCACCGGCAGGGAGGGCACTCTGTTTGTGTCCCGCCCGGCGGAGGGCGCCAAGGCCACTCCGCTGTTGGATCAGCCGCACCGGCGCTTCAATCCCCTGACGGGCGAGTGGGTGTTCGTCTCGCCCCATCGGAACCGGCGCCCCTGGCAGGGTCGCATCGAGCCCTCTCCGGCCGCGGACCGGCCGCAGTACGATCCGCAGTGCTACCTGTGTCCCGGCAATGTGCGGGCCAACGGCGAGCACAATCCCGCTTACGAGTCGACGTACGTATTCACCAACGATTTTCCTGCATTCTTGCCGGACACTGTTGCGCAGGACGCCAGTCAACACGCGTTGCTGCAGGCAAATCTGCACGCCGGTACCTGCCGGGTGGTCTGCTTTTCGCCGCGTCATGATCTGACCCTGGCCCAGATGCCGATACCCGCGATCCGCGCGGTCGTTGACACTTGGGCCCAACAGGTTGCGGAGCTGGGACAGCGCTGGCGCTGGGTCCAGGTGTTCGAGAACAAGGGTGAGCTCATGGGCTGCTCCAACCCGCATCCCCATGGCCAGATCTGGGCCAGCGATTTCATTCCGACGGAAGTTGCGCAGGAACTCGAGCAGCAGCAGCTCTGGTCCAGGGCCAACGCGGGAAAACAGCTCCTGGTCGAATACGCCGCACTCGAGAGCAGGTCTGGTGAGCGTGTCGTGGTCGAGAACCCGGACTGGGTCGCCGTCGTCCCCTGGTGGGCCGTCTGGCCGTTCGAGACGTTGCTCCTGCCGCGCCGTCCTGTGAGCAACCTGCCGGACCTGACTCCCGCGGAGCGCGATTCGCTGGCGTCGATCATAAGTTGTCTTTTGAAAACTTATGACAACTTGTTCGAAGTCTCTTTTCCCTACTCGTTTGGGTGGCACGGCGTTCCCACAGGCACCGGCGATTCCGCGCAGCTTCACGCCCATTTCCATCCACCCCTGTTGCGTTCGGCGACGGTGAGGAAGTTCATGGTGGGCTACGAGATGCTCGCCGAGTCACAACGCGACCTGACGCCCGAGCAAGCGGCTGAGCGGTTACGCCAAGCTCTTTGAGAATGGGTAAGATGCGCGCCCATGAAAAATCAAATGCCGCTCGCCGGCCTCGTCGCCGGCATCACCCTGATCTGCTCCACGGCAGTCAGCGCTGCAACTCCTTCCGTCGAAGCGCGTCTCGCACAGCAGAACGCGCTCTTTGACGAGCAATTCGAGTCGGACCTCAAATCGCACCCCGAGACGGCGACGGCCTACGGGGACTATCGCTACAACGATCAGCTGAACGACTACTCCCTCGCGGAGGTGGATCGGGAGCATCAGCGGGACCAGGATTTCCTGGCGCGCTTGCGAGCGATTTCCGTCAAAGGTTTCTCCGAGCAGGACGCTCTGTCACACCAGGTGATGCAGCGCCTGCTGGAGCAGCGGCTCGCGAATTACGACTTCAAAGAATACGAGATGCCGGTCAACCAGATGGACGGCCCGCAGGTCCACCTGGCCGACATGGCGCTGGCAGTGCCTTTCGACACGGTGAAACACTACGAGGACTACATCTCACGGCTTCACCAGATCCCGCGCGTCTTCACGCAAACGGAAGAGGTACTTCGCGCAGGTAAGAAAGACGGCCTCATGCCGGTGCGCTTCCTCCTGGAGAAAATGCCGGCGCAGGTTGATGGGGTCATTGCGGCGAACCCTTTCCTGCGGCCCCTGAAGAGATTTCCCGCTGACATTTCGCCGCAGGATCGGCAACGTCTGACACACCAGATCACGGATACCGTGGTCAAGGAAGTGCTGCCGGCGTATCTGGAGTTTGAGGATTTCCTCGTCAAGGAGTACGTCCCGTTCGGCCGGACGACACTTTCTGTCACCTCCCTGCCCGGTGGTGAGCAGCGTTATCTGAATGATATCCACAGTCGCACGACACTCACCAAGCTCACTCCGGATCAGATTCACCAGATCGGGCTTCACGAGGTCGATCGGATCGAAGCCGAGATGTTGGCTGTGGCGAAGCGGGCGGGGTTCGAGGATCTCGCCGCGTTCCGCGCCTCGATACAGGCCAATCCGAAGTACAAGGCGACCTCCGCCGAACAGATTGTGGATGACTTCCGCAGATACATCGCCCAGATGCAACCGAAGCTCCCCGAGTTGTTTGGATTCATTCCAGGCTCGCCGGTGACGGTGGAGCCGATGCCCGATTTCCAACCGGGTAACGCCACGCACTACCAGACAGGCACACCTGACGGCAAACGTCCGGGCCGGGTCGTGGTGGCTGTCTCGAACTTCGCGCAACGCCTGCTAGTGAACGACGAGGCGACGGCGTACCACGAGGGCATCCCGGGCCACCACATGCAGCTTTCCGTGGCGCAGAAGTTGCCCGACCTGCCGAAGTTCCGCCAACACGGCGGCAACTCGGGCTATATCGAAGGCTGGGCGCTGTATGCCGAGCAACTCGGCAAGGACGTGGGTTTTTACCAGGACCCGGTGAGCGACTACGGCCGCTTGTCGAGCGAGCTGTTCCGCGCCGTGCGCCTTGTCGTGGACACGGGTATCCACGCTCAGGGCTGGACACGCGAGCAAGTGGTCGACTACTTCCGCAAGTCGGGCGCCGTCGACGAGCCGACTATCCAGGCTGAAACAGACCGGTACATTGCCTGGCCCGCGCAGGCTCTCGCCTACAAGCTCGGTCAACTCAAGTTCCGCGAGTTGCGCGAGCGCTCTCACAAGGAGTTGGGATCGAAATTCGATCTCAAGGCCTTCCACGACGAGATGCTCAACGGGGGCGTCCTGCCGCTGGACCTCCTGGACGCACGCACCAACGCGTGGATCAAGGCCCAGAAGCACAAGTCCTGACTAGATCTTCAGTCCGAAGCGCGCCTGCATCTGGCGGCGTCCCAGCGCCGTCAGAGTCAGGGCGCGACTGTCCAGGTCCTGGACGAACCATTGCTGCTTGAGCGCGACCTGCAGAATGGCATTTCCCAAAGCGCCGCCGATGTGCGGGCGGCGCTCGCTCCAGTCCACACAGGCGTAGGCGAACCGCCGGCGCAGTGAGCGCACGGCCTCCAGGTCGATGCCCAATCCTGCAATGGCTTTACGACCCTCATCAGTCAAGTCGTAGGCATCCGCCTCGACGCTGTCGGTGGCGAGCCAGTTCATCTTTTCAAACCGATCGCGCATCGACACGGCCAGGAAGCCGGCCATGTGGTCATAGCACTTGCGCGCGGAGCGCAGGTGGGGCGGGGTACCAGGAACAAACTTCTGGCGGACCCCTCCGGCAATCACTATCAATGCCTCCAGGGCGCGCGCCACGCTTTCACCGTCGAGGCTGTAATAGCGGTGCTTACCTTGCGATAGCACCTTGACGAGCTTTTGCTCTTTGAGCCGGGCGAGATGGACGCTCGCCGTGGACGGACTCACTTCCCCGACGATAGCCAGCTCCGTGCTCGTACGCGCGTGCCCGTCGAGCAGGCAGTAGAGCATCCGCGCGCGTGCCGGCTCGCCAATGGCGGCCGCAATGCTGGCGACACCCATCTCAACCGGAGGATCAGCAACCATATTTGGATGGTAGACGAATTGATCCCCGGCAACAATTGGCACGCAGATGCGACGAGCGCTCGTCTCACGTGACGAACACACGGGTAACCTTTCGAGGCTCCTTCA
>DAITMW010000416.1:0-5764 GCA_036834945.1 Steroidobacteraceae bacterium
GCGAGCAGCGCGGCCTTGTCCACGGAGCTGTGGCTCTGGCTCGAGGCGTAGACAATGAGCGGTTGCTCGCTCTCCTGCAGGCCCCCCCGCGCAAGGCCGTAGTTCGTGGAGCGCTCGCGTGCGCACATCAGGGCGACCAACGTCGTCGTCGAGGCGGTGTCCTGGATCACACCGCTCCAGGCCGGAGAGAGATCCAACATCTGGCGCAGCCAGTCGATCGTGACTTCCTCGAGCTCGGTCAGCGCGGGGCTCGATTGCCAGTTGAGGCCGAGCTGGGCCAGGCCGGTGCTGACGTAGTCGCCGAGTACCGCGGAGAGTGAGCTGTTCGAGGGAAAGTAGCCGTAGAAGTCGGGGCTCTGGAAATGTGAGCAGGCCGGCAGGATCAACTTCGTCAGGTCACGCACGACGGCGTCGAATGGCTCCGACTCTTGTGGGGCTGCGGAGGGGAGCTCGGCTTTGAGCGCACCAGGGGCCGCGCGGGAGAGGACCGGGAGCTCACCCGCCTGCGCCTTCTCGCGATAGTCAGCGATCCAATCGATGAGCTCGTGGCCGCGGCGGCGGAATTCGTCGACATTCATGTGTGGGTAACCTGCAGGATGCTGTGGCGGAGCTGCTCGCTCAGGACAAACTGCGCGTCGGCGGCGACGCGCATGAGGACTTCGTCGAACTCCAGCTTGCCGGTGGAGGAGTTGCGGATGACCTGGCGGCTGCGCAGCAGGTCGATGAAGTTGCTGAACATGGCACGGTCGAAGAACTCAGGCGAATTCAGGCCATAGAGCATCGCCATGCGCTGGGCGGTGAGCTGGCAGCGCTCCTCCAGGGCAGCCTGGGTGATCTGGCCGCTGCCGGCCTTCACCAGTTGGGCGATCGCCAGATAATAACGCTCGATGGTCTGGATCGTCGCCTGTGCGAGCAGCGACAGCTGCACAGCCTTGATGGAGGTCGGCGGGGGGCGATGCCACTCGGTTCTCGTGGCATCGCACTCGACCAGGCCGTGTTGCTCGAGGCAGGCGAGCACTCCGTTTACAACCTCGGCCAGTTCGTTCTCGTCCCAGCGGAGGAATAGCTCGGCGGCAATGTACGGGTAGATACGCCAGGCCAGGCGTTGGATGTCCTCGGTGCGCACGCGAGCATTACTGGAGAACACGCAGGCAATGAGCGACGGCATCGCGAACAAGTGGAGGATGTTGTTGCGATAGTACGTGGCGAGGATCGCGTTCTCGTCGCTCATCCGGACGATGTCGCCGAGTCCATGCGACTGGCGGGTGACCATCTGCATGGAGATTCCATACGCCACGATTTCGGGGCTGGACATCTCGGTGACGGTCACCCGGTCGCTGTACGGGAAGCCGCGTAGCAAGGCGCTGTAAAGATCGATCTGACGCAAGAGATCCGCTTCCGGCAATGCCTGGCGCGGAGTGGCGAGCAGCGTCACGGCCAACAGGCCGATCGGCGTGACGGCCGCTGCCGCGTTGATGTTGCACATGATGTGCCCGGAAAGCGCGTCGACTGTCCTGTTGACCCAGGGCAGGCGGGTGTCGTCTTCGAACTTCAGCGCGCGCCAGTTGGGCTCCTGTTGGTCGAGGACGGCGGTGAGCGAGATGGGCTCGCCCAGGTTCACGTGCACTTTCCCGAAGCGCTCGCGTAGCTTGCGTACCCCGCGCAGCAGGCCGAACACGCTTTCTTTTTCCTTCGCCTTGCCGGACAGCTCACCGATGTAGGTGGAGCCTTCCACGATGCGCTCGTATCCGAAGTAAACCGGCATGAACACCACGGGGCGTGCGGGGTCGCGCAGGAAGCTGCGCACCGTCATGGATAACATGCCGGTCTTCGGTTGCAGCAGGCGGCCGGTGCGACTGCGGCCGCCCTCGATGAAGTATTCGATGGAGTGGCCGCGCGCCATGATCGCGGCCAGGTACTTCATGAATACTACGGTGTAGAGCGCGTTTCCCCGGAAGCTGCGGCGGATGAAGAACGCGCCGCCCATGCGTAGGAATCGCCCCACGAACGGGAGGTTGAGGTTGATGCCGGCCGCGATGTGCGGGATGGCGAAGCCGTTGACGTAGATGACATACGACAACAGCAGATAGTCCATGTGGCTGCGGTGGCAGGGGACGTAGACGATCTCATTGCCTTCCGCCGTGCGCTCGAGCGTTTCGACGTGACCGAATTCGACGCCGTCGTAAAGGCGGTTCCACAAGCGTGACAGCGCGCTTTCCATGAAGCGGATGAACGAATGCGAATAGTTCGCCGCGATCTCTTCCGCTAATTTCTTTGCGCGCAGAATGCCCTGGTGTCGTGTGAGTTTCTTTTCGCGCACTTCCTGCGCGACGGCAGCGCGGACCGCACGAGTCCGCAGCACACTGGTCACGATCGTGCGGCGATGTGAAAGGTCCGGGCCGATGCGGGCCGCGCGATGCTTTGCGTAGAGGGCTCGCAACGTGCGGGTGACGCGGCGTCCGTGCATTGCCAGGCCGATCTGCTCGCCCAACAAACTGCGCAGTGAGATCGGGTCGTCGAACTCGATGATGGAGTCGCGTCCGTTGACCAGTAGCTGCATGAATCGGCGGGCACGGCTGGTGAGTGCCCAGTCTTCCACGAACAGCAGTCGGAACCAGGAGCGCTCCTTCTGTGGGGCGCGACTCCAGTAGACGGCCACCGGGACCAGGTCGATGTCCAGTTGGGGATCGGCGCGCAGCGCTTCGATCATCTGTCGTAGTTGCGCAGGGGGACGCCGATCGAGACGTTCGTCCCAGAAGCCACGGGGCTGGCTCAGGTAGAAGAACGAGCGCAGGTCCTTGGCCTTCTCGATGAGCCGCTTGCGTGGGCGGGGCAGCTTCTGCCGCACACACGCATCCTGCAGGACCGAAAGATCGAGGCCACTGCGCTGCTCGAGCACGTAGCAAACGGGATTGTTCCGCGCGTGCAGCCGGGCCACTAGATCGTCCGGCCGCACCTTGTATCGGACGAGGAGCCGCAGCAGCCAGTTCATTGCGTCTTTATGGTTGTCATGCGCATCGCGGGCCGCAGTTTAGCGGGAACGCGGGTCCAGGGAATCTGGGCCGCGGGCCAGCGCCTACGCCGCCTAGCTCATTCAAAGGCGATGGCGGGCAGGTCGAGCGCGATGAGAAAGTACTCGAACAGGTACTGGATCATGCGGATCTGGTTGTGGAGCCGATGATCGCTTTCGAGCAAATGCAGTGCCGCGGAATAGGTCTGCGCGAACCGTACGCTGTGCTCATAGGGGACTATCTCGTCGCGCCAGCCGTGGATCACGGTTGCAGGGCAATCGAGCACGCCGGGCCGCAACTCCGGTAAGCCTTCGAGATACAGGGCCGGTGCCATGAGGAACACACCGCGTGCGTGCAGTAGCGAAGCCGAGGCGACGGATACATACCCGCCCATGCTCGAGCCGACGAGAACGAGGTCGCCGGCGAGCTCCTTGCAGAAGTCCACCAGCTTCGCCACTCGCGCGCGAGGTTCGAGAATGCCGCGATAGTCGACCGAATGAGCGTCGTAACCTTCGCTGCGCGCGACTTCGGCGAGCGCCGTAATCTTGCGCCCCCACGGGCCACTTTCCTGCCCATGCGAGAAGACGACGTGTCGGCCTGGCACGACCGCTTCCATTACTTGAGGCCCCCTGCGGCGTTGGGTGATTGCATTCCATAGAATAATGCAGACCAGGCATGAGCGGCGCCAAAATGGCTAATTTCGATTGATTAAAATGACGCGAATGGATACCCAAGGCCGTTGGCAGTTCTGGATAGATCGTGGGGGCACGTTTACGGATGTTGTCGGCCTGTCGCCTTCGGGCGAGCTGCGCATCCGCAAGGTGTTGTCGGTGCAACCGGGAGCCCAGGCCGCGGGCGATCCCGGCATTCGTGCGGCGCGGGACATGCTCGATGAGGGCGGCGCTCCCGGGCGGAGTGATCGCCGCATCGACGCGGTGAAAGTCGGGACTACGGTCGCGACCAACGCTCTACTGGAACGCAAAGGCGAGCCCGTCCTCCTGGTCACCACGGCTGGGTTCGCGGACGGCCTGCGTATTGGATACCAGAGCCGCCCTGATCTGTTTGCGCGTCACATCGTTCTGCCCGATCGGCTCTACCCACAAGTCATCGAAGCGCAAGAGCGCGTTGACTCGGAGGGGCAGGTGCTGACACCGCTGGACACCGCGCGCCTGCGCGCCGACATGGAAAGCGCCCGGCAAGCGGGATTGCGCTCCGTGGCGATCATCTTTCTGCATGGCTGGCGACATCAGAAACATGAGCAGGTGGCCGCGGGGATTGCCCGCGAGCTGGGCTTTGAGGAGGTGTCGGTCTCGCACGAGTTGTTGCCGCTCGTTCGCTATGTTGCACGCGGCGACACCACCGTACTGAACGCCTATCTCGCGCCGCCCTTGAAAGGTTATGTCGGCGGACTGCAACGCGAGCTGCACAAGCTGGATCCTCACGGGAGGCTGGAGCTGATGCAGAGTAACGGCGGTCTGGCGGCCGTTGAGAGCTTCCATGCCGTGTCGAGTGTGCTGTCGGGTCCGGCGGGGGGCCTCATCGGGATGGGTTGGATCGGGCGCCGGCTGGGAGTGCCGCGACTCATCGGCTTTGACATGGGCGGCACCTCCACGGACGTGTCTCTGATCGACGAGGAGCTGCCACGACGTTTCGAGCACATCATCGCGGGGGTGCGGTTGCTGCAACCCATGCTCGATGTGCACACGATCGCGGCCGGCGGTGGCTCCATCGTCAATTTCTCGGATGGGCGCTTTGCGGTGGGGCCGGCTTCGGCGGGAAGCGATCCCGGGCCTGCGTGTTATGGGCGCGGTGGGCCGCTCACTCTCACTGACGTGCAGGTGCTGCTGGGTCACTTGCGGCCCGACACTTTGCCGGCGGTTTTCGGGACTGATGGGAAGGCGCGCATCGACGTTGGGATTGTTGCGAAAGAGTTCGAGTCGCTTGCGGAGCGCATCCGGGCGGCAACCGGGCGTAAGCCGACAGCGGAGGCGCTTGCCGCCTCGTTCTTGGAGGTGGGCGTTGAAGCGATGGCTAACGCCATACGCCAGGTGTCGACACGGCAAGGGCTCGATGCTGGCGATTTCACGTTGTTTTGTTTTGGTGGGGCGGCTGGTCAGCATGCTTGTCGCGTGGCGCAGGCCGCGGGCATGCGGCGTATCCTGGTGCATCCGCTCGCCAGCGTTCTTTCCGCGTTTGGCATTGGCGTCGCGGATCGACTGGCCATGCAGCGCGCCAGTTTGCAGATTCCCCTGACGGAAGCCGCGCTAGTAACGGCTCGGTCGCGGCTTGCTGAGCTCGAGACGCTGGCGCGCTCGGAGCTTGCGGCGTTTGGTGAGGGTGATAGCTCCCGTTCGGACGACATACGGGTGGATTACGCGCTCGAGCTTCGGGCCGGCGATAGCGAGACGAGTCTTTCTGTGCCGGCGGCTTCGTTGGAAGAAGTTCTGTCGGCGTTCTCGGCGGCGCATCTGCGGCGGTTTGGATTTGCGGCGAAGGGGTTGCGTGTGGTCATCGATGCGGTGCGTGTGGAAGCGCGCATGGCGTCGGTTGATGCGTCGTCGTTGCGGCTCCCCCAGGCGCAGATTGAAGGAGCGTTGCCTGCGAAGGTGCGGGCGTGGTTCGGGTCGTGGCAGGAGGTTCCGCTGATTCCGAGTGGGGCGGTGACCTCGCCGGTGTCGGGGCCTGCGCTCATTGTCGAGCCGCACTCGACACTCGTGCTCGAGGCCGGGTGGCGGGCGCAGCGGCTGGCGGGT
>DAITMW010000417.1:0-5708 GCA_036834945.1 Steroidobacteraceae bacterium
TGGACGGTAACGGACGCTGGGCCGCGGCACGCGGCCTCGCGCGTTCGGCTGGCCATAAGGCTGGCCTCGAGCCTGTGCGCATGTGTATCAAGGAGTGCACACGCCGTAAGGTCACGGCACTGACACTGTTTGCTTTCTCGAGCGAAAACTGGCGCCGCCCCGTCGAGGAGGTAGCCAGCCTCATGGGACTGTTCGTCGAGGCGCTCGACCGTGAGATCGCGGAGCTGCATGCGAACGGCGTGCGCCTCCGCTTCATCGGTGACCGCCAGAGCTTGTCGGTACGCCTGCAGGCCCAGATCGCCGCGGCGGAACAGAAGACCGGCAACAATGAGGGACTGCGTCTGCAGATTGCCATGAGCTATGGAGGGCGTTGGGATATTGTTCAGGCAGCTCAAAAGCTTGCGAAGCAATCCGCAAGTGGTGCTTTAAGACCCCAGGACATCGACGAGGAGCGCTTCGCCGACCAGTTGCAGCTGGCGGGACTGCCGGACGCGGAGCTCCTGATCCGCACCGGTGGCGAGCAGCGCATCAGCAACTTCCTCCTGTGGAATGCGGCCTACGCCGAGCTGTTCTTCAGTGACCGGCTCTGGCCGGACTTCGCGGTAGCGGACCTCGAAGCGGCCCTGGCGTTCTTCGGCGGCCGGCAGCGGCGCTTCGGTCTCACGGGCGAGCAGGTTGCTGACCCTGATGATCGGGCCTCCACGCGGGTACACCGCAACCCCGCCCCGCGAGAACGGGGCGGTGGGACATCGTGACCGAATCGCTGCGCAAGCGGATCATCACGGCGGTCATCGTCGCCGTGTTGTTCCTCGGAGTCCTGTTCTTTCTCCCACCTGTCGCGACGGTGATCGTCCTGACCGCGCTCGTGCTCGCCGGTGCATGGGAGTGGTCCGCGTTCCTGCGTGCGACGCGTGCGCGCGCGCGTGCCGCATACGTCGTCTTGGTTGGCCTGCTCTTACCCGCCGCGTGGTCCATAACCGCGGCACCGGATGCCCTGCGCGTCATTCTGCTGACGGCTCTGGCATGGTGGGTTGTGGCATTGGCCTGGATCATTTTCGCGCCGCGTAACGTCGCTCCCTGGTCGGCCGGGCTCGCCGGCGTGCTGGCTCTCGTTCCTGCGTGGCTCGCGCTCGTGCGCCTGCTGGATCTGCCGCACGGCGCGCACTGGGTGTTGTTTACGTTGTTGCTCGTGTGGAGCGCCGATATCGGCGCCTACTTTGCCGGCCACCGCTTCGGTCGGATCCGGCTGGCGCCCGAGGTGTCCCCGGGTAAGACCTGGGAAGGGGTGATCGGTGGATTTGCCCTGAGCGCCGTCGTGGCGGTCGCCGGAAGCGCATGGTTCGCGCTACCGCTGTACAGCTTCGTACCGTTATGTTTGGCGGCCGTAGCCTTCTCGATCGTCGGCGACCTGACGGAAAGTCTCCTGAAACGCTTCGCGGGAGTCAAAGACAGCGGTACTCTCTTTCCCGGTCATGGGGGCGTAATGGATCGTATCGACAGCGTGACGGGCGCCGCTCCGGTGCTGTTTTTCGGACTCACTATTCTGGGGGTGATTGCTTGATCGGCGTCGCAGTGCTCGGTTCCACAGGTTCCATCGGCGAGAGCACACTCGATGTCGTCGCACGTCACCCTGATCGCTACCGTCTCGTCGCGATCGGTGCCAACCGCAATGTTACGAAGCTCGCCGAGCAGATAGCACGCTATCGCCCGGCGTACGCCGCTCTCGCCGACGAGACTGCCGCGGGCGACTTGCGCCGCCTGCTGAACGCCACGACCAACGGCTCGACCCCCGCACCAACACGTATCCTTGCCGGCGCGGACGCGCTCACCGAAATCGCCGCGCTGTCGGAAGTTGATGCCGTGATGGCCGCGATCGTCGGCGGCGCGGGTCTGCGGTCCACGCTGGCGGCTGCCCGGGCGGGCAAGCGCCTGTTGTTGGCCAACAAGGAATCCCTGGTGATGGCCGGTCCGCTGCTCATGGAAGCGGTGCGTGCCGGCGGGGCGACCCTGCTGCCCATCGACAGCGAGCACAACGCGATCTTCCAGTGCATGCCGCACAACATGAAGGTTGGATCCGCACCCCCGGGAGTGCGCCGCGTGTTGCTGACGGCCTCCGGTGGACCGTTTCGCGACTGGACCCGCGAGGCCATTGCAACGGCCACCCCGGAGCAGGCGGTCGCTCATCCCAACTGGGTGATGGGACGCAAGATCTCGGTCGATTCGGCCACGTTGATGAACAAGGGCCTCGAGCTCATCGAGGCCTGTCTGCTGTTCGGCCTGCCGCCTCAGCAGGTCGACGTCGTGGTCCACCCCCAGAGCATCGTGCATTCGGCCGTGGAGTACCTGGATGGCTCCGTGCTGGCCCAGCTGGGGTCGCCCGATATGCGGACCCCGATCGCGCATGCGCTCGCCTGGCCCGACCGAATCGCCTCCGGTGTAGAATTCCTGGACCTGATCCGGACGGCACGCCTGGATTTCCGTGCGCCCGACCCGGACAAGTTCCGTTGCCTCGCGCTGGCACAGGCAGCGGCACGGGCCGGTGGGCTGACCCCGGCCGTACTGAATGCCGCCAACGAGGTTGCCGTGCAGGCGTTCCTGGACCGCCAATTGAACTTTCTGGAGATCGCGACAGTCATTGAAGCCGTAGTCGCACGAAGTGGCGGCGGGGGCGTCGGCTCTCTCGAGGATGTTCTGGCCGCCGATGCGGAAAGCAGACAACGGGCTCGTGAGCGGATATTCGGCTCGCGCCCCCTGTCAAATTCAGCAGGGGCATATCCAGCGGGGGCACCCCAACAGGTGAGGCAATGAGGGGCGCGCGCTCATGAGTGTGATCTGGTACGCGTTGTGGTTCATCGTAGCCGTGAGCCTGCTCGTCACGGTGCACGAGTTCGGCCACTACTGGGTCGCACGCCGGCTCGGCTTCAAGGTGCTGCGCTTTTCAGTCGGCTTCGGGAAGCCGCTGTTCAGCAAAGTCGCTGGGGCCGATCGCACGGAATACGTCGTGGCCGCCATTCCTCTGGGCGGCTATGTGAAGATGCTGGACGAGCGCGAAGGCCCGGTGCCCAGCGCGGACCTCGATCGTTCCTTTACACGTAAGCCGCCCTGGCAGCGCATCCTGGTGCTCCTGGCCGGACCCGCATTCAACATCCTGTTCGCCATCGTCGTCCTCTGGGGGATGTTCTGGTGGGAGGGCGCGAGCGAGACGAAGCCGATCGTCGGCGATGTCATCCTCGGGTCGGTGGCCGCGAAAGCCGGCTTGCGCTCCGGCGACGAGATCAAGTCGATCAACGGCGTCAACGTGGTGAGCCAGCGTGACGTGGTGTTCGATCTGCTGGATGCGATGAGCTCGCACGGCGATGCGGCCTTGTCCGTTCGTGGCAGCGATGGCCGCCCACGCGTGGCGGAGCTGAGAGTGCCCGACAGCGCGGAGCGGGTGAAACTCACGGAGCCCTCGGAGCTCTTCCGCGGTCTCGGCTTCGAGTTCTGGCTCCCGCCGGCGCCTGCTGTCCTGGGGACCGTGGTTCCCGATGGTCCCGCCGCCCGTGCTGGATTGAAGAGCGGTGATCGGATCGTCGCCATCGGAGGAGAGTCCGTAAAGGACTTCCGTGACATCGTCAGCCGCATTGGAACGCACCCCGGCGAGACGGTCGATATCACGTATCGCCGCGCGGGTAGCGACCACACGGTCCCCGTGAACGTGGCGAACGAGCAGGGCGAGGACGGCAAGCGGGTCGGCCGCATCAAGGCCTTTCAACCGCCCGTTACAGTTCCTGACAGTATTCTGCTGCACACGGACTTTACGCTTTGGGGGGCGTTGGAGAGGGCTTCCTCGGAAGCCTGGAACATGACGGTGATGCAGGGACGGTTGGTCGCGCGCATGGTTACGGGTCACGTCTCAGTGAAAAACCTGAGCGGTCCGTTGTCCATTGCCGAGTACGCGGGTGAGTCGGCCGAGGCCGGGACCGCGTCCTTCCTGGAGTTCCTGGTCCTCATCTCGTTATCGTTGGGATTTCTGAACATGCTGCCCATTCCGATTCTCGACGGCGGGCAGATCGTCTTTCAGGCCGTCGAGTGGTTGAAGGGCAGCCCGCTTTCCGAACGGGCGCAGGCCTTCGGCCAGCAGGTCGGCATAGCGTTGCTCATCCTCCTGATGGGTGTCGCGCTCTTCAACGATATCGCACGCCAGTTTGGTTAATTGCCAAAAATGTAATTAAGGGGATCCGAGATCTCTCCCGAACTGTCCCACAGAGGCAGTCCGGCGGTCTCGTGTAAACAACAGTTGTAAAGAACATTGCAAAAGACACAAGTGATTCGAAGCATGAAGCGCCTCGCCATGGTCTCCGTCGCACTGTTCGTGCACTCCGCATTGTCGGTGTCGCAGTCGGCGCTCGCGCAGCAGACCACTGCGGCAGCGAGCGAAGCTGACTTCGTCGTCGGCGACATCAAAGTGGAGGGCCTGCAACGCGTCTCCGAGGGTACGGTCTACAACTACCTGCCCGTCAACATCGGTGACCACCTGACTCCGCAGCGGGTGCGCGAGGCGATTCGCGCGTTGTACGCGACGAACTTCTTCCGCGACGTGCAGATGCGCCGCGACGGAAAGACCCTCGTCGTGGTCGTGCTCGAGCGTCCCTCCATCGAGAGCTTCGAGATCACGGGTAACAAGGACATCAAGACCGAGGACCTGCAGAAGTCGCTGCGCAACGTCGGCCTTGCGACGGGCAAGACTTTCGACCGCTCGGTACTCGAGGACGTGACGCAGTACCTCACGGACCAGTACTTCAGCCGCGGCAAGTACGGCGTCCGCGTCGACACGAAGGTCGACGAAGAGAGCGGCAACCGCGTCAAGATCAAGATCGACATCAAGGAAGGCAAGCGCGCCAAGATCCGCGAGATCAACATCGTCGGCGACACGAAATTCAAACAGAAGGACATCCTCGAGACTCTCGAGCTGAAAACGCCCAACTGGCTCTCCTGGTACAAGCAGGACGACCGCTACTCCCGCGAGACCCTGCAGGGCGACCTGGAGAAGGTCCGTAACTTCTACATGGACCGGGGCTACGCGAATTTCAACATCGAGTCCACGCAGGTGGCGATCGCGCCGGAGAAGGAAGACATCTTCATCACGGTGAACGTGCAGGAAGGTGACGTCTTCAAGATCGGCGACATCAAGCTCGCCGGCACGTTCGTGGTGCCGAAGAAAGAGCTCGAGCAACTGGTGCTGGTGCAGCCGGGCGAGATCTTCAACCGCAAGCTCATCACCACCACCCAGGAGCTCATCCAGAACCGCCTGGGACGCGACGGCTATGCCTTCGCGAAGGTCGAGCCGGTACCCACACCGGACAACGCCACGCACACCGTGCAGCTGACGTTCTTCATCGACCCGGGTAATCGCGTCTACGTCCGCAACATCACGTTCTCGAACACGAGCAAGATCAACGACGAGGTGCTGCGCCGAGAGATGCGCCAGCTCGAGGGCGGTTGGCTGTCCAACACCTCGCTGGAGCGCTCCAAGCAGCGCATCCAGCGCCTGCCGTACGTCAAGAACGTGGAGTTCGAGACGACCCCGGTCACCGGCGCGCCCGACCTGGTCGATGTGAACTACAAGATCGAGGAAGGCCCGAGCGCCCAGCTGGGCGGCGGTATCGGCTATTCCGAGACCTACAAGTTCCAGCTGAACGCCAGCTACTCGGATGCCAACTTCCTGG
>DAITMW010000418.1:0-5704 GCA_036834945.1 Steroidobacteraceae bacterium
ACACGGGTCATATAGCGAGCATTCACATGTCCATGACGAGTCTGTTGGCGTTCACACCCTGGCCGCCTCTGTCGGCGCTCATCCTGCTGATGTTGCTGGTTACTGCCTTGTATCTCGCAAGGGGCACCGCTCATCAGGCGATCCATGCGCTGGCGATGGCGCTCTCGCGCGGCTTCCGGCTTGCATCGCACGCTGTTGCCTGTGCTGAAAAGCGGCTGGCGGCCCGCAATCGTGATGTATTGCTCGCGGCCGGACGAGAGGCGAAAGAACGCATCGTCGAACGCGAGTTCGTACGGGTGGGCGACACCGTGCGCAAAGACCTCGCGAGCTACCCTGACATGCATCGGAGGCTGAGCGAAGCCATCCTCCGTATAGAGGAGGATCAGGAGAAGGCGGTCGAGGTGCCACCCGAGGCACCGGGTTGGGCCAAAGCGGTGGAGGTTGTAGCCCAACTCGACACCCGCAACACCGGGGTCGATATTCTTTCCGACATCCACAAATCCATGGTGAAGGCTCACGACGAGGCCATGGACGACTATCGCAAGGCCAGCGCGGAGCGTCACTCGCTCTTGCGCAAGATGATGCCGGACTGGCGGCGCATTCAGGACACGCTCGAGCGAGTCAATAAGAGTGTCACCAGTGTCCTGGAAAGGTCAGTCACCATTGACCGGCACATGGAGGAGTACGATTCCATCGTGAGAGGGGAGGACCGGGCGGCGACCATCCTGTCGTCCTCCTCCGTGGTCTATTTCTTCGTCTCGGCGTTGGTTCTCGCCGTGGCTACTGCGGGTGCCGCCATCAACTTCACGCTGATCGCGCGGCCCATGGCCGAGATGGTCGGAGGCACGAGTTTCATCGGCGCGTTTCGCACCGCGGACATCGCTGCACTCGTGATCATCATGGTGGAGATCTCCATGGGGTTGTTCCTCATGGAGTCACTGCGCATCACACGGCTCTTTCCGGTGATCAGCGCGCTGTCGGACAAGATGCGGGTGCGGATGATCTTCATCACCTTTGCAATCCTGCTTCTGATGGCGAGCATCGAGGCGGGCCTGGCCTATATGCGTGAAGTGCTCCTGCAGGATGAGCTGGCGACGAATTCGCTACTGCGGGGTGATACGACGTCGCTGGTGAATCAGCATCTGTGGATCACCACCGCCGCCCAGATGGGGATGGGCTTCATTCTGCCTTTCGCACTGGTCTTTGTCGCGATTCCCCTCGAGACGTTTGTTCACTCGCTGCGCACCGTCATGGGTCTCTTTGCGATCGGCTTGCTGCGGGTGCTCGCGTTGTTGCTGCGCATACTCGGGAATGGCGCGCGTCATCTGGGCACATTGACTCAGCAGTTGTATGACCTGCTGTTGTTCGTGCCGTTGTGGATCGAGACTCGCATGGCGATGGCCGCGGCGGAAGACGCGGCCGACGAGGCGGCGGAAATGAGCTCGCAGGCCGCACCGGAAACCTGGCAGGAGCAGGGGGTCCGATCATGAAGCACCGTTCGATCATCGCGCTGCTGTTGGTCGCAGTGCTGCCATTTGGTGCCTGTACCCATTCGGCACAACCCCGCAACACGGGCGTTTATCTGCTCGTTGACACTTCCGGCACCTATAACAGGCAGGTGAACAAGACGGAGCAGATCATCCTGTACGCGCTGTCACGCTTGCAGCCCGCGGACTCCATCGCCGTCGCGCGAATCGATACCGGGAGCTTCAGCGAGAAGAACATCATTGCCAAGGCAACTTTCGATGAGCGGCCGAGCACCGCGAATCAGCAGAAGCGTGCTTTCGCCAGCCGGGTCGAGAAGTTCATCGACCAGTCGACCGCGGCTCCCTACACGGACATCACTGGCGGGTTGTTGCAGGCGATCGAGTTCCTCAAGGAAAAAGACACCGGTCGCAAAGAGATCCTGATCTTCTCCGACATGAAGGAGGACCTGGCGAAAGGTTATGTCCGGGAAAATCTCCCGCTGGATTTCAAGGGATTCGATGTCGTGGCACTGAATGTGACCAAGCTCAGGTCCGACAATTTCGATCCGCGCGAATACCTGACGCGACTTGACTCCTGGCGCGCCAAGGTAGAGAAAGGCGGCGGCCATTGGCGGGTCATCAACGACCTGGATCGACTCGATGGCCTGCTGTAACGGACTCCTACGAATTGCTTGCACGTAGACGGGCGTGGTGCTGTTTTCCGTAATGCCCCGAAGTCCAATCGATTTCACACATCAAAAACATCGCAATTAGACGTGCACAGTCGTTGCATTATGGGCGACTCCCGTTAGACTCAAGGCCACGCGCGGTCCTCGGGGGTCCCTAGGCGCTAGGGCGGCGCGCGGCGAGCCCGGATCAAGGAAGCTCCGCTTGCCATAACCTGATATCCGCCGATCGCGAAGACAACCAACTTCAGCGCTTGGTGGAAGCTGTATTGGATACGGCCAGGCATCTCGCGAGCTGGCGCGTGTTCTCGCAGCCCTTCGGGCGAGCGCCGGGGAGATGGCGATTGAAAAAACGCGACATGCGCGCTCTGGAACGTCCGAAATCTTGATGAGCGCCTCTTACTTCCTCTCTCCCCATGTCCACGTCTGCGTTGCCGGCAAGCAGGTCGTGCTCCTGGATCTGGAGCGCGACAAGTACTTGTCAATGGCCCATGCGCACCCGATAGGGCGCTGGGTGAGGGGCTGGCCGGTCCCTGCGTCGGACTCCGCCGTCGAGTCGGATGCCGAAAATCGCCTGCTTGCGAAAATGATCGAGCAAGGTCTGCTAGTGAAGGATGCCTCCAGGGGTAAGGAGGCGTCGCCAGTAGTCGCTGAGCCACCGAAATTCGCGATGATTGAGCACGACCTCAATTCGCGCCCGCGCACCACGCTGGCGCAGTTATGGCGTGTCTGCGTTGCGTATACCTCGGCAAAATGGGCTCTGAAACGGCGTCCTATCAAGGAGGTTGTGCAGGCCGCCCGCCTGCGGAAAAAGCGCGGGCCTTCGACCTCCACATTGGATGCGGGCACGTTACGTCCGCTGGTGACCGCGTTCGCACATCTGAGGCCGCTGTTCTACACGGCTAAAGACGCCTGCCTGCTGGACTCATTGACCCTGGTCAATTTCCTGGCGGGGTATGACTTTTTCCCTCAATGGGTCTTTGGGGTGAAGACCGATCCGTTCTATGCCCATTGCTGGGTTCAGCAGCAAGATTTTGTGTTCAACGACACCCCGGACTATGTCAGGGGCTTTTCTCCCATTCTGGTCGTTTAACGAACGTAAAAGAGAAGGGTCTTGTTCCGCTATCTGGCACTTGTATGGCACGATGATGACGCCGCTGCGCGGGAGACCGCGCTACGTCTCATAGACCGGCACGCGTCGCATTCGCCTGAGTGGCAGGTCGCCCTCAGAAAAAAGGGACTTTTCGTGGGGTACGCCGGCATGAGAGTCGGATCCAGCGAACCCCACTGCCTCTCTGGCAGAGGGGGCGTTGTGCTGGGCAAGCTCTTTGAACGCCCGAGCAATAGCGCTTCGGTCGCCGCACCCCTTTCCTTGGACGCCTCCCGTACCCGGGAAATTCTGGCGTCCCAAGGTCGCCACCTGGTGGATCACTACTGGGGACGTTACGTAGCCTTCCTTCACGACGACGCCTCGAGGACGAGCTGGGTTCTGCGCGATCCATCGGCCGGCCTTCCTTGCGTTACCGTCCGCTTCGGCGGCGTGAGGCTCTATTTCTCGGCGATGAAGGACATCCAGCATCTTGGGCTGGGACCCTTCGGCCCTGACTGGGGCTACCTGGCTGCGTCGATTTGCATGATGAAGGGCCCCACGCACGCGACCGGCCTGCGCGAGGTGTCTCAAGTACTTGGTGGCGAGTGTGTCGAGCTGCGCGACGACGACGCTCGCAGCTCCTTCTACTGGGACCCGTTGCGGATCGCGAACTCGGACGTCGTTGACGATCCGGAGGAGGCCACTGGTGCCTTGCGGGACTGCGTCACGGACGTGGTTCGGGCGTGGGCCTCCTGCTATAGCGCCATCACGCTATCGCTGTCCGGTGGTCTCGACTCGTCGATCCTTTACGCGGCCCTACGCACAAGCCCGGCGAAGTCGAAGCTCACCTGCTTCCATTTCTATCCGGTCGGCCCGGACCTGGACGAGCGTCACTTTGCCCGCCAGGTTGCTCAATCCGGGGGAAGCGAGCTCCTGGAGCGCCCCCGGAACTCGACCCTGGATCTACGCCCGCTGCTCGACTGCGAGGCCTCGCACGAGCCGGCGAACTACTTGTACTACCTTGAGAACAGCCGTCCGGATGCGGACCTTGCTGCTACGCACAATGCAACCGCCGCCTTTACGGGGTGGGGCGGTGACCAGCTTTTTTACCAAAACAACGCTTTCTTCGCGGCTGGCGACTATCTGCACTACCGCGGGCTTGGTCCGCAGTTCTTGCGCATCGCGTTCGACTCCGCGCGGATGGATCGCGTCTCGATCTGGCACGTATTACGCGAGGCGTTCGCGGAGCGAGTGCAGCATCGTCGATGGAGCCTCCGAGACCAGTTAGGGCAATTCATGCCCTTGGTTCGTCGAGAAGTGCTCGACGAGGTCTACGGGAGTTCGCAGTACGTACATCCATTACTGAGTGACCCGCGCGGAACCCCCAGTGGCAAGCTCTGGCACGCCGCCCAGGTAATGGGCCCATGGGAGTTCTACGATCCATTCGGCCTTCCGGATGATCCGGAGCGAGTGTCACCGCTGTACTCGCAACCGGTCCTTGAGCTCTGCCTGCGCATCCCGGTCCACATTCTTACTTATGGTGGCTGGGACCGCGCCATCGCCCGCCGGGCGTTCTATCCCGAGCTACCGCGCGATGTCGCGAATCGTCGCAACAAAGGCCTGATAGACCGCCACGTGCGCGGCATTTTTGAGCACAACATCAGCTTCATGCGCGACCTGTTGCTCGATGGCGCATTGGTACAGGAGGGACTCGTAGATCGAAACAAGCTGACGCTGGCGTTATCGGGCAAGGCGAGCAAAATCCGACCCGGGCTCGCCGAGCTCCTGGACTTCATGGGAACGGAAGCATGGTTGCGCCACTGGCCCAACCAAGGCTGGCGTGCCGCCGCCTGAGCACTGCAAGCCATGGATGAGATGATGTGGCGCAAGACGAGACGGAACTCCTCCCGGGTGATGGTGGCTGTATTGACGCAGCTCTCGTTCGTGCAGTTGCACACGTGGCAGACTGCCTACGGTGGCAGGGAACATGGACAGCAGGATCCGGGCTGACGGGCGTATGGAAACCAAGGGGTTGCCAAACCTGTTGAGCCGTTGTGTGTTGAGCCTCCTGATGCTCACCGCGGCCCTGTGCCCCCCAACATCCTGGGCCGCCGATCCCAAGGTCAAATTCGACCTGCACCCCGACGAATTCCCGAAAGCCATCCTCGAGTTCTACCACCAGTCGAAAGTGGAGGTTCTCTTCCTCTCCACCGACAGCCTGTACAAGATCCGCACCCAGCCGGTGTACGGCGTGTTCGAGCCTCGCGAGGCACTCGAGCGGATGTTGCGTGGCACGGGTTTGATTTTCGAGTTCGACACCGACCACTCGGTGATCATCAAACAGCCCCAGGTGGCGAGCGCACCGGAGCCGCAGATGTTGACGCCCGCGCCGGCGAAGGTGCCGGAGCACCTCTCGCGGCTCGCCGCGGCGCCGTCGATTGTCGTGTCGGACTCGGCACCGC
>DAITMW010000419.1:0-5646 GCA_036834945.1 Steroidobacteraceae bacterium
CATCCGCAAAGGTCTGGGCGCTGGGCCTCTACATCGCACTCGCGGGGTCGCTCTTTTACACCCTAGCCTGCGGCTTCAAGTGGCTTTAGGCGGACCGCGGCGATCATCCCGGGTTTTTTGCCGGCTCCTTTGGCCGTGCCTTTCGCGGCCGCACTATCCTCAGGAGCAGCCTGGCGTGAAGCACAGATGGTCGCTGAAGAACTTCATCACGTGGTTCTGAAAGCGATCCGCCACAGCGCTGGTGTGGGTGCCGGAATAAACCTCGAAGGTATTGGCGATACCGTACTCATCGAGAGCCTCATGGAGTCTCGCGGTATCACCGCGCAAGCCATCCTGGTCGCCGACGTCCAGCGCGATGGCGCGATACTGCCTCAGGTTGCCAATGTACTGATCGATGAAGTCCAGCGGTGCGTTGGCCGCCCATTTGGCGAGGACTTCCCGCCGCGGTACGCCGTCCTTCGTGGGCAGGTCGAGAAAGAGCGGCGGGTTCTTCGGGTTCGGTGACCAAGCCGCGGCACTGGCGAGTTGGGCTCGCGTGAAGAAAGGCAGGTTGGCCGAGTCCGCGGCGGATTTGAGGGTGCTGGCAACTTTTTCGAGCTCCGCGGCATGGTCTCCAGGCTCCCGGGCGGACAGGCAGCAGGGGCTCATGATGTAGAGGCTGCCGAACACGTCGGGATGTTTGAAGCCGATGCGGGTTGCGCCATAGCCACCCATGGAGTGGCCGGCGAGGCCGCGGCTGCGCCGGTCGGGGATTGTGCGGTAATGGGCGTCGATGTATGTGACGACATCGTGGGCCACGAACCGTTCGAAATCACCGGTCGTGACGGAGCTGGAATACATCGAGCCGTTGTAATGCGTTTTGGAGTCGGGGAGCACGACGATCATCTCGTGTGATCCCTGCGCAAAAGCGCCTTCGATGGTCTGCGGGACGTGGATTTCGTGACTCCACTGCTCCGCGCCAATCCAATAGCCATGCAGGGCATACACGACGGGGTAACGCTTCGACTTCTCCTTGGCGTATCCCGGTGGCAGAAAAACAATCACGTCGCGATCGACCGCCTCGCCTTCCAGATTGCCCTCGAGAGCGGTGCCGTGGACCTTGATGTGTTCCATAGCGACGGGCTTTGCGCCAGGGACGACCGGCGGAGCCGCAGTTTGGAGTTGCGCGGATGCGACGGACCCTGTCAGCGCGGTGATGCACAGAAGTCCCAGACGAAGCCATTGCGCTGTCATTCTCAATTCTCCACTTCCAGGCTCACGACCGTAACGGAGGCCGGCGCGAGTTGTAAGGTGATCCTGCCTTTCGAGGCGCGAGCGGCAATCGGCTTGGGCTGGATGGTATCCGGTGCATCGAAGGTGTTGACACTGTCGAGGTGGGGCGCCGACAGGATCTGCCCGCTCGCCGCGCTGACGTGTTGGCCGTCGGTGACAATCTCGATGCGCGCTGGCCGCACGGCGTCGATGTTGGTTACCGCGAGCCACAGCTTCCCGTTCTTGTCCCTGGCCGCGATGGCATCGAGGCGAGGCAGCTGGACATCACCGTGCGCATAGGTGCCCGGATCAAAGTCGAGGGGCACGGAGGTCGCGTCCTGGAACGGCACATACATGTGGAATACGTGGTAGGTGGGGGTCAGGACCATCTGACCGCCGCGGGTGAGGATCATCGCCTGCAGGACGTTGATCATCTGGGCGATGTTGGCCATGCGCACCCGGTCGGCATGGCGTGCGAAAATGTCGATGCCGAGGGAGGCGGATACCGCATCTCTCTGGCTGTTCTGTTGCTCGAGAAACCCTGGATGGCTTCCCGGCGTGGGTGCCAGCCACGAGCCCCACTCATCGACCGCGAGCCCGATGGTCTTTTTCGGGTCGTACCGGTCCATGATGGTTTCCTGGGCGCGGATGACATCCTCCATGCGGTGTGTCTGGCTCAGGAAAGTCGCGTATTCGGTCTCTGTGAACCCGGTGGCCCGGTAGGACGGTGGCCATTTTCCAACGCTGTAGTAATGAAGGGAGACCGTGTCGATGTCCCAGCTCCACACGTGGTTCTGCCACGCTTTCATGACAGTGTCGGTATAGTCGCTGGTGCCGCCATCCGACCCCACGGCAATTTTCCGCAGCGGCTGCGCAGGGTCGTAGCCGCGGACAAAGTGACTGTAGATCTTGAGTTGGCTGAGATAGTGCTCCGCCGACATCGCGCCACCGCAGCCCCAGTTCTCGTTGCCGATGCCGACAAAGGGGACTTTGTAGGGTGCCGAGTGCCCGTTCGCGGCCCGCTCGGCCCCCAGTGTGTCAGCTTCGCCGGCGGTCATGTATTCCAGCCATTCGGACGCTTCCTGGACGGTGCCCGAGCCGACATTGACCGAGAGGTAGGCCTCCGCGCCGATCTGGTCCAGGAAATCCATGAATTCATGGGTGCCGAACGTGTTCGGCTCGATGACTCCACCCCAGTTGGCGTTGATCGTGGCGGGACGCTGTTTGGCCGGACCAATGCCCTTGCGCCAGTGGTACTCATCCGCGAAGCAGCCGCCGGGCCAGCGTACGTTCGGAACGTGAAGGGCTTTCAAGGCGCCCACGACGTCGTTGCGGATGCCGCGGGTGTTGGGAATGGAGGAGTCCGGGCCAACCCAGATGCCTTCGTAGATGCCCCGTCCGAGGTGCTCGGCGAACTGGCCGAAAAGGTGGCGACTGATGAGCGGGCCCTTCTCGCCCGCGTGCAGCGTCAAGGTGACTGTCGACCCGTTGGCCTCGGCGGCGGATGCGGCGGCTGCGAACAGACCGCAGATCAATAGCAGTCCCACGTTGCCCAGCCAGCGAAATCCTCGTGGACGTCGGCCGCGGCACTGCGATGAGACCGTTGCGGAGGGGGTCGGGTACGAAGGATCCATGAGCGCCCTGATTCGTTATGGTAGCGGTACCATCCACGCCGAGTTTATGCGCAATTGTCTGACTATTCAACGAGCCGAGCCGCCGCTCTTGCCGCTCAGGGCCCGGAGTACAGCGGCATGGTGCCGCGGGTGGCGACGGCCAGGCGATAGAGGGTCGTGGATGCGGTGATGTACACCGTCTGGCCTTCGTTGGCAAAGGCGAGGTTCGCGGCCACCTGCGGCAGCTTGATCTGTCCCAACACCTTGCCACGGGGGGTGATGATCCGGATGCCGCCCGGACCTGTCGTCCAGATATTGCCCGCGCTGTCGACCTTGAGACCGTCCGGGCCCTCCTTGCCGGGTGTGTCGCCGGAATACTCGATCAGCGTGCGTCCGTTGGAGAGCTTGCCGTTGGGTCCGACATCGTAGGCCTTCACGTATCGCTTCGGGCCGTAATTGGAGACGTAGAGTGTCTTGCCGTCCGGGGAGAAGCCGATGCCGTTGGGCAGGGTGAGGTCGGCGATCGCCGGTGTCAGCGTACCGCCGGCGTAGCGGAATACGGCGTTGAAGGGCAGCTCCTTGGCGGGGTCCTTGTCCATGCCGAGGAGTCCGAAGGGCGGGTCCGTGAACCAGAGCGCGCCGTCGGGGGCGAAGACCAGGTCATTCGGGCTGTTGAGTCTCTTGCCCTCATAACGGTCGAGGAACGGGTGGATGTGCAACTGGTTGTCGAGGCGCACGATCCTGCGGCCGCCTTGTTGGATCATCAGCACCGACCCATCCCGGTCGGGAGCCATGGCGTTGGAGCCGAAGTAGGCCTGCGGCGGCGGATTTTTCACGCCGCCGGAGTTGGTGATCAACACCTCGGTCTTGCCTTGTGGCGTGACGGCCAGCATCTTGTCATCGAGCAGATCAGAGAACCACAGGCGCCCTGCCCGCCACATCGGTCCTTCCGTGAACTTGAATCCGGTCGCCACTTGTTCGATTTTCGTGCCGGGAGCGATCACGGCATCGAGCGCGGGGTCCAGGCGCACGATCTGGGCTTCTGTAGCGGACGCCGACGGTGTCACAGCGGCGTCCAAGGTCCCGATCAGCATCGTCGAAGTCAACACCGCCAGGGCCAACCTGGCGTGAGAGCTCATACTTCCTCCGTGAGCAGGACCAGGTAGCCCTTGTCGGTCACGGTGTTCTCGATCATCGGCCAGTGTTTGCGGTGCTCGGGTGAGGCAATCCACTTCTGGCGGAGCTCCTCGCTCTCGTAGGTCAGTTGGAAGCGATAGTTGATACTCTTCGCCGGGGCCGGGCCGCCCTGGACCACCTGGCGCAGTTTCAGCATCTTGAGGTCGATGTAGCCGGGGTGTTTTTCCGCGACGGGTTTGAAATGATGGTGGTAGGCATCGAGCATCTCCTGCTCGCGGGCGGGGTCGATGGCCAGGTCACAGTAGAGCACGATCGGATGGCGGGTGCTCGAGGCGGCTGTCGCGGCCGGCGCACGCCGGGGCTTGGGGATGAGACCGGCGGCGCCCAACAGGGCAAGTGACTTCAACCATGACCTTCTATCCATCTTCAGCTCCTTTCGAGGGTGGGCGGACGCGGCAAAGGGGACCGGTCCGTCGATGCTCAGCGCTTGCCCTGCGGGCCGGTGCGGGGCGCCGTCAGCAGCGCGGCTTTGGCCGCCATGTCGCGGGCAACACCGATCACCATGAATTCCAGGGGCGCGGCGCCTGTGTTGGTAAAGCGCGCTCGTTGGCCCAGGTCGAGGGGAATCGCATCACCGGTATGAAAGCCAGCCGATTCGGCATCGACGCTGACCGTGCCCTCGCCGGCGAGCACATAGTAGACGTTGCTCACGTCGGGTTGGTTTCGTGGCTCGAGCGAGGCGCCGGGCGGCAGAAGAAGGTGGTCGACGTAGGACCAGGTCGTGGAGAAGACACTGGGCTCGAGGACACGGCGGTATTGGATGTTGCCGTGTACTTGGCCCTCACCTTCCTTCACCGCCAGCGGCTGTAGTCTGGACCGCTCCAGACGCATCGTGATGAATTGCGGGATGGGATCGATCGGCACACCCACTCTGGGGTCGCCGAGATTGAACGTGTCGTAGGTTTTGGTGAGGCCCACGTTGATGTTGAGCCACTGAACAGGTTTGTCCGTGGCGTTATAGATGCCGTGGGCATGCCCCATGCGGTCGGGAGCGCCCGCGGGTGCTTTGAGTGTCGATGTACGTCCATCGACGGTGAACTGGGCTTCGCCGTCGAGGATGACGAACATCTCCTCGCATTGATTGTGGAAATGCTCGCCGATGCCGCTGTGGGGTTGGATGACGCCGCGATGCACGAAGATCAGGTTGGTGCTGAGTGCCTGGGCATCCAGGATCGCTTCGAAATCCATGGACCCGGCGCCTTCGTGCACGGCCTGCAGCGGGCGGTACCGGGCGGGATCGGTGTGGCCAATCCTCTGCGCCAGCGGGACCGCGGCCCCGCACGAGCTGAAGACGATTAGGAGTAGAGCGAGAAATCCCTGGCTTCTGCTCATGCCTGCCTCTCTTTTAGGTTGCGCTAATAGGCGCAATAACTCAGATCCTATACGATAGTATATAGGAAAGTCAGCTGTCGGAACCTCGAAGGAGCAGCCCTCCATGCGGTATTTCCTGATCTTCTGGTTGTTCCTGCTGAGCACGATCGCCTTCCTGGATCGCACCAACATCTCGATCGCCGGGGTTGCCCTCGCCCGCGACTACGCGCTGAGCAAGATACAGCTGGGGTGGACCTTCAGCGCCTTCCTCCTC